>NZ_JBWKAW010000010.1:0-292413 GCF_056437345.1 Kitasatospora sp. NPDC042419
TCCCGCGTCGCCCTGATCACCGACGCCATGGGCGCCGCCGGCATGGGCGACGGCCTCTACCCCCTCGGCCCCCTCCAGGTCGAGGTCAAGGACGGCGTGGCGATGCTCACCGACGGCAGTTCCATCGCCGGCTCCACGCTCACCCTGGACCGGGCCTTCAAACGCTCCGTGACGGTCGGCCGCCTGACCCTCGGCCAGGCCGCCGAGTCCCTCTCCGCCGTCCCGGCCCGCCTGCTCGGCCTCGCCGACACCGTCGGCGCGCTGGAGCCGGGCAAGAACGCCGACCTGGTCGTCGTCGACTCCGCCGCGTACGACCTGGTCGCCGTGATGCGCCGGGGCGAGTGGATCACCGGAGGCGACCGCTTCGCCCCGATCGCGCCCGCCTGAGCCCTGAGCCCTGAGCCCCGGGCCCCGGGCCCCGAGCTCCGATTTCCTCGCCTCCGCTCCCCGTCGCGTCGCGCGAGGGCGCGGTGGTCACGGACGGCTGGTGGCGGCCGGTGCGGTGCCGGGCCCGTGGCTGGTCAGCGCTGATCGCGACTGCAAAGTGCTGATCGAGATTGCGCAAAGATGGATGGAGGGTCTATAAATCAAGCATATTTGAGCACTGCCCCCTGCTTGGAGGACAGCCAATGAGTCACGTGGACACGGAGATCGCCAGCCAGCCCGACTGCTGGCGGCGCGCGATCGGCCTGGCGCCCGAGGGACTTCCGGAGCCCGGCGAACGGGTGGCGGTGATCGGCTGCGGCACCTCGCTCTACATGGCGCAGGCCTACGCCGCCCTTCGGGAGAGCGCCGGGCTGGGGGAGACCGACGCGTTCGCGGCCTCGGAGTTCCCGCACCGGCGGCGCTACGACCGGGTGGTGGCCCTGACCCGGTCCGGGACCACCACGGAGGTGCTCGACGCGCTGGCGCGCCTGCGCGGCACCGAGACCGTCGCCGTCACCGCCGACGCCACCACCCCGATCGCCGGGGCCGCGAGGTCCCTGGTGGTGCTGGACTTCGCCGACGAGCGGTCCGTCGTCCAGACCCGCTTCGCCACCACCGCGCTGGTTCTGCTGCGCGCGCACCTCGGCCTGGCCCCCGACGACCTCCCGGAGCAGGCGCAGCGGGCCCTGGCGGAGCCGCTGCCCGAAGGTGCCGCCGACTCCCGCCAGTTCACCTTCCTCGGCGCCGGCTGGACCTGTGGCCTCGCCCATGAGGCGGCCCTGAAGGTCCGTGAGGCCTCGTCCTCCTGGGCCGAGTCCTACCCCGCGATGGAGTACCGCCACGGGCCGATCAGCGTCACCGACCCCGACAGCACCGTCTGGTTCCTCGGAGAACCGCCGGCCGGGCTCGCCGAGCAGGTCAGGAGCGTCGGCGCCACGGTGTCGGTCTCCCCGCTCGACCCGCTCGCCGACCTCGTGCGGGCCCAGCGGCTGGCCGTCGGGATCGCCGTCGCCCGGGGGCTCGACCCGGACCGGCCCCGCAACCTCACGCGCTCGATCATCCTGGACCGGCCGTGACCGCCGTGCGTTCCCGCGGTCCCGCGCCGGAGGGGGCCGGTCCGTGAGTGTCGTCGCGCTGGACGTCGGCGGAACGCACATCAAGGGCGGGGTGGTCGAGGGCGGACGGCTGCTGGAGACCCGGCAGTGGCCCACCCGCCCCGAACGCGGCCCGGACGCCGTGATCGGGACGGTGCTGGCCTGCGCCGGCGAACTGCGCCGCCGCGCCCTCGAACTGGACGCCCCGGCGACGGCGGCCGGTGTGGTCGTGCCGGGCCTGGTCGACGAGGAGACCGGGGTCGTCGCCCGGGCGGTCAACCTGGGGTGGCGGGACCTGCCGGTCCGCCGCCGGGTGGCCGAACACCTCGCCCTGCCGGTCGCCTTCGGCCACGACGTACGGGCCGGCGGTCTCGCCGAGAGCCGGCTCGGGGCCGGCCGCGGCTGCCGGAACCTCGCCTTCGTTCCGGTGGGCACCGGCATCGCCGCCGCCCTGATCGTCGACGGCCGACCCTTCGCCGGGGGCCGCGGAGCCTCCGGCGAGCTCGGCCACCTGGTCGTCAGGCCCGGCGGCGATCCCTGCGGCTGCGGGAACCGGGGCTGCCTGGAGACCCTCGCCTCGGCCTCCGCCGTCGCCCGCCGCTACGCGCGGGCCACCGGTGCCGAGGGGGTCGGTGCGAGCGAGGTCCGGGCGCGGGCCGCGGCCGGCGAACCACCGGCCGTGCGGATCTGGACCGAGGCCGTCGAGGCGTTGGCCGACGGGCTCGCGGCACTCACCCTCCTCCTCGACCTCGAACGCGTCGTCGTCGGCGGCGGGCTGGCCGAGGCGGGCGAGGAACTGCTGGGCCCGTTGCGGGCGGGGCTCGCCGAACGGCTCACCTTCCGCGCCGCGCCCGACCTGGCGGCCGCCCGGCTCGGCCCGTACGCCGGCTGCCTGGGCGCGGGCCTGCTCGCCGAGGATCTGCTGAGCGACGCGGCGGGCGATGCGGTGGGTGATCCGGTGGCCGGCCCGGTGGGTGGTCCGGTGGCGGTCGGTCCGGTGGAGGGCGGTCACCGGTGATCCTCACGGTCACCCTCAACACGGCGCTGGACGTCACCTACCGGCTGGACGAGGTCACGCGGCACGGCAGCAACCGCGTCGCGGTCACCCGGCAGGCCGGCGGCAAGGGCGTCAACGTCGCCCGGGTCCTCACCGCGCTCGGGCACCCCGCCGTCGTCACCGGGCTGGCCGGCGGCGCCACCGGGCAGGCGGTGCGCGCCGATCTCGCGGCCGCCGGGATCACCGACGAACTGGTCGAGATCGCCGGCGAGACCCGGCGCACGGTGGCCGTCGTCGAGGACCGCCACGGCGACACCACCGTGTACCTCGAACCGGGCCCCGTCGTCACCGGGGCGGAGTGGGCGGCGTTCGCCGCCCGCTACGACCTCCTGCTGGGCGGGGCGGAGGCGGTCGTCCTGTCCGGCAGCCTGCCGTCCGCGCTTCCGCCGGACACCTACCGCCGACTGGTCGAATCGGCCACCGCCCACGGCGTCCCGGCCCTGCTCGACGCCGAGGGCCCCGCCCTGCTCGGCGCGCTCGCGGCACGGCCCGCGCTGGTCAAGCCCAACGCGGCGGAACTCGCCGCCGCCACCGGCACCGACGACCCGCTGCGCGGCGCCGAACTGCTGCGCGAGGCCGGGGCGGAGACCGTGGTGGCCTCGCTCGGGCCGGACGGGCTCCTCGCCTGCACCCCCGAGGGCCGTTGGCGGGCCCGGCTGCCGGACCCGCTCTCCGGCAACCCCACCGGCGCCGGCGACTCGGCCGTCGCCGCCCTCGCCGCCGGGCTGGTCCGCGGCACGCCGTGGCCCGAACGGCTGCGGCAGGCGGCGGCCCTGTCCGCCGCGACCGTCCTCGCCCCCTCGGCCGGCCGCTTCGACCCGGTGGTCCGCACCCGGCTGTTCGCACAGGTCGAGGTCGAGGCCGTCGACGGCCCGGAGCACCCCCGGCCGGCGTCGCTACCCGCCCGATGAGCCGTCACGCCACCGGAACCCGGCCCTCGGCCCGCCGGCCTGCCTGCCGGACCGGCCCTCGGCCTGTCCATCGGCCCGCTCCTCGGCCCGCCGCCCTCGGCCCGCCGCCCTCGGCCCGACCCACGGGCCGCCCCTCAGGAAGAAAGGCCCCGCCACCCATGCCCCTCACCGCAACCGGCGAGATCCTCGCCCGAGCCGTCCGTGACGGCCACGGCGTCGGCGCGTTCAACGTCATCCAGCTGGAGCACGCCGAGGCCATAGTGGCCGGCGCCGAGGCCGCAGGCACCGCAGTGGTCCTGCAGATCAGCGAGAACGCCGTGCGCTACCACCGGGGCCTCGCGCCGATCGCCACCGCCACGCTGGCGGTGGCGCGCGCCGCGGCCGTCCCGGTGGCGGTCCACCTCGACCACGCCACCCGCGCCGAACTGGTCCTGGAAGCAGTCGAGTTGGGCTTCACCTCGGTGATGTTCGACGCCTCGGCCCTGCCGTACGAGGAGAACGTGCGGACCACGGCGGAGGTCGCCGCCCGCTGCCGCGCGGCGGGCGTCACGGTGGAGGCCGAGCTCGGCGAGGTCGGCGGCAAGGACGGTGTCCACGCGCCGGGCGCCCGGACCGACCCGGCGCAGGCCGCCGCCTTCGTCCGGGCGACCTCGGTCGACGCGCTCGCCGTCGCCGTCGGCACCTCGCACGCCATGCGGACCCGGGACGCCCGGATCGACCTGGGGCTGATCGCCGAGCTCCGGGCGGGCGTCCCGGTGCCGCTGGTCCTGCACGGGTCCTCGGGCGTCGCCGACGAGCACCTCGCCGCCGCCGTCGCCCACGGCATGACGAAGATCAACATAGCCACCCACCTCAACCGGGTCTTCACCGGCGCCGTCCGCGAACGCCTCGGCGCCGACGAGAGGCTGGTCGACACCCGGGCCTACCTCGGCGCGGGCCGGGAGGCGGTCGCCGTCGAAGTGGCCCGCCTACTGGGGATCCTGACCACCGTGCACCCGCGGCCGGTGAACGCCTGAGGCCCCTGATGGGGCCACTCGGAGCCGACGGCCGGAGTCGGTGGCCGGAGTCGGTGGCCGGAGTCGGTGGCCGGGTCGACGCCGGAGCCGGCGGCCGGGGCTGCTCCTCGGCCGTCCGTGCGCACGGCTTTGCAAAACGTGCTCGATAATGCTCAAAAAGGCATCAGTATGAGCACTTGACGACATGTCATGCCCCTGGTGTCATAGCGGAGCACGACCTCACCTCCCGGCCGCCCGAGTGCGCGGCGAGCCCCGATCTCTTCCAGGAGGCGCGAGTGAGCGCTGCAGCCGCTTCCCCCATCCCCCGACCACGAGCCGCCGGTCCCCGGCGCACGGCCGCGGCCGTGGTCCTGACCCTGCTCGCCGCCCTGTTGGGCGCAGTCGCGCCGGCCCCGCCGGCGCGGGCCGCGACGGCGGGCAACGCCACGGCGGTGACCCGCGCCGGCGACACCTTCACCGTCCGGACGTCGAGTGCCGCCGCCGCCCGGATCGTCGTCGCCCGGGCCGACGTCTTCCGGATCTGGCTCTCCCCCGACGGTTCCTTCCGCGACGACCCGGCCGGCACCGACCTGGCGGTCACCACCTCGTTCGGCGCGGTCGGCGCCACCCTCACCGACGCCGGCGCGTACTGGCGGATCGGCACCCCCGCGATCAGTCTGCGGATCAACAAGTCGCCGCTGACCTTCGCGCTCTACCGGGCCGACGACACCACCCTCGTGTGGGCCGAGTCCGGGCCGACCGGCTGGACCGGCGGGAAGACCACCCAGTACCTCGCCCGCGGCGCGGACGAGCAGTTCTACGGCACCGGCCTGCACCTGGGCGAGTGGGCGCTGCGCGACCGGACGGTGCCGGTGGCGGTCTCCAACAAGTGGACCGAGGGCACCAACGCAAGCCCGGCGCCGTTCTACATGTCCACCAACGGCTACGGCGTCATGCGCAACACCTGGGCGCCGGGCTCCTACGACTTCCGCGCCCCGACGGCGCTCACCCACGACGAGAAGCGCTTCGACGCCTGGTACTTCACGGACACCTCCCTCAAGGGTGTGCTGAACGACTACACGGACGTCACCGGCAAGCCGTTCCTCGCCCCGATCTGGGGACTGGAGCTGGGCAACGCCGACTGCTTCAACGCCTCGAACCCGGACTACCGGGGAGACCACACCCGGGCCCGGCACCAGACCACGCCCGACGTGGTCGGCTACGCGCAGGACGCGCGGAAGGCGGACATGCCCTCCGGCTGGTTCCTGCCCAACGACGGCTACGGCTGCGGCTACACCGACCTGCCCGCCACCGTCGCCGCGCTCAAGGCCGAGGGCTTCCGGACCGGCCTGTGGACCTCGACCGGGCTCGCCGACATCGACCGCGAGGTCGGGACGGCCGGCTCGCGGGCGGTGAAGACCGACGTCGCCTGGATCGGTTCGGGCTACAAGTACGCCTTCGACGGGGTGAAGCAGGCCGTGACGGGCATCGAGAAGAACTCGGACGCGCGGCGCTTCGTCTGGACCGTGGACGGCTGGGCGGGCACCCAGCGCAACGCGGTCGTGTGGACCGGCGACACCAGCGGCACCTGGGACGCCATGCGCTGGCACGTCCCCTCGATCGCCGGGGCCGGCCTGTCGGCCCTGAACTACGCCTCCGGCGACATCGACGGGATCTTCGGCGGGAGCCCGCAGACCTATGTGCGCGACCTCCAGTGGAAGGCCTTCACCCCGGCCTTCATGACGATGTCCGGATGGGGTGCCAGCAACCCCGCGGCCGGGTACCAGGACAAGCAGCCGTGGCGGTTCCCCGAGCCGTACCAGTCGATCAACCGCAAGTACCTGCAGCTGAAGATGCGGCTGATGCCGTACCTGTACACGATGGGCCGGACCGCCACCGAGACCGGCGTGCCCTCCACCCGGGCGCTGGTGCTGGAGTACCCGGACGACCCGGTGGCGCGCGGAAACCTGACGAGCGGTCAGTTCATGGCCGGCGACTCGTTCCTGGTGGCGCCGGTCGTCAGCGACACGGCGGTCCGGGACGGGATCTACCTGCCGGCCGGCAGCTGGACCGACTACTGGACCGGCAAGGTCTACAACGGGCCGGGCTGGCTCAACGGCTACGCCGCCCCGCTCGACACCCTGCCGCTGTTCGTCCGTTCCGGCGCGATCGTGCCGATGTGGCCGCAGATGAACCGCACCGGCGAGAAGAGCGTCTCCACGCTGACCTACGACGTGTACCCGCGCGGCTCCTCCTCGTTCGACCTGTACGAGGACGACGGAGTGACCCGCGCCTACCAGTCCGGCGCCTACGCCCGCCAGCGGGTCGACGTCACCGCGCCGACCACCGGCCGGGGCGACGCCGTCATCGCCGTCGGGGCGGCCGACGGCAGCTACACCGGCAAGCCGTCCTCGCGCGGCTACGAGTTCACCGTGCACACCGCGGGCGCCCCGGCCTCCGTGGCGGTCGACGGGACGGCGCTGACCGCGCTGACCAGCAGGGCCGCGTACGACGCCGCGAGCAGCGGCTGGTACTTCGACCCGGCCGACCGCGCCGGCGTGCTCCTGATCAAGGCGGGCGACCGGGCCGCGGCGTTCACCGTGACCGCGAGCGGGATCACCGTCCCGGCCGGCGGGCCGGTCACCCCGGGCTCGCCGCAGATCCCGCAGGCCGGCTGGCAGGTGATCCACGCCGACAGCCAGGAGACCGCCGGCGAGAACGGCGCCGCCGCCAACGCCGTCGACGGCGACCCGGCGACGATCTGGCACACCCGGTGGTCCGGCACCGCCGCGCCGCTGCCGCACGAGATCCGGATCGACCTCGGGGCCCGCCACGCCGTCGACGGCCTGACGTACCTGCCGCGGCAGGACGGCGGCGTCAACGGCCGGGCCGGCCGGTACGAGGTCTACGTCTCCGATCTGACGAGCGACTGGGGGAGTCCGGTGGCGACCGGCACCTTCGCCGACACCGCCGCCGCGAAACCGGTGTCCTTCGCCGCCACCCCGGGCCGCTACCTCAGGCTGCGGGTGCTGAGCGAGGCCGGTGACCGCGGTCCGTGGACCAGCGCGGCCGAGATCTCGGCCACCGGCGCCGCGCTGCCCCCGCCGAGCGACGCGATGCTCGTCAACGCCGTGTCCGAGCGGTGCGTGGACCTGCCGGGCAGCGCCACCTCCCCGGGGACCAGGCCCACCCTCTACTCCTGCCACGGAGGGCCCAACCAGCGCTGGACCCTGCGGAGCGACGGCGCCCTCACCGGGCTCGGCGGCCTCTGCCTGGACGGCTCCACCTCGCCGGTGACGATCGCGGCCTGCTCCGGAGCGCCCGCCCAGCGGTGGCAGCAGGGACCGGACCGTTCCCTGGTCAGCGCCGGCCGCTGCCTGGCCCCCTCCGGCGCCGGCACCGCCGACGGCACCCCACTGGTCCTCGCCCCCTGTACGGGAGCACCCGACCAGCGGTGGCGGGCCGCGGCCTGAGCCACCTCCCGCGTGACCCCCGTGGGCGGAGGAGGCCCCCCTCCTCCGCCCACGGGCCTGCACCGGAGGGGCAGTTGGCCCGATCCCCGGACCGGCCGGCGGCTCGGCCCCCGGCCCGGCCGCACCCGGCGTCGGACCGGCGCCGGACCCGCCGGCGCCCGGAGGAGGCAGAGGAGGCGGAGGAGGCAGAGGAGGCAGAGGGGTCAGAGGGCCACGCCCTGGCGGTGGGCGACCTCGGAGAGCCCGGTCGTCACCATGCCGGCGAGTGCCACCACGTACGGAACGAACTCGCGGGCGTCCGCGTGCTCGGCGAGGCGGAAGCTCAGGTCCGTCTGGTAGGCGGGGTTGTAGTGCTCGACCTCGTCGTCGAGCAGCGACTCCGCGAACCACGTGGGAGTTTGGCGGCTCCACCTGTCCCGCGTGAAACTGGCGTAGACGGTCTCCTTCGTCACCTCGGCGAATCCGCCAGGTTCCCACGGTGGCCGGTCGACCGTCAGCACCAGCGTGTCGTACCGGTAGACCCTGCCGCCGTAGTTCCCGAACCTCCATCCACCACTGGTGGATAGCCAGGGCATGACCGGCAGCTCGACGTTCGGCTGCACGAGGTGCTGCGGCGGGTCGAGAGCGAGGCGCCATCCGGACACGGATTCGTGGTAGTCCACGGTGAAGGTCTGCAGCCCGGGCCTCCCGGCTGCCGCGAGGGCTGCCAGTGCCCGCTCGACCGTGGACACGATCTCCCGCTCCGCCGCCTCCAAAGCGCGGGTGTTCACCGTCGCGCTCAGGACGTACCGCCACCACGCGGAGAACTCCCCGGCGCCGACCACCTGTTCCACCGAACGGCGTGCCTCCTCCTCCCACTCCACCCGCGTGCACCCGCGGCCTGCCAGTACGACGAGGATCTTCGCCAAGTCGCGAGCGGTCAGGGCCGGTCGGCCGTGCCGACGGCCATCGTGGGGCAGCAGGGAGAGGGTGTGCCCCTCGTACTCCCAGGCCCACACCCGGAGGTCCGCCGCCCGGGCGAGGTCGGCCCACCGCTTCTTCCACCTGCCCAGCGCGGCGACGCGGGCCAGCCGGGCGGCCTCCTCGCGGTCCTGATCCCGGGCGCGGGCCGCCCGTTCCTCCTCCTGCGCCGCCACGAACCGGGCCTCGACCTCCCGCAGCACCGGGCGGTAGGCCCGTTCGGCGGCCGCCATGCGGGCGGCGTACGACTCCTCGGCGTTGCCCAGCCGGGCCGCCCTCCGTCGGCGTACCGCCGGAAGCCTCCCGAGCAGGCTCCGGCGCCCGGCCTTCACCCGGAGGTCCCGGAGGCCCCGGAGCCCGTCGGAGACGGACTCGGCTTCGAGGACGTAGGCGGCGAGGGCCTCCTGCCAGCGGCTCGCCTCCTCGTCGGTCACCGGTAGGCGCACGCGGTCGCTGGAACGCCCGCGGAAGGTGTCCCACGGGGGGATGCCCGGCACGCCGGGCACGGGCTCACCGTCGACGCAGTAGACGACGTGCTCGGACACCACCCGCTCGTGCCCGGGCCAGGTGCACCGCATGACGACCCGCTGCCGCTCCGGCACAGCCTGCTCCTCCCGCTCGGACCCGCACCGCCCCCCGATACGTACCCCGGATACGTACCCCGACCGCTCGGCCGCGCAACTCCCGTCGTTCGGAGCGAAGTTGAGCAGAGAAACGATGGACGGGAGCGCCACTCGGCGGGGACCGGCCGGGGTCGGCGGGGCACGGGCCGGAGCCGGCCCCCGGCTAGCACACCCGGCGCGGCCGTGCCGGGATTCCCCGTTCTTCCCCCGAAGCCCGGCGGCGCCCGCGCCGCGCACTTATAGTCACCATCCTGTCGCCACGCGTGGTGGCGCACGGGTCCGGCACGACAGCGGCCCCGAGCAGCAGCGGTTCGGCACAGCAGCGCACAGCAGCGGTTCGGCACAGGGGAGGCCCGTTCATGGCCAGCGAGTTCCAGCAGCGCAAGCTCCGCAACGTCTTCGCCGCGTTCGACACGGACGGGGACGGCTGCCTGCGGCAGGACGACTTCGGGGCCCTGGCGGAGCGCTGGGGCCGGTTGCCGGCCGTCCGGCGGGACGCCGGGCTGAGGGCCAGGGTCGAGGCGCTCATGACGGGCTGGTGGGACCACCTGCTCTCGGTCGCCGATGCCGACCACGACGGCAGGGTCGACATGGACGAGTTCCTGGCCCTCGTCGACCGGCTCCCGGCCCTGCGCGAGGTCGTCACGGCGACCGCCGACACCGTCTTCGACGCCGTGGACGAGAACGGGGACGGCCGCATCTCGCGCGACGAGCACCGCCGCCTCGTCGACGTCTGGCACGGCCGGAGCGTGGAGACCGACGACGTCTTCGACCTGCTCGACCTGGACGGCGACGGGTATCTCAGCCGGCCCGAATTCGCCCTCCTGTGGGCGCAGTTCTGGATCAGCGCCGACCCGTCCGAGCCCGGCAACGCGATGTGCGGCCGCATCCCGGAGCAGTGACCGCACCGGCGGGCGACGGGTTCCGGCACAAACCGTCACCTCGCCGTGGGGTGCCGTCCGTCCGGGCGGCGGTGGAAAGCCTTCGGCGGTGCTCTTCCGCGGCGGGGCCGTCGAAGCCGGGGGCGGCCTGACCTGGACGGTGCCGGGGGGCGGGCCCCGATCCTGCCGTACTGCTTTATACGCTCCGCCCGCTGCGGGCCCGGCGGGGAATTCCTGTGTGGGTGGTGGGCCTCGGTGATCCGGGCCTTTGCCGATTCCTGGTCGGCGAAGGCCCGGATTCCCCGGTCGGCCACTCCGGCGCATTGCGGCGGTACCCGGTCCCGCTATTCATGCGGGCATTTGCAGCGGCGGGATTCCGGGTGTTCCCACGTCGGCTTGTCGACCTTTTGCCGGCACTTGGGGGGCAGGGCTCCGAGGCGCCGGGCTTCAGTCGGCCGGCTCTTCGACGATCCGGCCGTCGCGGAGCTCGACCACCCGGTCGGCCAGCTCCATCAGCGTCGGGTCGTGGGTGGCGACCAGGACGGTGACGCCTTCGCTGTGCACCACCGCGCGGAGCAGCTGCATGATCGAGCGGCCGGTCTCCGAGTCCAGCTGGCCGGTCGGCTCGTCGGCGATGATCAGGTCGGGCTCGTTGGCCAGGGCGCGGGCGATCGCGACGCGCTGCTGCTGGCCGCCGGAGAGCTCGCCGGGGCGCTGGTTGGCGTGGTCGGCGAGCCCGACCAGGGCGAGCAGGGTGTGGGCGCGCTCCTCGCGCTGGGCGGCCGGCACCTTCCGCAGGCGCATCGGCACGCCGACGTTCTCGGCGGCGGTGAGCACCGGGAGCAGGCCGAAGGACTGGAAGACGAAGCCGATCCGGTCCCGGCGGAGGGCGAGCCGGCCCTCCTCGTCGAGGCTTCCCATGTCGGTGCCGTCGAGGGTGATGGTGCCGCTGCTCGGGCTGTCCAGGCCGCCGACCAGGTTGAGCAGGGTGGTCTTGCCGGAGCCGGACCGGCCCTTGAGGGCGGTGAGTTCGCCCTTCCCGATGGAGAAGCTGACTCCGCGCAACGCGTGAACGGCGCGCTCGCCGGTGCCGAAGCTGCGCCGGAGATCGGTGACGGCCACCATGGGGGCCGTGACGGTGGCGACCGGTTGCTGCGTCATGCGGCGTCTCCCTGGGGGTGGGGTGTTCCTTCGCGGCTCCTTGCCGAGCGGCAAAAAGCTGATGTGTTCATGACCTTCAGCCGCGGCTGTCGGTCATGGCTATCGGTTGCGCGAAGCCGCGGGTCTGACCTCACATCAGCCGCAACAGCGCTGCGATCCGCAGCATTTGCTCATTACTTACATGATTCGCGCAAGTCCCTTCCTTTCTTTGACCGGATCTGACAGCATCGTCCGCTATCCGGTGATCAAGCGCCGGTGATCACCGTATCGGTGCGCCAAGGGCGCCCATCCGCGCAGTGGGAGAAGTCTGCCCGTAAGGGCAGCGGCGCGGGGCCATGATGGACCGGGGGAGGAATCAGGATGCTCGGCTTTGTCGTGCGCCGTCTGCGCGGGCGACTGCCCCTGGCCAGTGCGGCGCTGCTCACCGTACTGATCACGACGGCGGTGCTCACCGCACTGGTGGCGTTCCAGCGCACGGTCGGCGAGGTCGGCCAGCGCCAGGCGCTCCAGGGCGCGGGCCACCCGCGTACCACGGTCCTGGTCAACTCCGAGCACGGGCTGGACAAACGGGCCAAGGACGAGGCCGCGGTCGCGGAGTACGCCCGGGCCCTCTTCGGCGACCTTCCCACCACCACCCAGAGCCTGGCCCGCAGCCGGTCCTACGGTCTGCCGGACCAGCCGGGCGGTCAGGCGGGCCGCGGGTCCGGTGCCAAGGAGGTGGACCTCACCCTCCTCGCCACCGTCGACCGGCAGCGCGTCAGCCTGCTCGCCGGCGCCTGGCCCGAGACCGCCAAGGCGCCCGGAGCGGGCGGCCCCCTCCAGGCGGCCCTGCCGCAGGCCGCGCTGGCCCGGCTGGGCCTCACCGCCGAAGCGCTGCCCGCCAACGTGCAGCTCTCCGACCGCTACGGCGGCCCACCGCTCACCGTCCGGCTCACCGGCGTGTACCGCGCCACCGACGCCGACGACCTCTACTGGCGGATCGACCCGCTGCACGGGCAGGAGATCCAGGTCGGCGGCTTCACCACCTACGGCCCGCTGCTGGTCGACGACAGCGTCTTCACCGCCGCCGGCGTGCCGCAGAACGGCCGCAGCTGGCTGCTCGACGCCGACTTCACCGGCGTCGCCCCCTCCACCGTCGAGGCCCTGCGCACCCGGGCGCCCGGCCTGGCCGACGAACTCGCCAAGAAGGGCGGCGTGATAGCCCGGAGCGACCTCACCGACCTGCTCCGCGAACTGGAGTCCAGCGCACTGGTCGCCCGCTCCACCCTGCTGATCGGCGCCCTGCAGCTGATCGTGCTCGCCGCCGCAGCCCTCCTCCTGGTCGTCCACCTGATCGCGACCCGCCAGCAGTCGGAGAACGCCCTGCTGGCCGCCCGCGGCGCGTCCGGCGCCCGGCTCGGCGCGTTCACCGCCACGGAGGCGGCACTGCTCGCACTGCCCGCCGCGCTGCTCGCCCCCCTGCTCACCCCGCCGCTGCTCCGCGTCCTGGGCGGCTTCGGCCCGCTCCGCCACGTGCCCCTGGACACCGGCCTCAGCTGGTCGCTCTGGCCGGTTGCGGTCCTCTGCGCCCTCGGCTGCGTCCTGCTCGCCGCCGTGCCCGCCCTGCTGCGCGGCGCCGGAGCGGCCGTGCTGCGCCGCGCCGGCCGCCGCCAGGCGCTGGCCTCCGGCGCCGCCCGCTCCGGCGCCGACCTCGCCCTGCTCGCCCTGGCCGTCCTCGCCTACTACCAACTCTCCCAGTACAGCGGCGGGTTGTCCCCGGACTCGTCCGGCCGGCTCGGCCTCGACCCGGTCCTGGTCGCCACCCCCACCCTCGCGCTCGGCGCCGGCACCCTCCTGGTGCTGCGCCTGCTGCCGCTGGCCGCCCGCCTCGGCGCCCGGCTGGCCGCCCGCGGCCGCGGCCTGGCACCCGCGCTGGTCGGCTGGCAGCTGGCCCGCCGCCCCGGCCGGGCCAGCGGACCGGTCCTGCTCCTCGTCCTGGGCGTCTCCACCGGCGTCCTGGCGCTCGGCCAGCACGCCACCTGGAACACCTCCCAGCAGGACCAGGCGAGCTACACGACCGCCGGCGGGCTGCGGATCCACAACTCCAAGACCGCCCCGATGGGCCAGGGAAGCCGGTACAGCGCGCTGCCCGGCGGCGACCGGATCCTCCCCGTCGTCCGGCAGGAGCAGTCCCTCCCCGACAACGGTTACGGGCAGGTGATCGTCGTGGACGCCGCCCGCTTCGCCGACCGCGTCCCCGTCCGCGCCGACCTGCTGGACGGCCGCGACCCGCAGGAACTGTTCGGCTCCCTGGCCAAGCCCGCGCCCACCGGAGCGGCGGCCGGAGTGCCGCTGCCCGGCCGCCCGCAGCGGATCGACGCCGAGGTCACGTTCACGCCCGGCGCCCGGATCGAGAGCCCGGGCGAAGGCGACGCCGCGCCGTCCAGGGAACGCCCGGAGGTCTGGCTGCTGGTCCGCGACCGCTACGGCCTCACCTTCCAGGTCCCGCTCACCGGCCTCCCCGCCTCGGGTGACGGCCGGGCCACCGCCGACCTCGGCGCGTTCACCGACGCGCCGCTCGGCACGGCCTCCGCACCGCTCGCGGTCGCCGGGGTGATCGTGTCCGCCGACGCGCGGAGCGGCGGGGAGCTGACCGTCCGCGGACTCTCCGTAGCCGACGGGCCGGGCGCCGCCGCCGTGCCCGTCGAGGTCCCGGCCGGCCTGAGCTGGGGCCCCAGCGGAACCGCCGTCAACGGTGTGCTCTCCGCCGACGGCAAGGCCGAACCCGCCGACGCCCGGCAGCTGTTCAAGGTGCGCTACCGCGCCCTCGGCGGCCCTCCCGGCAGCCTGCGGGGCGTCTTCACCCCGACCGCCGCGACCGCGCCGGACGACGTCACGGGCGTCGCCACCCACGGCTTCCTCGCCGCCAACGGCGCGAAGGTCGGGGACAGCGTCCGGGTGCCGATCGGCGTCACCACCCTGCGGGTACGGGTCACCGCGGCCGTCGAGTCCCTGCCCGTCGTCGGGGACAAGTCCCTCCTCCTCGACCTCGCCACCGTGAGCCGGGCGCTCGCCGCCGAGGGCAGGGAGACGCCCGTCCCCGCCGAGTGGTGGCTGCCGGGCACCGGCTCCGACGACCCGGCACCCGCGCAGGCCGCCGCCGCCCTGCGCGGCGCCCCCGGCGCCCCCGACCTGCAGCTGCGCGAGGAGGTCGCCGCCGCGCTGACCGGAGACCCGCTCAGCGCCGCCCCGCAGAACGCGCTCGCCGCCATCGCGGTCGTCACCACGGTGCTCGCCGCGATCGGCTTCGCCGCCGCCTCGGCCGCCGCCGCGGGCGAACGCTCCCGGGAGTTCGCGCTGCTCCTCGCCCTCGGCACCCCGCGGCGCCGGCTGGTCCGCACCGCGGCCTCCGAACAGGCCGTCCTGGTCGGTCTCGGCAGCGTCGTCGGCCTCGGCCTCGGCGCCCTGATCGTCCATCTGATCGTGCCCCTCGTCGTGCTCACCCCGGCGGCCCGCCGCCCCGTCCCGGAGGTCGTGGTCGACCTGCCGGTCGGCACCGCCGTCCTGCTGGCCGTCGCGATCGCCGCAGTCCCGCTGCTCTCGGCCCTCCTGAGCGGCCGCCGCCGCCGGGACGTGGCCCAGCGGCTGCGACACATGGAGGAGATGTGACCAGTCCAGCCGGCACGGACGGGACGGCCCGCGCGCGAACCCGCGCCGCGACCGCCCCCCTCCCCGCTCCCTGGGTGCGCACCAGGCTGCGCGCGATGCCGATCGCGGCCCTGCTCACCGCGGCACTGGCGTTCGGCACCGTCTTCCTGGCCGCCGCCTTCCCCCGCCTCCTGGACCGGACCGCGGACCAGGGGCTGCGCGACTTCCTGCACAGCCGGGGCCCCGCCGCGACCAGCCTGCTCGCCGGCTCGCGCCTGACCGGGGCCAAGGACCTCGACGACACCGCCGCACAGCTGACCGCGCACACCGGCCCGACCTACGGCGTCGCCCCGAGCGGCCCCGTCTACGGCGCCCGCAGCGGAAAGCCCCGCACCCTGGTCAACCCCGGTCTCGCCACGGTCGAGGCCATCCCCCCGGTGATGGACCTGCTGTACGTACAGGGCCTCAGCGACCACACCACCCTGGTCGAGGGCCAATGGCCGGAGGACAGGGCGTCGGGCGGGCCCGTCCCGATCGCGCTCGGCAAGGCCGCCGCGGACACGCTCGGCGTCCGCCTCGGCGACGTGCTCAAGACCGCGGAGTCCATCACCGGGGACGCCCCGCAGGCGCAGGTGGTCGGCCTCTTCGCCCCCCTGTCCGCCGACGACCCGTACTGGACCGAGCTGCCCTGCCCCTTCCAGGCCTGCCTCGCCTTCACCACCGACTCGCTGCCCAAGGCCTACTGGCGGAGCACCGGCCTGGTCGCCGGCGGCTCGCTCGACAAGCTCGACGCCTGGGCGCCCGGCGCACAGGACTTCTGGCGGCTGCCGCTCGACATCGACCGCCTGCGCGCCGACCAGCTCCCCCGGACCCAGCAGGACATCTCCTCCTACCTCACCGGACCCACCGCGACCGCGCTGATCGCCGCCACCCACCACAACGACCTGCGGATCACCTCCCGGCTTCCGCAGCTGTTCCGCGAGGCCACCGCCCGCCAGGAGGCCGTCGCGCCGCTGGCCGCGCTCGGCCCGGCCGGACTGGCCGGGGTCGGCGCGGTGGTGCTCTGCCTGGCCGCCGCGCTCTCCTCGGACCGGCGCACCGCCGAACTCCGGCTCCTCCAGGCCCGCGGCGGCTCGCGCGGCGGCGTGCTGCGGCGGCTGCTGGGCGAGAACGCGATCACCGTGCTGCCCGCCGCCGCGGTGGCGACGACGCTCGCGCTGCTGCTGCTGCCCACCCCGCGCTGGGGCGGCGCCGTCCTGGCCGCACTGGCCGTCGCCCTCTTCACCCTGCTCGCCCTCCCGGCCCGCGCCGCACTGCTCTGGTCGAAGCCCCGCACCGCCGGCACCCGGCGCCGCCTGGTCGGCGAACTCGCCGTCCTGGCCCTGACCGTGGCCGCCGTGGTCGAGGTCAGGCGACGCGGCGTCGCCCCCGTCGGCGACGGCCTGGACCCGCTGCTGATCGCCGCGCCGCTGCTGCTCGCCCTCACCGGAGGCCTGCTGCTCGCCCGGATCCAGCCGCTGCTGGTCGGCGCACTCGCCCGGGCCGCCGGCCGGGGCAGCGGCGTGGTCGGCTTCCTCGGACTGGCCCGCGCCGCCCGCGGCACCGACAACCGGCCGCGACCGTCCGTCCTGCCGCTGCTCGCCCTGCTGCTCGCCGTCACCACGGCCGGCTTCGGGGCCACCGTCCTCGACGCCGTCGACTCGGCCCGCACCCGGGCCGCCCGGATCACCGTCGGCGGCGACGCCTCCGTCCTGGTCCCGATCGGCGTCACCGTCCCGGAGGCCTTCTCCACCGCGGCCGCCGCACTCCCCGGCATCCGGGCCGCCGCCCCCGTCTGGTCCGACACCGAGGTGTTCCTCCTCGGGACCGGCAACGGCTCCACCCGGGTCTCCGCCGTCGTCGCCGACCCGGCCGCGTACGCGGAGATATCCCGCTCGCTCGGCCGCGGCGCCTTCGACCCGGCCGTGCTCGCCGGCGGGACCGGAGGCCCGGACGGCTCGGTGCCGGCGCTGGTCTCCACCGAGCTCGCCAAGAAGCTGTCCGGGGACGCCGGCGGCCACCGGCTGCGGCTGCCCGCCGGCGGCGAACTGCTCGTCACCACGGCCGGGACCGTCGACGACACGCCCGCCCTCCAGGGCGACGGCCGCCTGTTCGTCGTCCTGCCCGCCGCGCCGGCTGCCGCCCGCGCACCGGAACTCGGCCGCGCCAACCTCTGGTTCGCCACCGGCTCCGTCGACGAGGGCGCGCTGAAGCACCTGGTGCACGACCTGATCGTCAACGGTCCGGGCCAGGCCAGGCCCTCGGACGGACCTGCCGGTGCATCCGTCGGCGCGTCCGTCGGCGCGTCCGTCGGCGCGTCCGGCGGTGCGTCCGCCGACAAGGACGCGCTGCCCGCCGGCTACACGCTGCGCACCAGCGGAGCGGTGGCCGCGGACCTCGCCGACGACCCGCTCCAGCGGTCCGCCGGACGACTGTTCTGGGCCGCCGTCCTCGGCGCCGGAGTGCTCGCCCTGCTCGCCGTCCTGCTGACCCTCGTCCGGGCCGCACCCGAGCGTGCCGCCCTGCTCGCCCGGCTGCGGACCATGGGCCTGCGCCCCCGGCAGGGCCTGGTCCTGATCCTGGTCGAGACCCTGCCCCAGACACTGGTCGCGGCGCTCGGCGGCGGACTGACCGCGGTCGCCGCGGTCGCCCTGCTCGGCCCGGCCTTCGACCTGTCCGTCCTGGTCGGCGCGGAGATCCCGCCCGGTCTGCCGGTCGTCGTCCTGCCGGTCCTGATCCAGACGGTCGGCCTGGCCGTCCTGGTCTCGGCGGGAGTGGTCGCGGAGGCGCTGGTCTCCGGCCGGCGCCAGATCGCCACCGAACTCCGGGCGGGGGACCAGCGATGAGCACCCCGGCCCGGCACACCACGGAAGCACAACGGTGCGACCGTGACAGAAGCACAGCGTCGACGAGAGGAGAGCAGCGGTGAACAGCAGCGCCCAGGAGCGGTCGGCCGTCCAGGCCCCCACCTTCCAGGAACTGCAGGAACGGGCACGTGCCGCCGCCGCGCCCAAGGCCTTCGGAGAGGCGGACGCGGCCATCGTCTGCGACCGCCTGGTCCGCATCTTCAGCGCCCAGGGCGTCGAGGTGCAGGCCCTCCAGGGCCTGGAACTGACCATCCGGAAGGGCGACCTCGTCGCCCTGGTCGGAGCCTCCGGCAGCGGGAAGTCGACGCTGCTCACGATCCTCGCCGGGCTGGACGTGCCGACCGCCGGCACCGCGACCGTCGCCGGGTCCGACCTGCTGGAGATGTCGGCCCGCGAACGCCTGCGCTACCGCCGCGAGGTGGTCGGCTTCATCTGGCAGCAGACCGCCCGCAACCTGCTGCCCTTCCTCACGGCAGCCGAGAACATCGCGCTCCCGATGCAGCTGAGCGGCGGCCGGTCCTCCCGGGGCGCCTCCCGCCGGCAGGCCGCCCGGGTCGCCGAACTGCTGGAGGCCCTGGAGATCGGCGAGCTCGCCCACCGGCGGCCCTCCGAGATGTCCGGCGGCCAGCAGCAGCGGGTCGCGATCGCGGTCGGCATGGCCAACAACCCGCCGGTGCTGCTCGCCGACGAGCCGACCGGTGAGCTCGACTCGGAGACCGGGGCGAGCATCTTCGAGGCCTTCCGCACCGTCAACCGGGAGCTCGGGGCCACGGTCGTGATCGTCACCCACGACCCGATGGTGGCCGGCGAGGTGCGCCGGACCGTCGCCATCCGGGACGGCCGGACCAGTAGCGAGGTGCTCCGCCGCACGCTCACCGACGAGCACGGCGAGGAGTCGGTGAACGAGACCGAGTACGTGATGCTGGACCGCACCGGCCGGGTCCAGCTCCCGGCCAAGTTCCTGGAGGCGCTCGGCATGGAGCACCGGGTGGCCGTGGAGCTCGCTCCCGACCACATCGCCGTCCGCCCGGACGACCTCGAAGGGCACTGACGGCGGAGCGCGGGTGCCCGACGGGCGTCCGTCCAGTGCCTGGCCGGTGTCTGGCCGGTGCCTGTCGGGAGTCTTCCGGCCGTCAGCCGGCCGTCAGCCGGGCGACTGTCGGGCGTCCGCCGGGCGGATGGGATACTGGACCGGGACGTTCCGGGGCGAGAGGTAGCGCGCGATGAGCAGCCGAGTGAGGGTGCTGAGGAAGCAGAACCGGCTCAGCCTTGAGGCGTTGGCGGCGCAGGTCGGTGTGACCAAGAGCTACCTGTCCAAGGTGGAGCGCGGGCTCAGCGACCCGTCGATCTCCACCGCGCTCAAGCTCGCGCACGCGCTGAACGTGGACGTCAGCCGGTTGTTCTCGGACGAGGTGGAGCCCGAGCTGGTGACCGTGGTGCGGGCCGGCGAGCGGACGCCGATGGCCGGCGGGACCGGTGCCGGCACGCCGCACTACGAGGGCATCGCGACCGGGCTGACCGGCAAGCAGATGGTGCCGTTCATGATGCACCCGCCGACCGAGCTGGGCGACTCGCCGTTCAAGTCCCACGCGGGCGAGGAGTTCCTCTTCGTCCACGAGGGGACGGCCGAACTGGAGTTCCCGGAGCGGACGGTGAGTCTTGAGCCCGGCGACAGCGTCTACTTCAACTCGGCGCTGCCGCACCGCTGCCGCTCCACCGGCGCCGGGCCGGCCGCGGTCCTCGTGGTGATCCACGACGACCCGGCCGGCCCGGCGGACCGCGTCCCGACCCTGCCCTGAGGCCGCTGCCGGCGCGGTTGCCCCTGGCGCGGTTGCCGGCGCGGTTGCGCTGAGGCCGGGGCCGGGAAGGCCGGAGGCCGGGCGCCCTCTTCGGGACCCGGGCCTCCGGGGCGGCGGGTGTCAGCCCACGGCTGCGAGCAGTTCGGCCAGCCGGCCGGTCCGCTCCTCGTCCAGCGGCAGCAGCGGAGGCCGCGGCGTGCCGACGTCGAGCCCGCGCAGGGCCAGGCCGGCCTTGACCGTGGTGGGCAGGCCACCGCGCAGGATGAACTCCAGTACCGGCAGCTGGCGCTGGAACACCTCGCGGGCCGCGTCCAACTCGCCCGCCCTGACCGCCCGGTGGAGTTCCAGCACGGGCCCGGGGATCAGGCACGGCGCCGCGGTGCACCAGCCGGCCGCGCCGGCGGCGAACGCCTCCAGCGCCAGCGGGTTGCTGCCGTTGTAGAAGGGCAGCGCACCGTCGGTGAGTTGGGAGAGCCGGTGCATCCGCTGCACGTCGCCGCTGCTCTCCTTGACCATGGTGATGTTCTCCACCTGCTCGACGAGCGAGACCATCAGCTCGGGGGAGAGGTCGATCCCGCTGGTGGCGGGGTTGTTGTAGATCATCACTGGGACGGAGACCGCCTCGGCCACGGCGGTGAAGTGGCGGGTCACCTCGCGCTCGTCCAGCTTCCAGTACGACACCGGGAGCACCATCACCGCGTCCGCGCCCGCCTGTTCGGCGAACCGGGCGCGCCGGACCGCGTTGCGGGTGGTGAGGTCGGCGACGCCGACCACCGACGGCACCCGCCCGGCCACCGCCGCCAGCGCGGTCTCGGCGGTGGTGTACCACTCCTGGTCGTCCAGGTAGGCGCTCTCGCCGGTGGAGCCGAGCGGTGCGATCGCGTGGACGCCGGAGGCGATCAGGCGGTCGACCAGGGCGGCGAGCGCGTCGGTGTCCACGCCGCCGTCGCCGGGGGTGAACGGGGTCACCGGGTAGGCGATGATCCCGTCCAGGGTGAGGCCGGCCATCTCAGGCACCGCCGTTCGTGCCGGGGCTGTCCTGGCTGTCACGGCTGTCACGGCTGTCGGGGGAGTGGGGTGAGGTGCCGGTCTGCGGCGGGGTGAGCGCGTCACCGTGTCCGGCCCGCAGGGCACGCCGGGCGTAGTAGGCGAAGTTGGCCTGGCCGCGCTTGGGGGTCGAGGTCCAGTCGTGGGCCTCGCGGGCGAGCAGCTCGGGTATCTCCTGGATCCGGCCGGACGCGGAGGCCAGCAACTGGAGGCGGGCGGCCCGTTCGAAGAGCACGGCGAGGGTGCAGGACTCCTCGACGGTGCCGGTCGCCACCAGCTGTCCGTGGTGGGCCAGGAGCAGCGCGCGCTTGTCGCCGAGCGCGGCCGAGATGATCTCGCCCTCCTCGTTGCCGACGGGGATGCCGGGCCACTTCTCCAGGAACGCGCAGTCGTCGTACAGCGGGCAGAGGTCCATGTGCGACACCACCAGCGGGGTCTCCAGCATCGACAGCGCGGAGATGTGCAACGGGTGGGTGTGGATGATGCAGTTGACGTCCGGGCGGGCCCGGTACACCCAGCTGTGGAAGCGGTTGGCCGGATTGGCCATGCCGTCCCCTTCGAGGACTTCGAGGTCCTCGTCCACCAGGAGCAGGTTGGACTCGGTGATCTCGTCGAAGCCGAGCCCGAGTCGCTGGGTGTAGTAGGTGCCGGGCCGTTCGGCGCGGGCGGTGATCTGGCCGGCCAGGCCGGAGTCGTGGCCGGCGTCGAAGAGGATCCGGCAGGTCAGCGCCAGCTTCTGGCGAGTGGTCCAGCCGTTGTCGGGGATGGCGGTCTGCATCCTGCGGTGGGCGAGGTCGACCAGGTCCGCCTTGGCGGCGGTCAGGGTCTCGGCCATGACGGTGCTTCTCCTTCGTGCGGGGAACGCCGGGTCCGTCGGGGACGCCGGGGGAGCGGCAGGCCGCGGAGTGCGCGGCGCGCCGGTGCCGTGTGCCGGGGGACCGGTGAAGGACACGTCGTTCACCTTAGGACACCTTGTGTCCTCGTGTCGACGGTGAACCGGTACGCCACCCGGCGGCCGCGGCCGCGGCCGCGGCCGCGGCCGCGCCCGCGCCCCGCGCCGCCGCGGCCGCGCCGGCAGGCTCCCGCCCGGGGTGCCGACCTCCCGTCAACTCTCGCCACTGGTACGGCGGATCAGCCCGGACCGCTCGGCCTCCTCCCGGAGGTCCCGCGGCGCGCCGCGGTCGGAACGGTCACCCCGGGCCGCGGCCGTGCAGAGGGCGAAGACGAGCAGGGCGCTGGCCGCCACGGCGAGGATGCCGAGCGCGGTCAGGACGCGGAGCCAGGTCACGGAAGGTGCCTCCTGTGGGCGGCGCGAGAAGGTGCCGCCGGGGATATCGGCAGACCGGCCCGCCGGGTCGAGTGTCCACGGGCGGTTCCGCATCGCCACCGCCGCGCGGACGGTGGTGCGCGCGGGCGGTCGAAGCGCAGGCGGCGCGAACTACCCCGCTCCGTGCGCCCCCGCTCCGTGCGTCCCCGTCTCGTGCGCGCCCGCTTCGTGCGCCCCTGGCCCGTGTGCCCCCGCTCCGTGCGCCCCCGTCCCGGTCAGCAGGCCCCGCAGCGCCCCGAGGTCCGGCTTCCCGGTCACGGCCAGCGGGATCCCCGGCAGGACCAGGATCGTCGCCGGGTCGCAGAGCGGCCCGCTCCGCTCCCGCACCCACCGGTGCAGCTGCTCCGCCGTCACCCCGCTGCCGGGCAGCACGGTCACGGCGGCGTGCGCCCGTTGCAGCCGGTCCGGACCGGTGGTGGCGAACATGACCGCCTCCCGCACCGCGGGGTGGGCCAGCAGCGGACCCTCGACATCCCGCGGGAACACGTTGTGCGCGTCGACGATCGCCATCGGGTCGCTCCGCCCCGCCACCGTCAGGTAGCCGGCCCCGTCCAGGGAGCCCAGGTCGCCGGTGTCCAGCCAGCCGTCCCGGAGCACCCGGGCGGTCAGCTCCGGATCGCGCCAGTAGCCCTGCATCGCGGTAGGCGTGCGCACCCGGATCCGGCCGGTGGCGCCCGGCGGCAGCGGCCGGCCCTCCTCGTCCAGGATCCGCACGTCGGTGTCCGGGAACGGCCGGCCCGCCGTGGTCAGCAGCCGCGGGTCGAGGTGCTCGTCCGGCGTCAGCCTGGTCACCGGCCCGCATTCGGTCAGGCTGTAGGTCTGGTGCAGCACCCGGCCCAGCCGCCGGGTCGCCTCGGCCAGCCGCTCGGGGGCCGCCGGACAGCCGGTGTAGGTGACCCGGCGAAGGCTGCCGGTGTCGGTCCGGGCCAGTGCGGGGTGGTCCAGGACCCGGTACAGCAGGTGCGGCGGCAGGTAGACCCGGGACACCCGGTACCGCTCCACCGCGGCCAGCACCTCCTCCGCCGCGAACCCGTCCTGCAGCACGACGGTGCCGCCCGCCGCGAGCGCGAGGTCGGCCGTGGTGCCGCCGCCGTGGCAGAGCGCCGTGCAGAGGAGGAACACCGACGCCGCCACCAGTTCCGGCCGCGGCGGGCGGGCGAACCGGCGCAGCACCCCCTTCGGCCGTCCGGTCGAGCCGCCGGTGAACCGGACGGCCATCACGTCCTCGGGCCGGAACCGGGGGGCCACCGGTTCGGCGGGCAGCGGTGCGGCCAGCTCCAGCAGGTCCGCCCCCAGGGTGGTCGGCCCGAGTGCCAGCAGGCCGGCCGAGGGCAGCTCGGCGGCGATCCGGGCGGCCTCCGCGCCGAACCGCGCCGGGTCGAAGACGAAGGCGGTCGTCCGCGCCGACTCCGCCATCGCGATCTGGTCGGCCACCGGCCGGTCGGTGTAGAGCATCGCGACCCGGCAGCCGATCAGGTTGGCCGCCAGCCGCACCAGCACCGTCTCCGGACGGTTCCCGGCCAGGACGGTGACGCCGTCCCCGCGTCGCAGTCCGGTCGTCAGCAGGGCCCGTGCCAGCCGGTGGACGTCCGCCAGGCACTCGGCCGCCGTACGTGCCTCCGCCCCGTGGCGGATCGCCACCCGGCCCGGATCGCGCGCCAGTCCGGCCAGCACGAGACCGGTGTACGTCGCCGCCCCGGTGCCGGTCCCCGGTCCCGGCTCGGCCCGCAGTGTCCCCGTCACGCCCCAGTCCTCCACCCGCCGTGCGGCCTCGCGCCGCCCACTCCGCCGACTCCGCGGACTCCGCGGACCGTCCCGACGGCCCGATGGCTCGGCGAGCTGACGGACCGTCACATCGGCCACCAGCCTACTGACCGTCCCGCGGCACCGGTGCGGGCGGGGCGGCCGAAGGGGCGGCCGAGGGGGCGGACGGCCGGCAGGTCGCGCCGTGCCTCGTCGGAAACCCGTCCGACCGGGGCGCACCCGCACGATCCCGGCCCGCGGCGCGCCGTCACCCGCCGGGGGAACCGGCTGCCCGGCCGCGGGCGTGGATTGTTATCGTGCCGGGTCGGGCACGGACGGGATGAGTGAGCACCATGGACAGGTCGACCACTGCGGGAGGACCGACGGCGATCCGGCCGGGGACCGGCAGCCGAACGGCGCCGCCGGTGCGGGCAGGAGCGGCGATGGAACCGCGGGACCTGGTCGACCTGCGCGGCGACGCCGGCGAACCGTTCACCGTCGGCTACCCGGGCGACGCCGTCGTGGTCGTCTCCGGCCTGCCCGGGAGCGGCAAGAGCACCCTGCTGCGCCGGTGGTCCGCCGCGGCGCCGCGCGCCGCCACCGTCGACCCGCGCGCCGTCCACGAGGCCTGCGCCGCCGTCATGCCCACGCGCCTGCCGTACGCCGTCTACCGGCCCTGGGCGCGGCTGGAGCACTTCCGGCTGCTCCGCCGCTCGGTCCGGCGGGGCGGTCCGCTCCTCGTCCACGACTGCGGCAGCCGGGCGTGGATGCGCCGCTGGCTCGCCCGGTCGGCGGCCCGGCAGGGGCGCGAACTGCACCTCGTCCTGCTCGACGTCGGCGCCGCCACCGCCCTGGCCGGGCAGCAGGCCCGCGGCCGCTGGGCGCCCCGCCGGGCCTTCGCCCGGCACCGCCGGGGCCTCGACCGCCTGCTCTCCGCGCTCACCCGGCACGCCCGCGGTGCCGGTGCGACGCCCGCGCCGGAGGCCGCTTCGGTGCTCCTGCTGGACGGCGTCTCCCGCTCGCGCGCGGTGCGGGCCCGGTTCGGGCCGGCGACGGCGGGCCCGCCGGCGGGGGCCTGAGAGCGGCCCGCGCGGGCCTGCGCGGGCGTGCCGGAGCTGCGCCGGGGGCCTGCCGGGGGTGTGCCGACCCAGGAGTGGCGGCTGCGGGAGTGGCGGTCGTCACGGTGCCGCCCCGGCGGGTGGCCTGGTGGGCGGGGCGGTCGGGTGGGGAGACTGGGGCCAGGAGATCGACCAGCCGACCAGCCCGCCGAGAGGGAGCCCCCGCATGCCCGGCCACACCGCCGTCACCGAGAGCCTCTGGTTCCGCCGCTTCCACCCCTTCGACGCGGCGCCCGCCCGGGTCGTGATCTTCCCGCACGCGGGCGGGGCGGCCGGCTACTTCCTGGACTGGTCGGCCGCCCTCTCGCCGTACGCGGACGTGCTCGCCGTCCAGTACCCGGGCCGGCAGAACCGGTTCGACGAGCCGGCGGTCGACTCGCTGACCGTCCTCGCCGACCGGATCTACGAGGCGCTGCTGAGCTGGGCGGACCGCCCGCTCACGCTGTTCGGGCACAGCATGGGCGCCTCCGTGGCCTTCGAGGTGGCGCGCCGGTTCGAGCGCGACGGTGCGGACGGTCCGGTGCGGCTCTGCGTGTCCGGCAGTCGTGCGCCCTCCGTGCCCCGGGAGTCGAAGGTCCACCTGCTCGACGACGACGGCCTGCTCGCGGAGGTCGCCAGGCTCGGCGGCACCGACCAGCGCGTCCTGGCCGATCCGGAGCTGCGCGAGCTGATCATGCCGTCACTGCGCGGCGACTACACGGCCATCGAGACGTACTGCTGTGCGCCGGACGAGGTGGTCTCCCTGCCGGTCACCGCCCTGACGGGTGACGCCGACCCGCGTGCGACGGTCGAACAGGTCCGCGGCTGGGCCGCCCACACCACCGGTTCCTTCGACCTGAACGTGTTCCCCGGCGGCCACTTCTACCTCGCCGACCAGCGCCCCGCCGTCCTGGAGGTCCTGACCGCCCATCTCCAGAGCTGACCGACCGCAGCCGGCGCCGGCGGCCTGCGGTCAGCGCCGGCGGCCTGCCGCGGCCGTGCGACGGGCCCACCGCGAGGCGGAGCGCGACGGACGGCGAGGCGGACGGACGGCGAGGCGGACGGCCGGGGAGGGGGTCCCGGGGTTCCGGCCGGGCCGTCCGTGATCCGGAACCCCGGAACCCCCTCCCCGCCGCGTGCGGTCAGAGCTGCGCGATGCGCTGCCAGGGTCGGACCGCCTCGACGACGGCGGCGGCGCGGAATACCGTCGCGTCGTCGTACGTCCGGCCGACCAGTTGGACGCCGGTCGGCACACCGGTGGAGGCGACCCCGGAGGGGACGGACAGCACCGGGTGCCGGGCGGCGATGTTGAACACCGTGGTGAGCGCGGTGTCCACGTAGTGCTCCAGCTCGACGCCGTCCACCACCGGCCGGGTCACCGTGTAGTCGTCGTCGGCGAGCAGCGCCGGGATGCCGCTGGTCGGACAGAGCAGCACGTCGTGGCGGTCGAGCAGATCGCCGAGCACCGCCTGGATCCTGGCCTCGATCTCCAGGCCGGCCAGGAAGGCCCCCGGCTCCCGGCCCGCCGCGCCGGTCTGCTCGGCGAACGCGAGCGCGTACGGGGTGAGCAGCTCGCCGAACTCGGCCGCCACCGAGGTGACGTACGGGCCGAAGACCGCCCCGAAGTGGATCATCGCGGCCGTCCGCACCTCCTCCCGGGAGAGCTTGACGTCCACCTCCTCGACCAGTGCGCCGGCCGCGCGCAGTGCGTCCGCGACGGCCCTGGTGTTGGCGGCGACCTCCGGGTCCACCGGCCAGTCGCCGAGGTCGGGGGAGTAGGCGACCCGCAGGCCGGCCGCGCCGTCGAACCGTTCCGGCAGCACCAGTTTGGGACGCAGCGAGACGCCGTCGAGCGGGTGCGGACCGGCGATGACGTTCTGCAGCAGCGCGGTGTCGGCGACGGTGCGGGCCATCGGACCGTCGTGGCAGTAGGTGTCCAGGTTGAACGGCGCCATCGCGGGCACCCGCCCGTACGGCGGCTTGTAGCCGACCGTGCCGGTGCAGGAGGCGGGGAGGCGGATCGAGCCGCCGATGTCGGAGCCGGTGGCGAGGGTGGCCGACCCGGAGGCGAGCGCGGCACCCGAGCCGCCGGAGGAGCCGCCGGGGGAGTAGGCGGGGTTCCACGGGTTGCGGGTGATGCCCCACAGCCGGGACCGGGTGAACATCGCGCAGCTGAACTCGGGTGTGGTGGTGCGGGCGTGCACGATGCCGCCGGCGGCGAGGATCCGCTCGACCACCGGGTGGGTGCGCTCGGCGATCTCGTCCCGGAAGGCCAGTGAGCCGTCGGTGGCCCGGCGGCCGGCGATCGGCTGCTCCTCCTTGGTGGCGACGGCCAGGCCCTCCAGGGCGCGGGGAGGTTCGCCCCGGCCGCCGTAGCGGGCCTCGGCGGCGCGGGCGGCGTCGAGGGCCTCCTCGAAGGTGCGCTCGGCGAGGGCGTTGACCCGGGGTTCGACGGCCTCGGCGCGTTCGATGACGGCGGTCATCAGCTCGACCGGGGAGAGCGAGCGGTCGCGGAAGCGGCGCAGGGCCTCGGTGGCGGGGAGGTGGGCGAGTTCGGTGCTGTCGGTCATGCGTCGGCCGTCCGTTCGGTCTTGGGTTCGGAGGGGCGGGCGGCGGGCTCGGCGGTGTCCGGGTCGGGCCCGTCCCGGCCGGGCCCCGTGCGGTCCGACCCGTCCCGGTCGGGCCCGGGGTGGTCCGGCCCGTCCCGGACGGGCCCGGCGTGGTCGAGTGCGCGGCGGTCCTCGGCGATCCGGCCCGGGTCCCAGCCGCGGCGGGGGACCGAGTCGAGCAGCAGCCGGGTGTACGGGTGCCGTGGGTCGTCGAGCACCCGTGCGGTGTCGCCGGCCTCGACGACCCGGCCGTCCTTGAGGACCACCACCCGGTCGGTGATGTGCCGGACCACGGCGAGGTCGTGGCTGACGAACAGGAAGCCGATGCCGGCCTCCCGGCGGATCCCGGCGAGCAGGTCGAGGATCTGCGCCTGAACGGAGACGTCGAGGGCGGCGACCGCCTCGTCGAGGATCAGCACCCGGGGTTCGGCGGCCAACGCCCGTGCGATGGCGACGCGTTGGCGCTGGCCGCCGGAGAGCCCGCGGGGCAGCGCCGCGGCTTCGCGCTCGCCCAGGCCGACCTGGTCGAGCAGTTCGGCGACCCGGGCCCGCCGGGCGGCGGGGCCCGCCGTGGCGTGCAGCCGGAGCACCTCGTCGACGGAGGCGGCGACGGTGATCCGGGGGTCGAGCGAGAGGTAGGGGTCCTGGAAGACCATCTGGATCCCGCGGGCGCGGGCCAGCCGTTCGGCGCGGCCGCGGGGACGGGCGGAGCGGTCGCGGCCGTCCAGGTGGACGGTGCCGGCGTCGGGGGTCTCCAGGCCGACCAGCATCCGGGCCGTGGTGGTCTTGCCGCAGCCGGACTCGCCGACGATGCCGAGCGACCCGCCGGGCGGCAGGGTGAAGGAGACGCCGTCGACGGCCCGGTGGTCGCCGAAGCGCTTCACGAGCCCGTCCACGACCAGGCCGGGGGGAGGGGCGGTCATGCCAGGATCCCTTCGTCCGCGCGCAGGCAGGCGGCGAGGCCGTCGCCGTGCGGTTCCAGGGCGGGCGGCCCGGCGGTGCAGCGGGGCTCCGCGAAGGCGCAGCGGGCGGCGAAGGCACAGCCGGGCGGGGCTTCGGCGAGGGACACCGGACGGCCCGGGATCGGGCGCGGCGGTGCGGCACCGGGCTCGATCCGCGGGGTGGAGGCGAGCAGGCCCGCCGTGTACGGGTGGCGGGGGCGTTCGAACAGGTCGCGGGCGGACCGCGTCTCGACGATCCGTCCGGCGTACATCACGTACACGCGGTCGCAGATCGCCGAGGCCAGCTCCAGGTCGTGGGTGACGAAGAGCATGCCGGTGCCGCGCTCGGCCTGCAGCCGGGTGAGGATGGCGATCACCTCCGCCTGGGTGGTGACGTCCAGCGCGGTGGTCGGCTCGTCGGCGAGCAGCAGGGCGGGCCGTCCGGCCAGTGCGGCGGCGATCACGACGCGTTGCAGCATGCCGCCGGAGAACTGGTGCGGGTAGCGGCGCAGTGCGCCGCGCGGGTCGCGGATGCCGACGGCTTCGAGGAGTTCCGCGGCCCGGTCGTCGGCCTGCGCCGCGGGGGTGCCGGCGGCGCGCAGGCCCTCGGTGAGGAAGTCGCCGACCCGGCGCAGCGGGTTGACCGAGGCGCGCGGGTCCTGGAAGACCATGGCGACCTGGCGCGCCCGCAGGTCGCGCAGGCCGGGCCGGTCCATGGCCAGGACGTCGCGGCCGGCCACCGAGACCCGGCCCGTGGTCGCGGCCCGTTCGGGCAGCAGGCCGAGCACGCTGCGGCAGGCCACCGACTTCCCGGAGCCGGACTCGCCGACCAGGCCGACTGTCTCGCCCGCCGCGACGCGCAGCGAGACGCCGTCCAGGATCGGCCGGGCCGCCCCGCGGCCGGTCGGCCGGACCGTCAACTCGTCTATTTCCAGAAGGGTTCCGGTCATCACCGCTCCCGCCTCGCGATCCGGTCGGCGATGCCCTCGCCGACGATTCCGAACGCCACGACGGCGACCACGATGCAGACGGCGGGCGCCAGCGCGGGCAGCATGGCGCCCTGCAGGACGGCCGACTGGCCCTCGTTGATCATCGCGCCCCAGTCGGCGGCGGGCGGTTGCACGCCGAAGCCGAGGAAGGACAGCGCCGCCAGGTCCATCAGCGCGTACCCGAAGTTGATCGCCGACTGGGCGAGCACGGTGGGTGCGATGTTGGGCAGCAGGTGCCGTAGGCAGATGGTCCACCCGGACCAGCCCTGCACCCGGTAGGACTCGATGTACGGCCGGGCCTTCTCCTGCCGGGCGATGCCGCGGACCAGCCGCCCGACGTACGGGCTGTAGGCGATCGCCATGGCGATCACCGGCGCGGTCAGGCCCGGACCGGCGACCGCGACGAAGAGGATCGCCAGCAGCAGGCCGGGGAAGGAGAACACCAGGTCCATCGCCCGGGACAGCAGGGTGTCGACCCAGCCGCCGTGCCAGCCGGCCACCACGCCGAGCAGGATGCCCAGCGCGGTGGAGAGCCCGACCACCAGCAGCGGCCCGAGCAGGCCGGTGCGGGCGCCGTGCAGCAGCCGGGACAGGATGTCGCGGCCGGACTGGTCGGTGCCGAGCAGGTGGTCGGCGCCGGTGCCGACCAGGCTGGACCCGAGGTCCATCAGGTCGGGGTCGTACGGGGCGAGCAGCGGCGCGAAGGCCGCGACGGCGACCAGCAGGGTCAGCGCCGCGACGGCGGCGGTGAACAGCGGGCCCTGGCCGAGCGCCTTCAGCCGGCCCGTCAGCGGGCGGCGGTGCGGCTCGGCGGCGGTGGCGGCGGTCATGCCGTACCTCCTCGGCGGGTGAGCGAGAGCCGGGGGTCGACCAGCGGCGCGAGCAGGTCGACGGCGAGGTTGACCAGGACGAAGCCGGTCACGGTGAGCAGGGTGATCGCCTGGACGACCGGGAAGTCCTTCACGGTCACCGACTGCACCAGCAGGGAGCCGATGCCGGGCACGTTGAACGCGGTCTCCACGACGGAGGTGGAGACCAGCAGGCCCGCCAGCATCGCGCCGCCGACCGTGACGATCGGTCCGAGCGCGTTGCGCAGCACGTGCCTGCGGACCACCGTGCGCTCGGGGACGCCGCGGGAGCGGGCCACCTCGACGTGCTCGCGGCCGAGTTCGTCGAGCATCGCGGAGCGGGTCACCCGGGCCAGCAGCCCGGTCAGGGTGACCGAGAGGGCGACGGCCGGCAGGGTGAGGTGGTGGAGCCGGTCGCCGAACCCGGTGCCCTGCGAGCCGGGCCCGGGGAACCAGCCGAGTTGCACCGAGAAGACCGAGACCAGGACGAGCGCGCCGGCGAACGGCGGGGTGGCGGTGGTGACGCCGGTGGCCACCAGGACCAGCCGGTCGGTCCGGCCGCCGCGCAGCGCGGCGAGGGCGCCGGCGGACACGCCGAGCACGCACACCAGCACCGCCGAGAACCCGACCAGCAGCGCGGTGGACGGCAGGCGGGCGCCGATCAGCGCGCCGACGTCCTGGCGGAACTGCACCGAGCGGCCGAAGTCGCCGTGCAGCACGCCGCCGAGCCACTTCAGGTACTGGGTGAGGAACGGGTCGTCGAGGTGGTACTGGGCGGTGATCGCGGCGCGCGTCTCGGGCGTCACCGGATGGCCCCTGAGGAGGAAGGACACCGGGTCGCCGGGGGCGAGGTGCACGGCGCTGAAGACCACGAAGGAGGTCACCAGCAGCACGCCCGCGAGCCCTAGGAGCCGGCCGAGGAGGTAGCGCGTCATCAGTTCGCGGCGCCGATCGTCGCGGCCCACGGGTAGTACAGCTGGGCGATTCCGGTGGGCGCGCCGGTGATCCGCTTGTTGAGGAACAGCGTGTACGGCGCCTCGTACAGCGGGATGCTCGGGAGCTCGTTCACCGCGATCTGCTGCAGCCGGGCGGTCAGGTCGGCGCGGGTGCCGGGGTCGGCGGCGGCGACCGCCTGGTCGAAGAGCGCGTCGTAGGCGGGGTCCGACCAGCCGCCGTAGTTGCCGAAGTCGCCGGTGTGCAGCGACTGGTAGAACTCCAGCGGGTCCGGGGTGCTGTCGTAGCCGTTGGTCACCACGAGGTCGATGCCCGCGCGGGCGGCCGGGTCGACGAACAGGGCGGTGTACGCGTCCGGTGCCACCGGCCTGAGGGCGACGTCCAGGCCGATCTGCTTGCCGGCGGACTGCACGGCGTTGGCGACCACGCTGATCTCCGGGGCGAGCGAGCTGGTGGCCATCACCACCTTCCGGCCGGCCGCGCCGGCCTCCTGGACCAGCTTCCGGGCGCCCTCCAGGTCGTAGACCGGTTCGGGCAGGGCGGCGTAGTAGCCGGCGGTGCGGTCCGGGGCGACGCCCCAGGCGGCCTGCGCGGCGGGGGCCTTGGCGGGGGTGCCGACGCCTCCCGCGGCGGCCTTGACGAGGGCGGTGCGGTCGAGCGCCCTGGACAGCGCCTGACGGACCCTGAGGTCGCCGAGGGTGCCCTTCAGGTCGAGGACCGCGAGGCCGGCGGCGCCGGTGTTCGGGCCGAAGTGCACCGTGCCCTGGGCGGAGGCCCTGAGCTGCGCCAGCGAGGCGGACGGCACCATGTACCCGCCGTCGACGGAGCCGGAGAGGAAGGCGTTGGCGCGGGCGGCCGGGTCCTGGATGAAGACGAACTTGACGCTGTCCGCCTTGGGGGCGAGCGAGGCGTCCCAGTAGGCGGGGTTCTTCTTGAGGGTGAGGCTGTCGCCCTGCGACCAGTTGTCGAGGGCGTAGGGGCCGGTGCAGTCGACGCCGCCCCGGGGCCCGCCGTAGTCCTGGCCCGCCTTGGCGAGGTACGCCGCGCTCTCGACGGTGCCGGGCGAGGCGGCGAGGAGCTCGTTGAGCAGCACGTCGGGCTTGGTGAGGTGGATGGTCACCTCCAGGGGCCCGGTCTTCTCGATCGAGTCGACGTTCTTGAAGGCGGAGCCCCAGGAGGACCCGGTGGCCGGGTCGAGGTGGCGTCGGAGGGAGGCGACCACGTCGTCCGCGGTCATGGTGCCGCCGTCGTGGAACTTCACGCCCTCGCGCAGGGTGTAGACCCAGGTCAGCGGGTCGGGGTTGGCGGACTTCACGGCCAGGCCGGGGACGATCTTCAGGTCGGGGGTGACCCGGAACAGCTGTTCGCAGACGTTGGCCAGCACCGTGTTCGGCGGGTAGTCGTAGGCCAGTGCGTAGTCGAGGGTCTGCGGCTCGGCGTAGAGCGACCAGGTGAAGGACGGGACGGTGCCCTTGGCGGCGGGGGTGTCGGGGGTGACCTGGTAGGCGGTGGTGCCCGCGGAGCCGTCGCCGTTCCCGGTGGCGCCGGAGCAGCCGGTGACGGCCGCGGCGAGCAGTGCGGCGGCGGCGAGCAGGCTGGCGGATCTGGACAGGCGCAAGGAGACCCACCCCTTTCAGGGCGTTGTGGGGGGCGCTTGGAGATGGTGGCGAGTATTGATGCGGGAACGTTCCCGCACAAGGCTTTGCGGGAACGATTCTCCAAAGGTCACCGAAGGGTGACGCGAGGCGGCCGCGAGTGGCAGCATCGGCACATGACGCAAACCCCGCGCGACGGCGGACCGTCCGCCGCCCCCCGAGTCCGCCTCGTCGACGTGGCCCGCGAGGCCGGGCTCTCCAAGACGACCGTGTCGGCCGCGCTCAACGGCACCGGCCGGATGTCCGAGACGGTCCGCGAGCGGGCCCGGGACGCCGCCCGGCGGCTCGGCTACCGGCCGAACGCCACCGCACGGCTGCTCCGGGCCGGCCACGCCCGGCTGATCGGCTACGCGGTGGGGGAGTTCGCCACCTCGCCCTGGGCCTACCTCGACTCGCCGTACTACGCGCGGCTGACCAGCGCGACCGCGCAGGCCGCGCTGCAGCACGGCTACGCGCTGGTCATGCTCCCCACCAGCGCGGGCCCCGGCGAGTGGGCGGACCTGCCGCTCGACGCGGCCATCGTCGCCGACCCGATGGCGGGCGACCCGATGGTGGAGGACTTCATCGCCGCCCGCATCCCGGTCTTCACCGACCGCTCGGTGGAGGGCCGGGCCGGCGCCTACTGGGTGGACATCGACACCGAAGCGGCCGTGACCGGGGTGCTGGACCACCTGCGCGCCGAGGGCGCCCGGCGGACCGCCCTCGTCCTGCCGGACACCGCGATCCGCTTCCACACCCGGCTGGTCGACGCCTACCGGGCCTGGTGCACCGGGCACGGCACCGCACCGCGGGAGGTGTACTCCAGCGGGCCCGGCAACGGCCCGGCCATCGCGGCGGTCGAACGCGCGCTGGGCGCCGCCGAACCGCCGGACGCGCTGCTGGTGGCCAGCGAGGCGAGCCCGCCGCTGATCCTGGACGCCGCCCGGCGGCACGGCCGTTCGGTCCCCGGGGACCTGCTCCTGGTGTGCGTCAGCGAGGACGCCGCGGCCGAGCACGCCGAGCCGCCGGTCAGCACCCTGAGCCTCCGGCCGGAACAGATCGCGGTCGCCGGCGTGGAACTGCTGGTCGCGGCGCTGGAGGGCGGCGCGACGGAACCCGCCGGCACGGTGGTGGACACCCGCCTGGATGTCCGGGCCTCCTCCAGGCGGGGCGTCCCGGACGGGCGGGGCGTTCGGGACTGAGCCCCGTCGTCACCCTCCCGTCGTCGCCCTCGCGTCGTCGTCGCCGCGCCTCGCCGCGTCGCTGGCGGCTCCCCAGGGGGCGCGTGGACGGGGCGTCAGGCGGAGACCTCGTCGACGAGCCGGGCCAGCGCGGTCGCGAGCGCGTCCAGGCCGGGGCCCGCGGGCCCGCCGGGCTCGGCCATGTAGAGGTCGCGCCGGATCTCCACCATGAGCGCGCTGACGTCCGCCGTCCCCCCGTAGTACCGCAGCGGCACGTACGTTCCCGCGAACGGGCTGTCGAGGCCGGTGCCACCGAAGTCCGCGAACGCCCGCTGCGCCGCGTCGAGCAGCGGGGCGGGCGTGTGGCGGGAGTCCGTGCCGAGGCAGATCGGTGGCCGCGGGCCGTCGCCGTGGAGCTCGTAGGGCAGGGCCTTCGTCGGGTACGAGTGGACGTCGACGATCACCGCCCGCCCGACCGCCTCCAGGCGCTCCGCGACCGCCGCCGTCATGGCCTGCGCGTACGGGTGGAAGTAGCGTTCGAGCAGCGGCCGCCCGTCGAAGCCGGCCGGGCGGAGCTCCTCGCGGTGCGTGGTCCGCGTGTAGACCGCCCCCATGCCGACCGCGAGCATCTCCTCGCGCTCGTCGGGGAACCGCTCGGGGTCGACGACCAGTCGGGAGAGCCGGTTGACGAAGCGCCAGGGCGTCGTCCGCGCCGTCTGCGCGGCCAGCCGGGCGATCTCCGCGGTGTGTGCGTCGGTGATGTGGTCCAGTTCGAGCGCGAGCGCCCGGTCGTCCGGCACGATCCCGGCGCGGACGCCGGCGGGTATCGTCCGCGAGGAGTGCGGGACGTGGAGGATCACGGGGGAGCCGGGCGACCCGGGGTGGAGCCGGAAGGACTCCGCGGTGCCGGGAGCCGGGGATGCGTCGGGGGTGCCGGGGGTGCCGGGGGAGTCGGCCATCTGTGCCTCGCTGCGCGTCTGGTGCCGGTGGGTCACGGACATCATGTCCGCCCGGGGCCGCAGCGATCGTCCCGTTTGTCCGGGGCACCGATCACCCGGGGCCACCCAGGGCTACCCAGGGCCACCCAGGGCCACCCGGGCCCACCCGGGCCCACCCGGGGCCACCCGGATCGCGCGGTCGGGCCGGACCGCGCGGGCGGCGCGGGCGGCCCGGGGCGGCTCAGGCGGCGGGGTCGATGGTGACCTTGACGTGCTTCATGATCGGCTGGTCGCTCTGGGTGCTGTAGTCGCCGAGCGCGCACAGCACGTTCATCTCGGGCATGTACCCGGCCGCGCAGCCGCGGGGGATGTCGTACGGGATCGCGAGGTAGCCGCGGAGGGAGCGTCGGCTGCCGTCCTTCGCGGTGCTCGTGATGTCGACGGGGCCGAGGTCGGCGATGCCGCGTTCGCGCATGTCGGCGCGGTTCATGAAGACCAGCGTGCGCAGGTTCCTGATGCCCCGGTAGCGGTCGTTGTCGGAGTAGATCGTGGTGTTCCACTGGTCGTGGGAGCGCATGGTGCCCAGCGCCAGGGTGCCCGGCGCCGGGACGACGTCCGGCAGGGCGGCGGCGGAGAACTCGGCGCGGCCGGACGGGGTGAGGAAGACCAGTTCGCGGGCCGGCTGCTTGATGCGGAAGCCGAGGGGCAGCCGTACCCGGCGGTTGAAGTCCTCGAAGCCGTCGAGGGCCCGGGCCATGGTGTCGCGGATCCGGTCGTAGTCCTCGATGTACCACTCCCACGGCGTGGCGCTGTCGGGCAGGGCCGCGCGGGCCATGCCGGCGACGATGGCCGGCTCGGAGAGCAGGTGCGGCGAGGCGGGGCGCTTCATGCCGACCGACAGGTGGACCATGCTCATCGAGTCCTCGACGGAGGTGCTCTGGATCCCCCTGCGCTGGTGGTCCTTCTCGGTCCGGCCGAGGCACGGGAGGATGAGCGCCTGCCGGCCGTGCACGAGGTGGCTGCGGTTCAGCTTGGTGCTCACCTGGACGGTGAGGTCGCAGGCGCGCAGCGCCTCGTAGGTGTACGGGGTGTCGGGCGCGGCGAGGGCGAAGTTGCCGCCCATGCCGACGAACACCGTGACGTCCCCGCGGTGCATCGCCTTGATGGTGGCGACGGTGTCCAGGCCGTGGGCACGGGGCGGCCGGATCTCGCAGACCTCGGCGAGGCGGTCCAGGAACGCGTCGGTCGGCCGGTGGTCGATGCCGCAGGTGCGGTTGCCCTGGACGTTGCTGTGCCCGCGGACGGGGGAGGGGCCGGCACCCTCCCGGCCCAGGTTGCCGCGGAGCAGGAGCAGGTTGACGATCTCCCGGACGGTGTCGACGCCGTGCTCGTGCTGCGTGAGTCCCAGGCACCAGCTGACGACGGTGCGGTCGGCCTCGCTGTACACGCGCGCCGCCTTGAGGATGTCGGCGCGGCCCAGTCCGGACTGCCGCTCGATCTCCTCCCACGGGGTGGCCTCGCACAGCGCGCGGTACTCGTCGAAGCCGGCGGTGTGGCGGTCGATGAACTCGCGGTCCAGCGCCCGGGGGTCGGTGACGGACTGTTCCAGGACGGCCTTGGCCATGCCGCGCAGCAGCGCCATGTCGCCGCCGATGCGGGGCTGCAGGTTCAGGGTGCTGGTCCGGGTGGTCCTGTAGAGGCCCATGTCGAGGAAGTCGTGGGGGACGATGGTGCGGGTGGCCGCCGCCTCGACCAGCGGGTTGACGTGCACGATCTGTGCCCCGCGGTGGTACGCCTCGGCGAGGGCGGTGAGCATCCGGGGCGCGTTGGAGGCGGCGTTCACCCCCAGGATGAACAGGGCGTCGGCGGTCTCCCAGTCCTTGAGGTCGACGGTCCCCTTTCCGGTTCCCAGCGAGGCCTGGAGGGCGCGGCCGCTGGCCTCGTGGCACATGTTCGAGCAGTCCGGGAGGTTGTTGGTGCCGAGTTCGCGCGCCATCAGCTGGTAGAGGAACGTGGCCTCGTTGCCGAGCCGGCCGGAGGTGTAGAACGACGCCCGGTTCGGGTCGTCCAGTTCGCGCAGGGTGCGGCCGACCAGCTCGAACGCGTCCTTCCAGCGGATCGGGACGTAGTGGTCCGAAGCGGCGTCGTAGACCATGGGTTCGGTCAGCCGGCCCTGGTTCTCCAGGTCGTAGTCGCTCCACCCGGACAGCTCGGTCACGGAGTGCGCGGCGAAGAACTCGCGGCCGACCCGTTTGCGGGTCATCTCCCAGGTGACGTGCTTGATCCCGTTCTCGCAGATGTCCAGGTGCAGACCCTTGGTGTCGTCCGGCCACGCGCACCCCGGACAGTCGAACCCGCCGTTCTCGTGGTTCATCTTGACGATCGCCCGCGGGCCGTCGACCAGTGCGCCCTCGCGGACCAGGAAGCGGGTCACGCCTGCGGCAGCGCCCCAGGCGGCGGCGGGGTGGTGGTAGGGGCGGAACTCCGGCTCCCCGTCGGGCGTGGGCCCGACCCGGGGCTCCGGGGGGTCCTGCTCGGAGGGGTCCTGCTGGTCTTCTCCGGTACTCAAGCCGTTGTCGCTGCTCAAGGCTCTCGACCCTTCCACCGTGCGGGCGCGCAGGGACAAAGCGCGCTTTCCGGGCAGGCTACGTCCGGTGCCGGGGGCGCGCCATTCGGCTTCCGGGGCCGTCGGTCACGCCTCGTCGCCCTTCTCGTCCTCGGTGCCCTCGCTGTCCTCGTCGTCCTCGCCGTCTTCGCCGTCCTCGCCGTCCTCGGCGCCGATCGACAGGACGACCACCGTCGTCGGGCCCCTGGGAGTCTCGTAGTCGACGGTGTCGCCGGCCCGGCGGCCGAGCAGCGCGTGGCCGAGCGGGCTGTCGACGGTGACCAGCGTCCGGTCCAGTGCCTCGGCGACCTCGCCCACCTGGACGGTCATCTCCGCGGCGTCCGCGAACCGGACCTTGACGGTGCTGCCCACGCCGACCGTGTCGGTGCTGGGCCGTCCTGCGACGGCGGCCTCGCGGAGCCGTCCGTCGATCTCGGTGATCCTGCGGTCGAGGCGTTCGAGTTCCGTGGCGCGCTGCAACTCGTCGGCCTGGTCCGCGGGGTCGCCCGCCTCGTCGCCGCCCCGCAGGGTGGCGGCGACCTTCCCGCGCTCGGTCCGCAGGTCGGTGAGTTCCCGTTGAAGCGCCTCGCGGGCGGCCTCGCTGATGGGCTCCGGTCCACCGGTCATTCCTGCTCCTGTCGTGCCGGGCGGCACGCGCGGGTGCCTCCGGCCAATCGCAGAATTGGGGCTTTTTCGAAGATATCAGTCAAATCGCCACGCCTTGACGGCGGACGGATCCGCCCCGCGCGGGGGCGCCGGACGGTCCGGAGAGCCGGTTCCGCGCGGGCGGGCGGGGCACGGCAACCGGCGGGACATCAAAAGTTGACACGTTTGTGACAAGCCGTCATGCGTAAAGCCTTCCCCAAATGCTCACGGTTCTGGCATGTTGCGTTCAAACCCCGTGTGATCCCCTCAAGCACGGGTCGATCGGAGGATGCACGTGTCACCCCTGATATCCCGGAGCGCCGGCCGCCCCGCCGCCGCGCTCGCCCTGCTCGCCGCCGCTGTCCTGGCCACCCCCGCCACCCTGGCCGCCGCAGCGCCCACCGCTCCCACCGTTCCCACCGTTCCCGCCGCTCCCGCGGCCGCCGCGAAGTTCGCCGCCGAGACGGCCACCGGGCCGGCCGGGACCTCCGCAGCGGCACCCGCCGCACCCGCCGCGACCGCCCCGCAGATCGCCGCGGGCTGGGCCGCCGGGACCCGCGCCTACCTGGTCATCAGCGCGCCCGCCGACGTCGCGGCCGCCAAGACCGCGGTCACCGCCAACGGCGGCACGGTCTTCGCGAGCTACGACGCGATCGGCGTCGTCGTCGCCCACTCGACCTCAGGCACCTTCGCCGCGACCCTGCGCGGAGTGGCCGGCATCCAGCAGGTCGGCGCGACCCGGACGTCCGACGTCCCCGCGGACGCCTACAGCCCGGCGCTCCCCGCCAACCCCAGCCAGTCGGCCACCACGCTGACCGAGTCCAACCGCTGGGACATGACCCAGATCAAGGCCGACCAGGCCTGGGCCGTCACCACGGGCTCGTCCGCCGTCAAGGTCGGCGTGCTGGACACCGGTGTGGACGACCAGCACCAGGACCTCGCGCCCAACTTCGACGCCGCGGACTCGGCCTCCTGCGCGTACGGCAAGGCCGACGCCCGCACCGGGGCCTGGCGGGACGTCGACACCCACGGCACGCACGTCGCCGGCACCATAGCCGCGGCGAAGAACGGCAAGGGTGTCATCGGCGTGGCCCCGAGCGTCAAGATCGCCTCGGTCCGGATAGCCGAGCCGACCAGCACGCTCTTCTTCGCGGAGAACACCGTCTGCGGCTTCGTCTGGGCCGGCGACCACGGATTCAAGGTCACCAACAACAGCTACTACACCGACCCGTGGCAGTTCAACTGCCCGGACAACCTGGACCAGGCGGCCATCATCGAGGGCGTCCGGCGCGCCCAGGAGTACGCCGAGGGCAAGGGCTCCCTGCAGGTCGCCGCCGCGGGCAACTCCAACTACGACCTGGCCAACAAGACGACCGACAGCGAGAGCCCCAACGACTCGACCAAGGTCACCCGCACCATCACCAACGCCTGCATCGACATCCCGACCGAGCTGCCCGGCGTGGTGACCGTCGCGGCGATGGCCAGCGGCACCGGCAAGGCCTCCTACTCCAACTTCGGCCGGGGCGTCATCGACGTCGCCGCGCCGGGCGGTGACGGCGCCACCGGCGTCTACTCCACGCTCCCGGGCGGCAAGTACGGCACCAAGAGCGGCACCTCGATGGCCTCCCCGCACGTCGCCGGCGTGGCCGCGCTGATCGCCGGCGCCAACCCGACGTTCACCCCGGCCGACATCCGGTCCCGGCTCTCCACCCAGGCCAACGACGTGGCCTGCCCGGGCTCCGACAGCCGCTGCACCGGGACCACGGCCAACAACGCCTTCTTCGGCGAGGGCCAGGTCGACGCGCTGAAGGCCGTCGGCGGCGGCACCCCGCCCACCGGGAAGTACTTCGAGAACCTGACCGACGTCACGATCTCCGACAACGCCACCGTGGAGAGCCCGATCGCCGTCACCGGCGTCGCCGGCAACGCCCCCGCCACCCTCAAGGTCGGCGTGGACGTCAAGCACACCTACCGCGGCGACCTCGTCATCTCGCTGGTCGCCCCCGACGGCACGGTGTACCTGCTGGAGGACTTCGCGAACGGTGACAGCGCCGACAACGTCGCCAAGACGTACACGGTGTACGCCGCCGCGAGCGTCGCGAACGGCACCTGGAAGCTCCGGGTGAAGGACGGCGCCTCGGGCGACGTCGGCACGATCGACGCCTGGAACCTCACCTTCTAGACCTTCCGGGTCCGCGCTTCGGGCGTCTGCACGCCCGGGGCCCGTACGCCCGGGGTCCGTACGCCCGGGGTCCGTACGCCCTGATCGCCGCACGCCTGATCGCCGCGCTCCGACCCTTGCGCTCCGACCCCTGCGCTCCGCCGCCTCCCGGGCAGCGGAGCGCAGGCCGTTCGGCGGCAGGACCGCCCGCCCGGCACCGGGGCGGCGCTCCGGCGGTCGCTCATCGGTTTGTGCGCGTCGATCACGTTCGTCACCGTCTCGCCGACCGTTCATCAGATCGCGCGAACTGGCGATTGTCAGGCCGGTTGGGCCGGACGGGCGTGGATACGCTCGGCCCGTCGTCCGAAGGGGGCGGCACCCGTCGCGTGCCGCACGCGCCACGGCCGCTCCGGCCGTCGAGCGCGGCGCGGATCTCGCTCGGGCGAGTCCCAGGGGAGCGGACATGAGTTCTGCAGGCCGAAAGACCGTCGCGGTGGTGGCCGCGGCGCTGGCATCGCTGGGCGTGGGTGGCGGCGCCACCGCGTCCGCGTCCGCGTCGCCGGACACGTCGTGCGGCGGGGCGGAGTGCCCCAGCCTGAAGCCGACCCGGCTCTCGGCCAGCCAGGCGAGCCTCAACGTCACCCAGATGCAGCTGGAGAACATCCATGCGATGGCCGCCGACGCGGTGACCGGGGAGCCCATCCGAGGCGCCCGGATCGTGTTCGCCACCATCGGTGGGCGGACCCTGGGCGCGGCCTACACCGACTACGACGGAGTGGCCTCGATCTCCGCCCCCGAGAACCTGGGGCCCGGCACCCTCCAGGAACTGCTGGGCGGCTACGAGGCCGCGATGGTCGGCGACGGCGTCCACGCCCCGGCCGGGGCCCACGGGGCGATCACCATCGGCATCGACCAGGGCCCCGGCGTTCCGAACAGCCCGTGCGCCATCTGCAGTGACCGCGGGCTCAAGCAGGACGTGGTCCCGGTCGACTGGAGCCGGTAGTGGTGCCGCTCGTCCGCCGGCCGCCCCGGGCCGACCGCCGCGGCCCGGGGCCGGTCGCCCCGGAGGGGCGTTCGGCCGAGGTGCGGGAGGACGGCGGCGTGGCCCCGGCCGGCACGGTCAACGGCTACCGGGTCCTGGAGACCGTGGCCGCGCTGCCGGTCAGCACCTGGCGCTACGTCTGGGAGCCCGAGGACGTGCGCCACCTCGGACCGATGGCCCAGGACTGGCACGCCGCCTTCGGCCTCAACCGCGACGACACCAGGATCCCCGTGGTCGACGGGCTCGGCGTCGCCCTGGTGTGCATCCAGGCGCTGAACCGCCGGGTGGACGAGCTCACCGTCGAGCTGGGGCGCCTGCGGGAGGCCGCGGGAGAACCCGCTCCGGCCCGAGCGACGACGCCGGACACACGGCCCGTGACGGCACCCACCGCGATCCGGAAGGCAGGGACACCATGACGAACCGGCACACCGTGGCACCGCGCGACACCGCGACGGGGTCGTCCGCGGCGGAGACGGAAGCGGGGGCGGAGACGGGGGCAGAGACGGTGGGGACAGAGACGGCGGAGACGGGGGCAGAGGCGGAGGACCGGCGGTCGCCGGTGAGCACGGACGCGATCTGGCGGCTTCCCGTGACGGTCTGCCGCATCACCCAGTTCCTGGGCGAGCGGACGGCCGGCGCCCTGCTGGAGCGCGCCATCGCCTCCGCCGACGGCACCTTGAAGCCCTCGATGGTCCGAGACCGGGAGGTGGACCCGGACGTCCGCCGCTCGCGGTCGAGTCAGGAGTTCGCCGCGCCCGAGCTGACGTCGGCCGTCGACGAGGTGCTGGAAGCGGTCGAGCGGACGCTGGGGGTCTCCTGCCGGTACACCGAGCCCGACTACAGCCTCAACGTCCACAACGACGGCGACTTCTACCGGCCGCACCAGGACACCAGCGCCGAGTACGCTCCCCGGCGGCTGCTCACGTTCGTCTACTACCTGCACCGCACGCCCCGGCCCTTCGGCGGGGGCGAGCTGCGGGTGTTCGACACCGCTCTTCCGCTGCACACCGAGACGGCCGGGAGGTGGCAGGAGCGCACCTGGCGCGACTGGGAGCCCGAGCACGACAGCATCGTGTTCTTCCGGCCCACGGCCTGGCACGAGGTGCGACCGGTCAGCTGCCCGAGCGGGCGGCACGAGGACAGCCGCTTCGCCGTGAACGGCTGGCTCTGCAGCCCTGACCCCGCGCACCGCCGGGAGGCCGCGAGGCCGTAGGGCCCGGCCGCCCGGCGGTGCGCGGGGTCAGGGAGGTCCGGAGGCCGGGAGGTCCGGAAGTTCGGAGGTCGGGAGGGTGGGACGGCCGGGGTCAGCGGTCCGCCGGTCCGGGCGCCGGCGGGCCGGAGTACCAGCTGTCCTTGTCGTCGTCGGAGGTGAAGCTCGTGGTGACGGAACCGGTGACGCCGGAGAGCAGGCCGAGCAGGAGGAACACCACCAGCAGCGCGCGTCCGCCTCCGCTCAGCACCAGCGGGCGGGTCGCCGAGACCCGGGCTCCCGCTGCCGGGCCGGTGCCCACGGAGCCGGTGCCGGCGGCCCCGGCACCCACCGTCCCGGCGGCTGCTGACGCGGCGCCCGGTACCGTGACGGGCCCGCCGGGCTCGTCGCCGAACAGCCCCTTCGGGTAGGCCGAGGTGAGCATCAGCAGGTAGGCCATGTATCGCATCCGGTAGCGCAGGATGGCGGCCGTGGCCTCGAACAGCGGCTCCGGCATCCGGCCCAGGATCAGCACCACCAGCCAGCTGATCCAGCCGACCAGCCACCACCCGGCGTACAGCAGGCCCTGGACGATCGCTGCCGGGATGACCAGGATCAGGCGGAAGAACACCGCGAGGCGGTTGAGCTCACCGCCGGGCCGCAACTCCACCTGGACGGGGTACTCGGGCGTCCGGAACGCGAACGGCGGGTAGCGGTCGACCGTGAGCAGCAGGTAGGCGTTCACCCGCGTCTCGTACGGCACGTACGAGGAGAGGAAGTCGGAGGCGAACACCGGCAGCCGGCCCAGCACCAGCGCGCCGAACCAGCCGACCACCGCGACCAGGAACGCCACCACCGACAACACCCAGACCACGATGAACTGCGGGATCAGCAGCAGCAGGCGGACCAGCACGGTGAGGCGGTTCTGCGGTCCCGGCGCCGGAATGTCCAGGGCCGGCAGCCATTCGCTCGGATAGGGGGCGGGGGCGGGGGGAGCCTGCCACATCCGGGCCTCCAGGTATCGACACCACGTCTGCACGGCGAACCCGCCGTGTGCTCCGAAGATCGCAGCCGACCGCCGCTTCCGCGCGCTGCACTGCGCCGCCCGGGCGACGGACGCGACCGCTGCGGGCCGGGCCGGGCGGGGAGGCCCGGGCGGGTCGGGCGGGCCGGGGCACGGGCGGGGGCACGGGCCGTGCGGGGATCCTCCGTATCCGACGGCGTCGGGTCTTCGGACAATCCGGCACGGAGCCGTCACGGGGCCGGTCACTTCAGCACACGATCAGGTCGGAGGATGGTCGAAGGTTGGTGCTGGATGGCGGGCTGATCGATCGGATCCGGTCGGTTTCGATCAGGTCGTTCGGGAACGTGGGCCGAGGAGGCAGCATCGCCATGACGGCGCGCGGCCGACCGGCCGACCTGCTGTCATGTCCAGGACGCGCAGTGCTCGCCGCGGGGGTGCCGGTTTGCCAGCGATCGACGACCACGACCACTTCTCCGACGAGGCCGGCCTCGCCGACCTCACGGACTTCGCCGACTTCCTCCGCATCTCCGCCGAGCTGACCGGCTTCGACGAGACGGAGCTGCGCGCCACCGGCATGGCACGCGAACACCACCGCACGCTCCTCTCCCACCGGGCCCGCGACGAACACGCCCTCCTCCGCCTCTGGTACGTCGGCGCCTGGCCGGACGAACCGCCCTCCTCGCCCCGTGCCTACGACCAGGGACTGATGTGGCGGACCTTCCGCGGCGCCCCGCCCGGCTCCGCCTCCCCGGGCCACGGCAGCTGGTCCGAGGCCCCGGACGGCGGTGGCGACCGGTGAACCGCGCCCCCGCGAACAGCGGGCAGGGCGACCGGCGGGCGGCCGACCGCTCCCCGGCCGGCCCCCGCCCCGCCGACGGCCGGTCGGCCGACCACCGGCCCGCCGACCCGCGCCCCGCCGACCTCCGGCCGGTGGATCATCGACCGGAGGGACGGGACTGGGACGTCATCGTGGTCGGTGCGGGCTTCGCCGGCTCGCTGGTCGCCCACCGTCTCGGGGCACAGGGGCACCGCGTCCTGGTCCTGGAAGCCGGCCACCCCGTCCCGGACGCGGCGGCGACCACCACCGCGTACCGGGCCGCCGGCGGCGGCACCCCCACCTCCCCGTACCCGCGGAGCGAGGACGCGCCGTCCCCCGACGTCACCGACCTCGTGGGACTCCCCGGCGGCGGGTTCTCCGCCACCGGGCACCTGATCCAGCACGGCCCGCTGCCCTACGCCAGCGGCTACCTGCGCGCCAACGGCGGCACCGGACTGCTCTGGACCGGCCTCACCCCGCGCATGCACCCCGAGGACTTCCGCACCGCCGACCTCGGCCACGGCCGCAACTGGCCGATCGGCTACCACGACCTGGAGCCGTACTACCGCGAGGCCGAGTGGGAGCTCGGCGTCGCCGCCGACGCCGAACAGCAACGCCGCGCGGTCGGACTGCCCGTCCCCGAGGACTACGCCTTCCCGATGCGCGCCATCCCCGCCAGCCACCTCGACCGGACGGTCGCCCGCGCCGTCGACGGCCGGACCGTCCGCGACCCCGCGATGGCCGAGGACGCCCGGCTCGCCGTCTCCGCCACCCCGCACGCCCGCAACGGCCGGCCCACCCGCCCGTCCGACTCGGGCGACCCGTCCCGCCCATCCGACCCATCCGACCCGTCCGACCCGGAACACCGGCAGCACGGCCCGCTCTGCCAGGGCAGTGCCGCATGCGTCCCGGTCTGCCCGAGCGGCGCCAAGTACACGCCGCTGCGGACCCAGGCCCGGTGGTCGCCCACCGTCCGGCTGCGCACCGACGCCGTGGTGAGCCGGGTCCTCGTCGACGGCAACGGCCGCGCCACCGGCGTCGAGTACCTCGCCGACGGCACGGCCCACACCGTGGCGGCCGACCTCGTGGTTCTCGCCGCCCACGCCATCGAGAACGCCCGGCTGCTGCTCCTCTCCGGCCTCGCGCGCCGAAGCGGTCAGGTCGGCCGCAACCTGATGGACCATCCGGCGCTGCTCACCTGGGGTCTCATGCCCGACCCCGTCGGCCCCTACCGGGGACCGGGCTCGACCAGCGGTCTGGAGTCCTTCCGCTTCGGCCCCGCCCGCACCCGCCGGGCGCCGTTCCGGGTCGAGATCGGCAACTGGGGCTGGTCCTGGGCCGCCGGACCGCCCCAGGTCGAGGTGGAAGGGCTGCTCCGCGCGGGACTGCGCGGCAAGGAGCTGCGCCACCGGCTCGGCGACCGGCTCGGCCGCCAGTTCTGCCTCCAGTTCGAACTGGAGCAGCCCGCCGACCCGGCCAACCGGGTCACCCTCGACCCCGACCGCCGGGACCGCCTCGGCCTGCCACGCCCCGCCATCCACTACGACCTCTCCCCGTACGTCCGCGCCGGCATGGCCTCCGCCCGCGCGGTCTCCGACCAGCTCTTCGCCCTGCTCGGCGCCGAGGACCACACCCGCTACGAGGCCGGCCCGGGCTGGCCGGGTCGGTTGGAACACGAGGGCCGGGCCTACGCCTACCGGGGCGCCGGCCACGCCGGCGGCACCCACGTCATGGGCGACTCGCCGGCCGACTCCGTGGTCGACCAGTGGCAGCGCTGCTGGGAGCACCCCAACCTCTACGCCGTCGGCTGCGGCTCCATGCCCTCGCTCGGCACCTCCAACCCCTCACTGACCATGGCAGCGCTCGCCCTGCGCAGCGCCGACCGGATCCACCGCGACCTGCTGGCGCTCCGAGGCCCGGCCGTGCTCGTCGCGCCGCCCGGTGCACCGCCCGGTGCACCGCCCGGTGCACCGCCCGCCGCGCCACTGCCCGCTGTGCCTCCGACCGCTGCACTTCCGCCCGCTGTACCTCCGCCCGCTGTACCTCCGCCCGCCACCGTCCCTCCGGCCCGTCCTGTGGCCGCACCCCTCCGGGAGTCCCTGTGACCGGCCCTCTGCCCCTGCCGCCCGTGCCGGAGCCCTACCACCTGCCGTTCCACTACGGAGCGCTGCACAACATCGGCGTGGACTACCTGGTCGACCCGGGCCCGGTCCGCGAGCTGCTCGCCAAGCGCCACCCTGCGCTGGCCGCGGCCGATTTCGACGGCCGGGCCTGCGTCTCGCTCAACTACCAGCTGTACTTCGCGCAGTACCCGAACGGCGGCGGCATCACCGAGGAGGTGGAGATCAACGTCATCGCCCACCCCCGGAACGCCGTGGACCGGCTCCCGGCCGTCGGCTACGGCGAGTACGCCCGCGGCCACGACCGGACCGGACTGCTCGGCATCGCCCGTCTCCACGTGCTCTGCGACAACCCGCTCGCCATCGACGCCGGCACCCGTCTCTACGCCGAACCCAAGTACCCCGGCTGGTTCGTGACGCTGCTCCCCTCGCTCAACGCGGCCGCCGTCCACGACCGCTGGTCGTTCTCCTGCCGCAGGGCCGCCCTCGAACCGGACGGGACGGGCGGGACGGGCGCGACGGACGGGGGCGGCCAGCCGAGCCGGCTCCGACGGTACGAGGAGGAACTCCTCGCCGTCGAGGCCGACCTGGCCGGGCTCGACGGCGAGCCGGTCGTCAACACCCCGATCACCGGCTACGGCACCGAGAAGGAGGGCCGGCTGCTGGCCGGACCGCTCATCGTCCACCAGCCGTACCGCTTCCACCCGCTCGACGACGGCACCGCCGGACGAGTCCGGCTCACCCTCGGCGACCGGACGGCGGAGGCCGTCGACGACCTCGCCCGGCTGGTCGGCACCGCTCCCGCCGCCGGGGTCTGGACGTACCAGTCGGCTCCGGTCGCCGCCCATCACCGCCCGTACTACCTGCCCTGACAACCGGGCCCGGGTTCCGAGGACCGGAGTCTCGCCGGCCGCCGTCCGCCGCGCGCCGCGCGCCGGCCGGTCCGGCTCAGGCCGGTTCAGGCGACGCCCGGGCGGTTCCCGCCGGTTCGTCCTCGGCGGCGGCGGGAACCGGCGAGTCGCCCGCCGTCCGGGCCCAGCGGCCGGCCAGCAGCGTGCCCGCCACCAGCTGCACCTGGTGGTACATCATCAGGGGCAGGACCAGGAGGCCGGCCTGCGGGCCGAACAGCACGGTGGCCATCGGCAGGCCGCTGGCGAGGCTCTTCTGCGAGCCGCAGAGGACCGCCGCGATGCCGGAGGCCCGGTCCAGCCCCAGCAGACGGGCGCCGAGCCCGGCACAGGCGAGGGTGGTCGCGAGCAGGGCCAGCAGGACCGCGGCCAGCCCGAGCAGGACGGCGGGCGTGACCGTGTGCCAGATGCCCTGTTCCACCGCGCTGCTGAACGCGGTGTAGACGACCAGCAGGATCGAGCCCCGGTCGACCGGGGTGAGCACGCGCCGGTGGCGGCTCAGGAACCCGCCGATCCACGGCCGCAGCAGCTGTCCGGCGACGAACGGGGCGAGCAGCTGGGCACAGATCCGCACCAGGCCCTCGGCCGACAGCGCGGTGCGGGCGTCGAGCAGCCAGGCCGCCAGCAGGGGGGTCAGCAGCAGCCCGGCCAGGCTGGAGTACGTCCCGGCGCAGATCGCGGCCGGGACGTTGCCGCGTGCGGCGCCGGTGAGCGCCACCGAGGACTGCACCGTCGACGGGACCAGGCAGAGGAACAGCACTCCGGCCCGCACCTGCTCGGTGAGCGGGAAGGGCGTCAGCAGCGCCGTGGCGACGCCGAACAGCGGGAACACCACGAAGGTGCAGGCGAGCACCAGCCCGTGCAGCCGCAGGTGCCGGAGGCCCGCGAGCGTCTCGCGGGTGGACAGCCGGGCGCCGTAGAGGAGGAAGAGCAGCCCGACCGCGAGGTCGCAGGCCAGGTCGGCGCCGCGCGCGGCCCGCCCGGTGGCGGGCAGCAGCGCGGCGAGCAGGACCGCGCCGGCCAGCGCCGCCACGTACGGGTCGAGGGCACGCCACCACGGCCGGGGTGGGTCGGCGCCGCCGCGTGCCGGGCGGCCCCGTGCGTCCGGTGGCGCCGGGTGCGGAGGGGCCGCGTTCATGTCCCTCCCTCTGTCTGCGGGCCCGACGGGCCGGTACCCAGCAAGCCGGTCACCAGGGCGGTCGCCCCGTCGTGGTCGCTGCCGGCCGTGCCGTGGCCGGTCTGGACGTTGGCCGTCCGGTCCACTTCGACGATCGAGTCGATGCGGGGGTTGTCGATCACCGTGATCAGGCTCCGGTCCGCCTCCGCCGGGACGGCGCAGCCGAGCACGGCCCAGGCGCCGGCCAGTCCGGCGGCGGCCACGTGCCGTGGACCCCGGCCCGCCCGGGTGGCCGGGCGGCCCGGTCCACGGTCCGTCACACGCCCACCTCCTCAAGGGCGTACGGCCGTGCGATGTTCCGCTCCAGCAGTTCCGTGGACTCGCGGACGCCGATCTCGCGGCTCTCCCCGGCCGGGGCCGGGAGGCGCCCGTCCGCCACCTTGAGACCGGCCAGTGCCTCGTCCATCGCCCGGTGGGCGGCGAACAGGCAGGGGGTGCTGTAGATCGCGACGTCGACCCCGAGGTCGCCGAGCTCCGAGAGCGACAGCCGGGGTGACTTCCCGCCGGCGATCTGGTTGAACAGCAGCGGCTTGTCGCCCACGACCCGCCGGATCCGCCGGATCCACTCCTCGCTGCGGACGCCGTCGACCAGGACGACGTCCGCGTCGGTGGCGGCGAGTGCCTCGGCCCGCCGCAGGATGTCGGCCTCCTCGGTGGCGTCCGTCCGGGCCACCACCACGAGGTCGGTGCGGGTGGCGAGCACCTGGTTCAGCTTCTCCAGGTACTCGTCGAGCGGGAGGACCTGCTTGCCGTCGGCGTGGCCGCAGCGGCGCGGCCGCTTCTGGTCCTCCAGGATGACGCCCGAGGCGCCGATCCGCTCCAGCCGGCGCACCACGTGGCAGGCCACCTCGGGATCGACGTAGCCGTCGTCGATGTCGACCAGCAGGTGGTGCTGCGGAAAGGCGCCGCGCAGCCGTTCGACGAAGGCGGCCATGTCCGGCCAGGCGATGAAACCGATGTCGGGCAGGCCGTAGTAGGAGGCCGCGAAACCGAAGCCGGAGACGAACATGCCGTCGTAGTGTTCGGCTGCGATCGAGGCGGAGTACATGTCGTAGACACCGATGAGCGGGGTCGTCCCCGGAGCGGCGATCCGCTCCCGCAGCCGCTGCCCGTGGCTCGCGGCCGCGATGCCGTTCTCGTGAAGGTTCTCGTGACGCAACGCCATCTCCTCACTTGCCGGGGTCCGCACGCGACACGCGCGGGACTTTGCCATAAATTGGCCATTCCTAGGGCCAACTGAGGCATCATCACTATGCGCTCTTTAATGTTCCGTGGGCAAATCTTTAGAGAGATTTCCCTCGCGAGAGTGATGCGCGGTCATATCGGTAAGAGGAATATGACAATGCTTCGGAATTGGTCGGCTCGCCGTGCTCAGAGCGCCAGCCGGCCACCCGTCACGTACCAGTGCCCGCCCGCGGTCAGGTGGTCGACCAGGGCGCGCTGCAGGGCGGTGTCCCGGGGGAGTGACGCGAGCGGGAGCCCGGGGGCGCCGAAGACGTAGCGGAGCGGATTGGTGTCCTCGGGCTCCGGGGGTCCGCCGGGGCGCCGGAGCGGGACGAACCGCCGCTGGAACCGCATGATGTTCGAGTCGTCGGGGAGGTAGCGGCCGAGCTGGGGGTCCAGCAGCCAGGAGAACACGCACGCCGTCCGGTACGACTCGGCGGGGAAGTGCCGGGGGAAGAACGTCCGGGCCCGGTCCAGCGAGCGGTCGCAGGCAGCGGGGGAGAGCGGGCCTGAGCTGTCCGGGATGTGCAACTGGAGGACCGCCTCACCGATCCCGGCCGCGCGGGCCGCCTCGGCGTCGCGTCCGGTCAGCCGCTTGCGCTGGAACTGGAGCCGGCCGAGCTGGAACAGCTCGCCCCGGAAGTGCAGCGTCAGCCAGGAGGGGTTGCCCAGCCCGGCGGGCCGTCCGCGCCACCGGCTCACCGCGAGCTGCCGGCCCAGGTCGGCCAGGGTCGTCCGGGTGACCTCCGGCGGCACGCCCAGCGCCCGGTGGTGCGCCCGGGTGTGCGGCGCCAGGGCGACGAACAGCAGGGTGGCGAGCAGCTCGGCCCCGTGGGCGCCGGCGGGCCACTCGCCGGTGAGGCCGGACGGGTTCCCGAGCGTTCCGACCGCCGCGGTCTGGGTGCGCAGCATCTCCTCGAACACGGTCCGCAGCCCCCGGTCCCGGGCCAGCCGGGACCGGGCGGCCAGGATCCCGTTGACCGCGTCGAACGGCACCGCCAGCTCCAGCAGCGCGTCGACCAGTTCCTCGTCCGCCGGAAGGTACTGCTCCACGGGTCCTCCTCGGTGCGGGCGGCCCGCTCGGCCGTCCGACCGGGCGACCCTACCGACCCGCCGGTCCGCGCAGGAACGGGGAACCGGGCCGGTGGGGTCAGCGCAGCAGCGTGAACACCAGCGCGGAGACTCCGCCGAGCGCCGTCCCGGCCACCACCTGCGCCGGGGTGCGCGCCTTCAGTACCAGCCGCGACCACCCCGCCGCCACCGGGACCGCCGCCGGCAGGCCCCGGCCGACCCCGGCCCGGCTGCCGGTGGAGTGCCCGCCCACGAGCAGCAGCGGGGCGATCACCGGATGGGCGGGCGCCGGCACCTCGGTGACGACGCGGGCCGTCCGCTCACGCCGCGAGAGGTGGCGAAGGGCGGCGGCTCGGGCGGTACGAACGTGCGCGCCGGAGCGGTCCGGCGGCGTCCGGCCGGCCGGGACCCGGGGGTGACGCGGCCCGGCTCGGCGGGGTCGGACGTCGTGCGGCCGGAGGCGGCGGGGTCGGATGCGTCGGGGCCGGACGCAGCGGGCCCGGGGTGGCCGTCGTTCGGTTCACGGCGGACGGCGCAACGGCCGGGTCGTTCGCCTCCGGACCGCGGCGACGGGCCCGTCCGGTCAGCGGCCCCGGCCGCCCGCGCGGCGGTCGCGCAGCAGCCGGAGCGTCCCGAGAAGCCGCCGGACCGCCCGGGTGGCCACCGGCGGCAGCAGGTCCAGCAGCAGCCGGCGCGGGGCCGACCGCGGCGCGGGACCCGGCTGCACGGCGTTGTTCAGCCGCAGGACCGGCATGCCGGCGATGGTGTCCTCGTCCACCGTGAACCCCTCGGCCCGCCAGTCCCGGTCCAGCAGCACCCGCCGCACGGCCTCCGGGTCGCCCCACGTCCCGTAGAACTTCATCGGGGTGAGCAGCACCGGCCGCAGCCCGCCGGTGAACACCGCCTGCCAGACGGCCGCCGAGACCCCCGGGGTGTGCTCCGAGCGGTAGTCGTCCAGCACCACCAGGCCGTCCTCGGCGAGCGCCGCCCGCGCCACCGCGATGTCCCCCGCCACGTGCTCGAACAGGTGGGAGGCGTCGACGTGCACGAAGCGGCAGCTGCCGGCCGGGATCCGGCCGTCGGCCAGCACCGACGTCGCCGCCTGCACGATCACCGGCAGCTGCGGGTGGAATGCCAGGTAGTTCGCTTCGAACGCGTTCCTGGTGAGCGAGGCCCGGTAGGACATCGTCATCTCGGCGGCGTTGTCGGCGTCGCCCGCCTCGGAGTCGAACAGGTCGCAGACCGTCAGCCGCTCGCCCGGCCGCAGGTGGTCGCCGAGGAGGACGGCGCTGCGGCCGAGGTACGTCCCGAGTTCGAGGATGTCGCCGGTGCGGCCGGCCGCGGTCTGGGCGGTGAGCAGGTGGCGGAAGGCCTCCTGGTCGAGCCGGAAGAACCAGCCGGGGATGTCGTCCCGGTTCGCGGCCGGCCGGGGTGCGGTCGCCGCGGGCCCGCGGCCGTGCTCGGACTCGGGCTCGGGTGCGGCCTCGGGCGCGGGCGCGGGTGACAGTGCGGGTGAGGGCGAGGCGGCGGCGGTTTCGGTGGCGGCGGCGTCGGCACTGGGCACGGCGGTCTCCCTGCGGACGGGGGTGGAGCGTGTGCGGGTGGGGCCCGGCGAACGGATCGCGCGCGGCGGTGCCGTGGTACGGGACGGGACGGACCGGCCGTGCTGGGGGGCGCTCATCATAGCGACGGCCGGGCGCCGCGGGGAGCCGTCGGGACGGGCCGCGCGGGAGCCGCCGCACCGTCGGGCGCAGGGGCGGGCGTGGCCGCCGGCAACCCGCTCACCCCTCCGGGCCGGCGCCCTCCAGTTCGGCGATCGTCTCCGCCAGCCAGGCCCGCTCCGCAGCCCCGGAGGCCCGGGCGACCAGCAGCATGCCGCGCCGGAACGGGTTGCGCTCCTGCTCGGCGGCGACCGGCCGGCCGTCGGCGTCGTAGAAGAAGCTGCTCGGCGCCTCCAGGAAGGCCAGGCGCCGCCGGAGCACGGCGGCCTGGAGCGCCGGGTCGGTGAGGCGGTCGAGGAACGCGGCGACGGTGAAGAAGCGGATCTGGTCGGAGATCTCGACCTCCTCCGGTTCGGCCAGCCTCCGCTCCAGCTCGGCCCGGCCCTCGGCGGTGAGTTCCAGGACCTGCCGGGGGACGGCGCCGCTGCCCGGCCGGCTGTGGCGCATCAGCATCCCGGCCTTCTCCAGGCGGGTGATCGCGGGGTAGAGCGCGCCGTCGCTGACCGGTCGGATGTGGCCGGTCAGACCGGTGATCCGGGACTTCAGCTCGTAGCCGTGCAGCGGCTCGTCGTACAGGAAACCGAGGATCGCGAGGGTCAGCACCGTCGAACACCCTTCCGTCGTCGTGACGCTCCGTCGGCCGCCGGGCATCGGGCGCCGGGCGTCGGCCGCCGGGTATCGGCCGTCGGCCGCCGGGCGCACCACCCGCTCGTCCGCGCTCCGTCCGGGGCGCCATGTTACCTCTTGCCGATATGCATCGATCAGAGGTATCTCTATTCGAGGCAAGCCGCCCGGAGGAGGTGCTGCCGACGAACGGGGAGGAACCATGCGGGGGCATCTGCCACGGCTGATCGCACTGGCGGGACCGGTCTACGCGGAACTGCTGTCGGGGGTGGCCGCCTCCGTCATCGGCACCTTCTGGGTGGCGGGGCTCGGCGGACCGGCCGTCGCCGCCGTCACGCTGGCCGGCACCCTGGAGAACCTGCTGCTCGGCCTGGTCCTGGTGGTGAGCTCGGGGGCGACCGTCCGGCTCTCGCACGCCCACGGCGCGGGCGATCCCGCCGCGGCCGGCAGAGTCGCCCGCGCCGCCTGGCGGCTCTGTGCCCTCGGCAGCCTCGCGCTCGCCGTGCCCGGCTTCCTGCTCCGCGAGCGGATCGCCGACGTCTTCCTGGACGGCGAGGCCGCCGGCCTGGCCGCCAACTACCTCACCGTCGCCTTCCCCGCGTTCGCGCTGTTCTTCGGCCAGCGCGTCGCCGACGAGCTGTTCAAGGGCGTCGGCGACACCCGGACGCCGATGCGCACGGCCCTGCTCTCCAACGCCCTGCTGCTGGTGCTCGATCCGCTGCTGATCCTCGGACCGGGCCCGCTCCCGGCGCTCGGCGTGACCGGAGCAGCCCTCGCGCTGACCGCCTCCCGGGCCGTCGCGCTCACGGTCACCGTGCTGCTCAGGCGCCGCCACCGCCTGCCCGCGCCGCCGGACGGGCTGCTGCGGACGGCACGCCGGATCACCGCCGCCGGCGCGCCGTTCGGCCTCGACTTCACCGCCCGGATGGGAGTGGGGACGGCCCAGCTCGGCCTGGTGGCCTCCTTCGGAGTGCCCGCCGTGGCCGGGTACGGGGTCGGCTACCGGGTGCTGCTGATCGTCACCATGGCCTTCTACGCCGTCCGGCAGGCCGCCGCGATCGAGGCCGCCCGGCTCGTCGGGGCCGGGGCGACCGCGGCCGTGCGCGCCGCCCTCGGCCGCGACACCGCCCGGCTGGCCGGCGCGCTCGGCATCGGCGCGGCCGTCCTCTGCGCGGCGTCGGCCGGTCCGGTGGCCGGGCTATTCACCGACGACCCGGCGGTGGCGGCCGAGGCGGTCGGCTTCCTGCGGATGGCCGGGCTCTACCTGCCGCCGTACGCGCTGGTGGTCGCCCTCGGCGGGGTCCACCAGGCGGCCGGCGCCGGCCGCCCGGTGGTGGCGTCGGTGGTGCTCGGCCTCACGGCGCAACTCGCCTCCGGCGTCCTGCTGTCGGGCCGGTTCGGGGTGGCCGGGCTCTGGGGCGGGATGGCGGTCGGCGCGTTCGTGCAGCTGGCGCTGCTCCAGTTCCTGGTCGTCCGCCGCCCGGCCCGCCTCGCGCCGCCGCCCGCCGACGCGGCAGGGCCCGCGCGGCCGGCGGCGACGGCCTCGCACGAGTGACCGGACGGACCCTCCCGCACCCCTGCGCCCACCGGCCGCGCGGCCCGGAAATCCGGTTGCCCCGGGGGACCCTCCTGCCTACACTGCCCGGAAGTCGATCTTCCCCAAGTCGGAGGTTGTGCCATGGAGCTGAGCAGTCGTCACGCCGCCCTGATCGGTGCCGCCACCGCGGCGCTCGCCGCCGCGGCGGTCGTGGGGGTGAGCGCGGCCGAGCAGCCCGCCACCGCTCCCGGCATCGTGGTCGAGGCCCACATGGGCATGCTCGTCCAGCCCTCCGACGGCACCGGCGCCGCCGACGGCCTGACCGTCCAGGACCACATGGCGATGTGACCGCCCGCCGGGCCCGCCCGGAGCCCCGCCCGCAGCCGGCACGCGCCGCGCGCTACGCGGAGGCGAACCAGGTCTGCCGCTGCTCCGGGGCGGCGGCGACCAGCAGCCCGCCCGATGGCATGGACAACTCGTCCCCGATGCTCCCCTCCCCGTACCGGTTCACGAACGCGCGGTAGTCGGACGGGAACTGGAAGCCGGCGTACAGCGGGGCGGAATCCCAGTCCACCTGCGGCACCCGGCCGGGGGGCGGCATCAGCCGCCGGATCCCGTCCAGACGGTCACCCACCGCTGCATCCCTTCGGCGTCTCACACATGCCGGTGACCCTAGCCTCCCCCACCGCGGCACACCACCGCGGTACCCCTCGCACCCCACCCCCCGAGTCCGCGGCCGCTGCAGGGCGGGCGTCAGGCCACCGGTGACGCACTCCGTCCCGGCGGCCGTGCGCGGACCTGCCGTGTCGGGCGGATCCTCAAGTGGCCCTGGACGATCGAGCGGTGTGGATCCCGGCGAAGGACAGGAGGAGTTCGGCGGTCCGCGGCGGATCCTCCAGGATGGGAGTGTGCCCGGCACCGGGCAGCAGCACGACCTCCGCCCCCGGAACGACGCGGTAGTCGCCCGCGGAGGACGGCCGCCATCTGCGGTCCTGGTCGCCGAAGATCACCTGCAGCGGCTTGCCGAGGGCCGTGAGCCGATCCGGCAGCGCACGCTCGACCAGGTAGGCGACGGACGCCTGCATCGCTGCGGTGACGGCGTGGTAGGCCATGCCGCGCAGTTCGTCGACGAGTTCCTGCGGCACTCGGTATCCCGCGCGGAACCCGGTGCTCGCGAGGCGGCGGATCTGCTCGTCGGTCGGTGGCCAGTGCGCCGGGTCGAACGCGAGGGGCTCCGGCGCGATGAAGGCGTCCATGCCGGGGCCGGTGTTGACGAGCGAGAGCGCGGTCACCAGGTCGGGGCGCTGCTCGGCGAGAGCGGTGGCGGCGTAGCCGCCGCTGGAGTGGCCGACGACCACGGCGTGTTCCACACCGAGCCGGTCGAGTGCCGAGCCGATCCTGCGTCCCGATTCCGGGACGGCGTAGTCGCCGTCGGCCGGTTCGGGTGAACGGCCGTGCCCGGGGAGGTCGATCCGGACGACGCGGTGGAGCGTGGACAGCAGCGGGACCAGGGCGTCCCACGAGCGGCTCGAAGTGGCGGATCCGTGCAGGAGCAGGAGTACGGGCGCGTCGTGAGGGCCGTCCTGGCGGACGTGGATGTCGCCGTGCTCCAGGTGGAGGACCGATTCCCCGGGGGCGTCGGCCCTGGAGTCGGCGTCGCCCCCGGAGTTGGTATCGGCCCCGGAGTTCGTGTCGGTCTCGGCGCGGGTGCCGCCGTTCGGATGAGGATGCCTGTCGGGAGGAGTCATGAGTCCACTGTCACCGCCGGTGGCCACCGGTGGCTTGGACGAATGTTCCCTCCCCGTACCCCTCCCCATTCCCTCCTCGGCCCCGCGTAGCATTCGGTGAGGGGGCCACCATGAACGAACCTGACGATCCCGCTGCCTGGGACGTCGCACGTCCCCGGCGGCGCAGTCGGGTGTCCGGCGTCGACATGGCCGGGTTCCGGGTCCCCGGCCCGCTCGTCGGTGGCCTGCGGGTGGTTCCGCACCCGGCCGTGATGCTGCTCCTGGAGTTCGGGGCGAGCGCGTCCACCGTCGAGGACGGTGCCGGGCGGCGGCATCGGGGAAGTCTCGTCGCCGGGCCCGGGTTCGGCTCCGGAGGCGGCGCCCGGGCGTCGGGCGAGCACGTCGAGTGCGTGCAGGTGCGCCTGTCCCCGGTGGTCGCAGGTGCGGTCCTCGGCGTCAGTCCGGCCGATCTGGCCGGGTCCGTGGTGTCCCTCGACGACGTGTGGGGTACGGAGGCGGCACGGATCCGCGGGCAACTCGGCGAACTCCCCTTGTGGGAGGAACGGTTCGCGTTCACGGAGGCGCTGCTGGCCCGCCGGCTCGACGCGCGTCCGCCGGTGGATCCGGCGGTGGCCTGGGCCTGGGGGCGGATCGTCGCCGACGGGGGCGCCGTCCGGGTCGACGACCTGGCGGCCGAGCTGGGGTGGAGCCGCAAGCGTCTGTGGTCGCGCTTCCACGCGCACATCGGCATTCCACCGAAGAGTGCCGCGAAACTGGTCCGCTTCGACCGCGCCGTGCACCGTCTGGTCGCGGGGGACGGAGCCGCCCGCGTCGCGGCGGACGGCGGCTACTACGACCAGTCCCATCTGCACCGGGACGTCGTGGAGTTCGCCGGTGCCACCCCGGCGGCCGTGCTGGGCGAGCCGTTCCTGACGGTCGACGGCCGCGCCTGGCCGACCGGGTAGCCCTGGTCCCGGGCACTCGTCCGGACCCGACTCCGGTGGAGGCGCCCACCCGCTGCGGCGCACGCCGCCGGCCCGCCGCCGAGCCGGGGCCGGCCCGCTGGGGCCCTCCTAGTCTCCGGCGGGGTCGGCCGTGCGGGCGTGGGCGGCGAGGACGGTGTCCAGCAGGCCGGGGAAGCGCTGTTCCAGGTCGGTGGCGCGCAGGGCGGTGAGTCGGCGGTTGGCCTCCTCGCGCTGCCGGACCAGGCCGGCCTCGCGCAGCACCTTGAAGTGGTGGCTGAGGGTGGACGGCGAGACGTCCACGGGGAAGGTGCCGCAGGCCCGTTCCTCCTCGGACCGCAGGATGCGCACGATGGTCATCCGGGTGGGATCGGACAACGCGTGCAGGACGTCGAGCAGGTCGATCTCCTCGGTCGCGGGGTGCGCGGGCACCGCGCGGCGCCGGGTGCTGCGGGGCACGGGCGAACCTCCATGTTCGACAATCATCGAAATTGCGTGATAGCACTGCCCTATCAATTTCGTTGTTCGTCGAACATCGTAGCTGGAGGGGATCCTGCATGCGCGCCCTGGTGATGACCGCACCCGGCGGAGCCGAGAACTCCGAGGTACGGGAGGTCGGTACCCCGATCCCCGGCCCCGGCCAGGTGGCGATCGACGTCGCCTACGCCGGGCTGAACTTCGTCGACGTGATGTCCCGCCGGGGCGACGCCGCGTACCTGCCCGACTGGCCGTACGTGGCGGGAAAGGAGGTCGCCGGCACCGTGCGGGCGGTCGGCGAGGGCGTCACCGGCCTCGCGACCGGCGATCCGGTGGTCGCCGCGCCGGTCGGCGGCGGGCTGGCCGAGGTCGTGGTCGCCGAAGCCGTCCTCACCGTGCCGGTCCCGGCCGGGCTCGCCCTCCGCGAGGCCGCGGCCGCCCCGCTCGGCCTGGCCACCGCGATGCTGCTGCTGACCGACGCGGGCCGCTTCACCGCCGGGGACACCGTCCTGGTCCACTCGGCCGGCGGCGGCATCGGCACCGCGGTCGCCCGGCTGGTCCCGCTGCTCGGCGGCGGCACGCTGATCGGCACGGTCGGCCGGCCCGCGAAGGCCCCGGCCGCCGTGTCCTCCGGCTACCACCACGCCTTCGCGCGCGACGAGGCGCTCCGCGAGGCCGTCCGGGCCGCGACCGGCGGCCGGGGCGTCGACCTCGTCCTCGACCCGCTCGGCACCGAGGCCCTGGAGACCGACCTCGACCTGGCCGCACCGGGCGGGCGGATCGTCCTGTTCGGCAACGCGGGCGGCGGCGCCGTCGGCCCGTTGCCCCCGGTCGGCCGGCTGCTCGCCGGGAACCTCACCGTCACCGGCTTCAGCCACCGCGGGCTGGCCGCCACCGCCCCCGCCCGGCTGGCCCGGGCGATCGGCCGCGTCCTCGACCTGCTCGCGGACGGCTCCCTCCACCTGCCGGTCACCGAACTGCCCGGCCTGGCCGCCGTTTCCGCCGCGCACGACGCCATGGCGGCCGGCCTCGCCACCGGCAAGTACGTGGCCCGCCTCGCGGGTTGATCGGGCGACACACGGGCGCGACACGGGCGCCATGCGGACGCCGGACCGCTCCCACCGGTCGCCCGGCCCGTGGCAGGCCGGCCGGCGTCCCGGCCGGGCCGGCCGTGCCGCGGCCGTCCCGGCCGTGGTGCGAAGGATCGCCGCCCACTCCGTGTTGAGCCCCGCGCGGGCGGGGAGATCCGAGGGGATCCCGCGAGTCGTGACGAGTCCTGTGTCGGTCGGTGGTCGTAGTGTCGACCTGTTTCCCGAGGAGGACTTCTGATGCGCAGCGTGACCTATTCGATGGGCGTCTCACTCGACGGCTACATCGTCGGGCCGGACGGCGGGTTCGACTGGACGGCCCCCGACGAGGAGGTCTTCCGCTTCTGGATCGACGAGATCCAGGAGGTCGGCGTCCACCTGTTGGGACGACGGCTGTACGAGACGATGCTGTACTGGGAGACCGCCGACGAGGATCCGACGCTCGACGACGCGAGTCGCGAGTGGACCTCGCTCTGGAAGCCGCTCCCGAAGGTGGTGTTCTCCACCACCTTGTCGGCGGTGCAGGGCAACGCCCGCCTGGCTTCCGGCGGTTTGGCGGAGGAGATCGAGCGGTTGCGGGCCGAACCGGGGGAGGGCGACATCGCGATCGGCGGCGCGACCCTCGCCGCCGAGGCGGCCGCGGCGGACCTGATCGACGAGTACCGGGCCGTGGTCCACCCGGTGCTGGTCGGCGGTGGCATCCCGTTCTTCCCTCGGCGCGAGCGCCGGGTGGACCTCGAACTCGTCGAGACCCGCACCTTCAGCTCCAAGTTCCTCTACCTCCGCTACCGCGTGGCGCGCCGGGCGGTCGACGGCGGCCGCGGGTAACCGCATGGATAACGGTCCACGTGTGCCGGTAAGTTGAGCAGATGCGTTTGATCAAGTACGGCCACGCCTGCGTGCGCCTCGAAGACGGCGACCGAGTGCTCGTGATCGACCCGGGCAGCTTGTCCGAAATGGAAGCACTGTCCGACGCCACCGCCGTGCTCATCACCCACGAGCACGACGACCACGTCGACCTCGACAAACTCGAAGCGGTCCGTGACAGCAACCCCGCGCTGACCGTCCACACCCATACCGCGCTGGCCGCGACCCTCGGCGACGGCGTGACCGCCGTCGCAGCGGGCGACACCTTCACCGCGGCCGGATTCACCGTGCGCGCCGTCGGCGGCGAGCACGCCGAGATAGTCGACGGCCTGCCCGGCTGCCCCAACATCGGCTTCATCGTGGACGGCGTCTACCACCCAGGGGACTCGCTGTTCGTCCCCGCCGAGGCGGTCGACACGCTGCTGGTCCCGGCCTCCGGTCCGTGGCTGAAGCTGGGCGAGGCCATCGAGTTCGTCCGAGCGGTCAACCCGGCCCGCGCCTTCCCCATCCATGACGCCCACTTCAACGATGTCGGCCTGGACACCTTCGACTGGTGGCTGGACACGAAGGGCGGGACCGACTACGCCCGCATCCCCCTGGGAGAGTCGGTCGAACTCCAGTAGTCCGGACCGGGATCGTCGTCCGCCCGGTCGGGCTGCGGCTCGCCGCAGGCGGCGGCACCGACGGGAACCGGCACGGTGGGGCTGATCGTCTTGGAGGGCATGCCTTCCGTTCTCGTTCTCGGGTTCGACCCCCACGCGGTACCTGGTATGGACGGGGACGCCGTGCGCGCGCTCCTGGACGAGGAACTGGTCCGGTTCGGCGAGCACGCCATCGACGCTCGGATGGCGCTGATCGCACCGGACGCGTCGGCCGAGTCCACGGTGGTCGCGGCACTTTCCGAACAGGACTGGGACGTCGTCGTCATCGGAGGCGGGATCCGCAAGCCCGAACCTCTTGTGACGTTCTTCGAACAGGTCGTGAACCTGGTCAGGCGGCATGCACCAGGAGCCGCCATCGCGTTCAACACCGGCGTCGGCGACAGCGTCGAAGCCGCCAAGCGGTGGTTGTGACGGCAGCCCTCGGACGGAACCGCTCAGGGCGCCCGCGAGTGACGGACGACCCGGCCACAGGGGCGGACCCGGCCGGGGTGGCGGGTCGGAGGCTGCCGACAGCGCATTCACGCCGGACCGGCGGGCGGCCCTTCCTCATGCCTTCGTCATGAGGAATCCGCGCGTTGCGAGGAGCCAGAGGTCCCTTCCCTCATTGGTGGCGGTGAGCCAGACCGAGCAGCCCTCCCCTCCGTCCTTCCGGGCTGCCGTCACATAGACGCCCGGACCGGCGTCGTCGAGGAACGACTTCTCCCAGGTCCCCTCCAAGGCGACCGGTCGCGCCGGGTCGGCCGCCGTGCTGTCGCACACGAAGGCCGGCACCTGGGCGACCCCGATCCTCCCGTCGGGAAGGAACTCGAAGGTCGCCGTTCCGCCGCTCCACCGGCCGACGGGGTCGGCCATCTCCGGGTAGGCAGGAGGGCGAAGCACCATCCATGCGACCAGGGAGCCGACGAACACGGCCAAGGCTCCGCAGAGCACACCCGACCAGCTGAGGCGCCGATTTCTCACATCACTCCCCACCCCGGAGGGACCGGACGGGACCGGCCGTCCGGTCCGCCGCCGGTGCCGACCAACGAGGGTCTCCCCGCGGGCGCGGGGGACACTGCCGATCGCGACGACAATAGCGGTGCGGCGGCTGCCGATTCCGACGGGTTCGCGCTGCGCGGTCCGTCCCCGGCCGCCGAAGTCGAAGGTGTGATGTCGGTCGGGCAGGTGTGCTCACGGGGTGTTCCGGTCCCGGCTGCGACTCGGACCACGCCGGCCGCGTCGAACCCGACGCCTGCGCAATGCCTCCGACGGGTCACCATCGTCGGTCGTGGATCGCCCGCAGCCACGACTCCCTGACGGCGGGCATCCGCGCGAGCGTGTACCGGAACGCCTCCCCGGACGGCTGGAACGGGTACCACGGGTGCGGCGGCAGCGGATCGTCCCGCTCCACACCCGCCGGCAGCCCGCCGACCACCGGCAGCCGGGTCCGGTGCGGCGGGAAGGCGAGCTCGGCCCAGAGCGCGGCGTCCATCGGTACCGGCACCGCCCCGGCGCGCGGCTGCCACAGGTCTCCGGTCTGCGGATGGACCGGCACCAGCACCAGGTCGGCGGCCGGCTCGCCGAACCCCGGTCCCGCGAGGTCCAGCCGCTTCGCACCGGCCCCGGTGGGCAGCAGCTCGCCCAGTGCCCGGCCGAGGAGATCGGCGACCGGCCCGGGCGCCACCTCGACCGGCGCACTCCCGGCGGCCGCCACCACGTGGGCGAGAGCCACGCCCGCCGGGATGTCCCGGTACTCGCTCAGCCGGTGCCACAGCGCACCGGTGGCCAACAGCTCCGCCCAGTCCATGACCGGCCGCTCCGGCGGGCCGGGCAGTCGTACCACCGCCTGCGGGACGAGCCGGACGACCTGCCAGCACCCGCAGTCGTCCACCCTCGTTCCGACCGGCAGGTCGCAGCCCAGACATGCGAGGTTCGGCCCGTCCCTCCCGTCGATCCCCATGCAGTAGCCGGCGGCCCGTTCGAGGATCAGACCGGTGCCGCGCAGGTCGCCGGGCGCGAGGAGGACGCTGTCCGACGCCCGTCGGACAGCGCGCCGAACGGCACGAACTGCCCCCGCCGCGCCGCCTCACTCGCCCCGACCTCGTCCCACGGCCGCCACGGCGGCCCGTACGGTGCGGGGTCGACGGCGTAGGACCCGGCCTCCAGCAGTGGCGGGTGCAGTTCCTCCCAGTGGGTGTCGGCGAGGTGGATCGGCAACGCCACCTCCGACACCGCCGCCGTCAGAACCGCACCGCAGCCCGCACACCCGAACACCGCCAGACCGTCCCCTCCCGTCGTCGAAGCCCCTGCATCCCACCAAGCAGGCGGACCGGGGAGCAAAGGGTTTTCCTGTCGGGTTCAGTAGTCTGTGTGAGCTGTTTTCGGAGCTTGCGTCGCTTCGGTCGCTGTTCTTCCGTGCCGAGGGCTCTGACCTGCGGATACGCGGCAGCGACTCGGCGCCGGGCAGCGATCGACCGTGGGGAGGGCCGGAGTGGTGGCAGCGAAGGCCGCGGGGAGCGGCCGAGTCGAAGGCGCGCCCCCGGACGCGCGGTCCTCGGGCGCCGTGCACCGCGAGGGCGAGGAGTCGAGCGCCGCCGTCGACGTGCGGGACGACGCGACGGCGGGAGACCCGACGGCCCGGCTTGTCGCCGGGACCGCTGAACGGCTGATCCGGCTCTGGGCCTCTCGCAGCGAGCTCCACCACCCGGGCTGGGGCCGCCCGTTCCGGCCGCTCGGCGAGCTGCTGCCGGAACAGGACGCCGAGTTCGCCGTGCACAACCCCCAGATGGTGCCGCTGCTCTGGTACCCGGCGCTGCGCCACGGCACCCGCAGGCGGCCGGTGATCGACGTGTTCGACCACCTCCCCGCCGAGTTCGGGCCGCCGCTGCCGCGACGGCAGGAACTCTCCCGCATCTACAGCTGGGCGCTGGCCTCCCGCACCGCGCTGGACTGGATCGCCGGCTGCCTGGACGGGCGCGGCCTCCTGGAGGTCGGCGCGGGCAGCGGCTACTGGGCGTGGCTGCTGCGCGCGCAGGGCGTGGACGTGCTGGCCACCGACGCGGAGTCCCGCACCGAGCACAACGGCTGGACCGATCGCTTCCGGTACACCGAGGTCAGCCCGGCGCGGGCCGCCGAGGCCGCCGCCGCCCACCCCGACCGGGTGCTGGCGCTGCTCTGGCCCCCGCACCGCGACCCGATGGCGGCCGACACGCTGCGCGCCTACCGCGGCCCCGGCGTCCTCTACTTCGGAGACCGCCCGGGCGGCCTCTGCGCCGACGAGTCCTTCTTCGGCGAGCTGGCGGCCCGCTGGCGCCCGCTCTCCCACTGCCCGCTGACGTTGCGCTGGCTCGGCAACCGCGACGAGGCCGTCTTCTTCGTCCGCCGCTGAACGTCCGCACAGCCGCGCCGGCCGCACAGCCGCGCCGGCTGCGCCGCCGGGGTACGGGCGCCCCGGCTTCAGGCGGCCCGGCCGTGCGGGAGGCGGGTGGCGAGCAGGGCGCCCGCGGCCGCGGTGGCCGCCAGGGCCCAGAGAGCCGGGCCGAGGGCGGTGGCCAGCGGGTGACCGGCGGTCAGGGTGGCTGCCGCGGCCACGCCGACGGCGGGTCCGACGTTCATCGCGGTCTGCTGCAGACCGCCCGCCACGCCGGCGTCGGCCATCGAGGCGTCCCGGACGATCGCCGCCGTGGCGGTGACCATCACCGTTCCGAACCCGGCGCCCAGCAGCAGGAACGCGCCGCCGATGGCGAGGGCACCGGTGGTCGGCCCGAACCCGGCGGCGCCGAGGACGCCGGCCACGATCGCCGACATCCCCGCGACGACCGTGCGGCGCGGTCCGTGACGGCGGGCCAGCACGGCGGAGGCGGGCGCGGCCACCACCATCGCCACGGCCAGCGGCAGTGACCGCACGGCGCTGGCGAGCGGGTCGAGGGAGAGCACGTCCTGGAGGAAGTAGGTGCCGAGGAAGATCGTGCCGAAGAGCGCCGCCGAGGCGGTCAGCAGCACACCGAGCGCCGCCGTCACCGTGGACGAGCCGAGCACGGCCGGTGGCAGCAGCGGGCGCGCGGTGCCCCGCTCGTGCCGGAGGAGGACGAGGCCCAGCGCGGCGGCCCCCGCCAGGCCGAGCCAGGTCACGGCCGTCCAGCCGCGGTCGGGGACGCCGGTGAGGGCGAGGACCAGGCAGGACAGTGCGCCGCCGAGCAGCGCGGCGCCCGGCAGGTCCAGCCCGGCGGTGCGGTCGCCGGGCGGCTGGGGGAGCCGGACGAGCAGGGCGGCCGCACCCGCCGCGACGGCGGGTGCGACGGTGAGGAAGAAGACGGACCGCCAGCCGAAGTGGGTGGTCAGCGCACCGCCGACGACCGGGCCGGCGGCCGCCGCCAGGCCGATCGCGCTGGTGCGCAGCGCGATCGGCGTGCCCAGCCGGTCGGCGGGGTAGGCGGCCCGCAGCAGGCCGAGGGTGGCGGGCTGGAGGAGTGCGCCCGCCACGCCCTGGGCCACCCGGAGGGCGATCACCCAGCCGATCCCGGGGGCCAGTCCGATCGCGGCGGAACTGGCGGCGAAGCCGAGGACGCCGACGGCGAAGACCCGCTGGTGCCCGTAGCGGTCGCCGAGCCGCCCGGCGAACACCAGCAGGCTGGCCACCGTGATGAGGTACGCGGTGCTGGTCCACTGCACGGCGGCGAGGGAGGCGTCCAGGTCGCGCTGGAGGCTGGGCTGGGCGACGGTGAGCACCGTCCCGTCGAGGGCGACGACGGCGGCGCCGGTGACGCTGCCGGCCAGGGTGAGGCGCTGCCGCGCGGTCGGGGTCACCGGGGCTCCGGGCCGAGGTGGGCGTCGAGGACGGCGCGCAGCAGCGGGTCGACGGTGTCGCCGCCGGTGACGAGTCCGAGGCTGCCCCAGGCGCGGAGCTGGGCGAGGCCGTGCAGGTTGGCCCAGAACGCCGCGGCGACGGTGACGGGGTCGAGCGCGGCGTCGTGCGTGGTGCCGAGCGTGGCGTCGTGCGTGGTGTCGGTCGCAGGTTCGTGCGCGGGGTCCTGCGCGGGGTCCTGGGTGGAGTCCTGCGCGGGGTCCTGGGTGGTGTCGTTCGGGACGGACGGAGCCGGGACCGCGGCGCCCGCCGGGCGGACCTCGGCGACGAGGCGGACGAGGGTCTCGAAGAGCGGCAGCGTGGTCGCCCGCAGGTCCGAGCCGCTGCCTTCGAGGACGTCGTGGCGGAACATCAGCTCGAACATGCCGGGCTGGGCGGCCGCGAAGTCGAGGTAGCCGCGGGCGAGCCGGCCGAGCCGGACCCGCGCCGCGGCGGGGCTGGCGACCGTGGCGGGGTCCGGTCCGAGAAGGTCGAGCGAGGAGGCCAGGTCGTCGAAGCCGCGCCGGGCGATGGCCGCGAGCAGCTCGACGTGGGTGCTGAAGTAGCGGCGCGGGGCGCCGTGCGAGACGCCGGCCTGGCGGGCGATCTCGCGCAGGGTGAGCGCGTGCACGCCCTCGTGGGTCACCAGCTGGACGCCGGCCGCCACCAGGCGGGCGCGCAGGCCGGTGTTGGGGTCCTGATCGGTCATGGACACTGTCTACCAAGATCGAGTAGACATTGTCTACTCGCGGCCCGGGTGAAGCGGCGGGCAGAATCGGCGCATGGACGAAGGCGGCGAGTCGGCCTGCTGGCTGGACCGGGTGTGCGAGGAGTGCGGGCGGCTGCGCGAGCGGCCCGGCGCGGGGCCCTGTGAGCACTGCGGGGCCGGAGTCGGCTCCGCAGACGGCATCGGCCCCCCGGACGGCGCCGGCCCCGCGGACGGCACCGAGGAGGACGTCGGCCCGGAGGCCGGCCCGGCAAGCGGCCCGGCGACCAGGGCGGAGGCCGGGGCGCGTCCCTGACCTGCCGGAGCGAGCCCCGGGCGGACGGAAGAGGCCCCGGGGCGGGTCACCGTCGGTGACCCGCCCCGGGGCCGGAGGCGGAGCGGGGCGGCTGCGTCAGCGCGCCAGTCCGTCGAGCGTGTGGCCGGACTCGGCCGCCCCGGGCTCCGGGGAGGCCGGCGGCGGTTCGGGCACGGTCTGCGCGGTGCCCGGGGTCGTCGGCCCGCCGTCGGCGGCAGGCGCCTCCGCCTGCCCGGGGACCGGTGCCGGTCCCGCCGCGGTCACGCGTGCCGGCACCCATCGCCGCCGTCCCAGCACCAAGCCGAGCCGCTCCACGGCCGGCTGGGTGTACCGGGCGGCCAGCGGTCCGGTGACCACCAGGATCAGCACGTACGCGGTGGCCAGCGGCCCGAGCCCGGGCTCGATGCCGGCGGTCACGGCCAGGCCGGCGATGACGATGGAGAACTCTCCGCGCGACACCAGCGCCCCGCCGGCCCGCCACCGTCCGCGCGTGGCGATCCCCGCGCGCCGGGCGGCCCAGTAGCCGGTCGCGACCTTGGTCAGCGCGGTGACGACGGCCAGCAGCAGGGCCGGCAGCAGCACCGGCGGGATGCTGGTCGGATCGGTGCTGAGGCCGAAGAAGACGAAGAACACCGCGGCGAAGAGGTCCCGCAGCGGGCTGAGCAGGGTGTGCGCGCCCTCGGCGGCCTCGCCGGACAGGGCGATGCCGACCAGGAACGCGCCGACCGCCGCCGACACCTGGAGCTGCTGGGCGATGCCCGCCACCAGCAGGGTCAGCCCGAGCACCACCAGCAGCAGCTTCTCCGGGTCGTCGTGCGAGACGAAGCGGGAGATCAGCCGCCCGTAGCGGAGCGCGACGAAGAGCACCGCGCCGGCCGTGGCGAGGGCGATGGCCAGCGTGATCGAGCCCGCGAGCAGGCCGGCCCCGGCCAGCAGGGCGGTCAGGATCGGCAGGTAGACCGCCATCGCCAGGTCCTCCAGCACCAGGATGCTGAGGATGACCGGGGTCTCCCGGTTGCCGAGCCGCCCCAGGTCGCCGAGCACCTTGGCGATGACTCCCGAGGACGATATCCAGGTCACTCCGGCCAGCACCACCGCCGCCACCGGTCCCCAGCCGAGCAGGAGGGCGGCCGCCGCCCCGGGTGTCGCGTTGAACAGGAAGTCCACCGCGCCGGCCGGGTACTGGGCCTTGAGGTTGGTCACCAGGTCGGCGGCGGTGTACTCCAGGCCGAGCATCAGCAGCAGCAGGACGACGCCGATCTCGGCGCCGGTGGCCACGAACTCCTCACTGGCGCTCAGCGGCAGCAGTCCGCCCGTGCCGAACGCCAGCCCGCCGAGCAGGTAGAGCGGGATGGGGGAGAACCCGTAGCGCCCGGCGACCCGCCCGAGCAGGCCGAGGACCAGGATGACCGAGCCGAGCTCGATGAAGACGGTGGCGGTGTGCATCCGATCACCCCCTGTCCAGGATCGCGGCCGCAGCGTCGACGCCCTCGCGGGTGCCGATGACGATCAGGATGTCGCCGCCGGCCAGCCGGAAGTCGGGCGCGGGGGAGGGCACGGCGCCGGTGCGGCGCAGCACGGCGACGATGGAGGCGCCGGTCTCGGTGCGCATCCGGGTCTCGCCGAGCACCCGCCCGTTCCAGTACGAGGCGCCGTCGACCGGGAGCCGCTCGGCGACCAGGCCGAGGTCGGTGGTGTGCAGCAGGCCCGGGCTGTGGTGAGCGGGCGTCAGGGCGTCGACCAGGGCGGCGGACTCCTCGGCGGTGAGCCGGAACGCCTGGGCGCAGGCGTCCGGGTCGTCCGAACGGTAGACGTTGAGACTGCGCGCGCCGTCCCGGTGGGCGATCACGGACAGGTGCCGTTGTTCTCGGGTGGTGAGGTCGTACTGGACGCCGACACCGGGCAGCGGGGTGGTCCGGACACGGGGGATCGACACGGCGGCTGTCCTCTCGTCAAAGGTGCTCCACGGGCGCGCGAGACGCAGGCGCGCCGGAGCACGGGGGGACGCCGGCGCCTGACCGCGTGTGACACACGCGAACGCGCAACCGGATCAATAGTAATGAGTATGTAAAGTCCGAAAATGACACCCCGGTTCGAGGGGCCGAAAACGACCCCTCGAACCGGGGGAGGACGGCCGGCCGGGAACGGCCCGCCGGTGCGGAGAAAGGGCTGCCGGGACGGCCGCCTACTGGGGAGGCTGGTCGCGCAGCTGGTCCTTCAGCTTCTCCTGGCCCGTGTCGACATGGCCGCTGTACTTGCCCTGCGTCCGTTCGTCGACCATGTCACCGCCCTTGTCGACGGCCTTCTCGGCCTGGCTCTCGTGGCCTTTCAGCATCTGCTTGAGCTTGTCCATCATGGACATGTGGTCACACTCCTGGATGAGACGGCCCCACTCACTCCAGCATCGCCGTGCACCGGAGTGTCCGCATCCGGTCAGCTTGCGCGCCGGGGTTGGCAAGGCGTCGCCGAACATGTCAAATCGGGAGTCCCACGGACCGTCGGAAGGACTCGCCTTGAACGCTCGGACCGGTCGCCCGGCCGCTGCACCCCTCCCCCGCGCCGCCACCACCCGCCGCACGGCGGGTGCCGCGCTGGCCGTGGCGGCACTGGTGACCCCGCTGCTCCTGGTCGGCACCGGCAGCGCCGCCGCCGACTCGGACCCCGCCCGCAAGGGGGCCAAGCTGGCCGCCCGGCTGGTGGCCGACAGCAGCGCCGACGAGGCCTTCGAAACCCTGGAGGCGCTCCAGCGGATCGCCGACCGCAACGGCGGCAACCGGGTGGCGGGCTCGCGCGGCCACGACCAGTCGGCCTCCTACATCTACGAGCAGGCCCGCAGGGCCGGGCTGAAGGTGTCGAAGCAGGAGTTCGTCTACACGTTCTTCCAGGCGCTCTCCGAGCGGCTCGCCGTGGTCTCCCCGCAGGGCGCGGACGTGCCCGTGAAGGCCATGACGTACTCGGTCGGCGGCCCGGCGGGCGGCCTGACCGCCCCGGTGGCGGTCGTCCCCGTGGAGGCCACGACCGGCTGCGAGGCGGCCGACTACGCGGCCGGCGCGTTCACCGGCAAGCTCGCCCTGATCAAGCGCGGCGGCTGCAGCTTCGCGGTCAAGCAGGCCGCCGCGGCCGACGCCGGCGCCATCGGCGCGATCATCTACAACAACATCGACGGCGACCTCAACGGCACCCTCGTCGACCCGGAGGCGGGCCGGATCCCGACCGGCGGCGTCAGCAAGGCGGCCGGCGAGGCCCTCGCCGCCACGGCCGCGGCCGGTCCGCTGACCGTCACCCTGGACATCCGCACGTTCATGGAGAAGCGCAAGACCTGGAACGTCTTCGCGGAGACCCGCGGCGGCGACGAGAACAACACCGTCGTCATCGGCTCCCACCTCGACTCCGTGGTGGCCGGCCCCGGCATCAACGACAACGGCTCCGGCTCGGCGGGCATCCTGGAGGTCGCCAAGAACCTCGGCACCCGGCCCGTCCAGAACAAGGTCAAGTTCGCCTGGTGGTCCGCCGAGGAGTTCGGCCTCAAGGGCTCCGAGGCCTACGTGAAGTCGCTGTCCGAGGCCGAGAAGCAGAAGATCAAGCTCTACCTGAACTTCGACATGATCGCCTCGCCCAACTCGGTGCAGTTCGTCTACGACGGCGACGACTCCGACCACGTCGGCTCGGGGCCCGGCCCGGAAGGCTCCGCGCAGCTGGAGCGCCACATCACCGCCTTCCTCGACGACTGGGACGTCCCGCACGAGGGCACGGACTTCACCGGCCGCTCCGACTACGGTCCGTTCATCGAGGCGGGCATCCCGGCCGGCGGCACCGACACGGGCGCCGAGGTGGTCAAGTCCGCCGCCCAGGCCGCCCGCTACGGCGGCACCGCCGGGGTCGCCTTCGACAAGTGCTACCACCAGGCCTGCGACGACATCGAGAACCTCGACCTCGCCGCCTTCGACGTCAACATCGCCGTCATCGCCGACTCCGTCGGCACCTACGCGTGGGACCTCTCCTCGCTCCACGCGCCCGTCCCGCCCCAGAACACCGAGGGCCAGGCGGGCAGCGGCGGCGGCCTCCACGAGGGACACACCCACGAGGTCGACGCCTGAGCGTGCCCCAGCGGCCGTAGCGTCCGCCCGCACGCTTCCGCCGGCCCCGGACCGGCCCCCCTCCGCACCTGGACCGGCCCCCCCGCACGTGGACGGGGCCGGTCCGGCCGTGGGCGGACCGGCCGCGGGCCCGCCGGGGCGGGGCCCGATGGGTGCGCCGCCCCGGCGCCTGACACCATGGCACCGAGATCACGTCACCGTGACACCCTCGGAGGAGTCAGCACCATGAGCAGCACGCACTACGACGTCGTCGTCCTCGGCGCGGGCCCCGGCGGCTACACCGCGGCCGTCCGCGCGACCCAGCTCGGCCTGAAGACCGCCGTCATCGAGTCGAAGTACTGGGGTGGCGTCTGCCTGAACGTCGGCTGCATCCCCTCCAAGGCGCTGCTGCGCAACGCCGAGCTCGCGCACATCGTCACCAAGGAGGCCAAGACCTTCGGCATCAGGATCGAGGGCCAGGTCACCTTCGACTACAGCGAGGCCTTCAAGCGCAGCCGCAGCGTCGCCGACGGCCGCGTCAAGGGCGTCCACTACCTGATGAAGAAGAACGGCATCACCGAGTACGACGGCCGGGGCACCTTCGTCGACGACCGCACCCTGCAGGTCGCGCTCAACGGCGGCGGCTTCGAGCTCGTCACCTTCGACCACTGCATCATCGCCGCCGGCGCCTCCACCCGGCTGCTCCCCGGCACCAGCCTCAGCGACCGCGTGGTCACCTACGAGGAGCAGATCCTCACCGAGGACCTGCCCGGCAGCATCATCATCGCCGGCGCGGGCGCGATCGGCGTCGAGTTCGCCTACGTGCTCAACAACTACGGCGTGAAGGTCACCATCGTCGAGTTCCTCGACCGGATGGTGCCGCTGGAGGACGCCGAGGTCTCCGCCGAGCTCGCCAAGCAGTACCGCAAGCTCGGCATCGAGGTGCTCACCTCCACCCGCGTCGACTCGATCGACGACAAGGACCCGGCGGCCAAGGTCCGGGTCACCGTCACCACCAAGGACGGGCAGCAGAAGGTCCTGGAGGCTGACAAGGTGCTCCAGGCGATCGGCTTCGCGCCGCGCGTCAACGGCTACGGCCTGGAGAACACCGGCGTCAAGCTCACCGAGCGCGGCGCGATCGCCGTCGACGGCCGCGGCCGGACCAACGTCGAGCACATCTTCGCCATCGGCGACGTCACCGCCAAGCTGATGCTGGCCCACGCCGCCGAGTCGATGGCCGTCATCGCGGCCGAGACCATCGCCGACGCGGAGACCATGGAGCTGGACTTCGCGATGATCCCGCGCGCCACCTACTGCCAGCCGCAGATCGCCAGCTTCGGCTACACCGAGGCGCAGGCCCGCGAGCTCGGCTACGACGTCAAGGTCGCGAAGTTCCCGTTCACCGCCAACGGCAAGGCGCACGGCCTCGGTCACCCGATCGGCTTCGTCAAGGTCATCAGCGACGGCAAGCACGGCGAGCTGCTCGGCGCCCACCTGATCGGGCCCGAGGTCACCGAGCTGCTGCCGGAGCTGACCCTGGCCCAGCAGTGGGACCTCACCGTGCACGAGGTGGCCCGCAACGTCCACGCCCACCCGACCCTGGGCGAGGCGGTCAAGGAGGCGATCCACGGGCTGGCCGGGCACATGATCAACATGTGATCCCGGGTCCGGACCGGAGCCCGCCCGCCGACTGCCTCCCGCCCTCGTCGGGGGCCCCGCCGAGCCCCGTCCCGGAACCCCGTCCCGGAACCCCGTCCCGGAACCCCGTCCCGGAACTTCCGGACGGGGGCACGCGCGGGGCCCGGAGCGGCATCCGGGGCCCCGGCACCCCGGCATCCGGGGCCCGGCCGCCCCGGATGCCGACCGCCCGGGCGTCAGACCGCGCCGCCCCCGGCCCCGGCGGCTCCGCCACCGACACCGGCACCGGTCGTGACCGTGGTGAGGCGCTTGGTCGCCCGGGTGAGCGCGACGTAGAGGTCCCGCTCCCCGCCCGGGCGGGCCCCGGTGATCTCCTCGGGATCGACGACCACGACGCCGTCGAACTCCAGCCCCCGCGCCTGGGAGGCCGGCACCAGCTGCACCCGGCCGGGCAGGACGGCGGCCAGCTCCGTGACCCGGGCGTCCGCGCAGACCACACCGACCAGGTCCCCCGGGTGCTCCCTCAGCTGGGCCTCCACCTCCCCGGCCACCGCGGCGGCGAGCCCCCCGACCGCCGCGGCGACGGTGCGCGGAACCTCGCCGTGGCGGATCGACCGGCTCGGCTGCTGGCCCGGCGCGATCCTGGCGAGCAGATCACGGGTCGTGGCCAGGATCTCCTCGGTGGTGCGGTAACTGACGGTCAGGGTGTTCAGGACGAACCGCGCACCGAGCTGCGGGGCCAGCGCCTCCTCCCAGTCGCGCGCGGTCGTCGCCGGACCCGCCTGCGCGAAGTCGCCGACCAGCGTCATCGACCGCGCCGGACACCGCCGGTCCACCATCCGCCACTGCATGGCGGTGAACTCCTGGGCCTCGTCGACCACCACATGGCCGTACACGCGCTGCGGCGGCCCGTCGAGCAGGCAGGCCGCCTCGTCCAGCAGCGGCACGTCGGCGGCCGTCCACGGAGCGCCCTGCTCCCGCGCCAGGAGGGACCGCTCCCCGTCGGTGAGCTGCGGCAGGTGGCGGGCCGTCAGATCGGGTCGGCCCAGCAGCTCCCCGACGAGCTCCTCCGCCCGCAGACGCGGCCACAGCGCCTCCACCGCCCGCTCCACGCCGAGGTCGTCCAGCAGGGCGGCCCGGACCGCGTCCGCGTCGAAGGTGTCGGTCGCGTCGTACGACGGCGCACCGTCCAGGCCGAGGTGGCGCAGGTCCGCCGCCGCGGTCCGGTCGAGGTCGATGCCCGTGAGCTGGGCGACCTGGGCGTCGATGAGCTCCAGCACTGCCTCGGTACCCCGCTCCAGCGCGTCCGTGGCGGCGTCGACCAACTGCTCCTTGAAGACCTGCCGGGCCTGGTTGTGACCGAGGCCGCTGCGCACGGCCGCGTCCCGGGCCCCGGCGACCTCCTCCTCCGACAACTCCACCCACTCCTGGCCCGAACGCACGGTGAAGCCGCCCTCCGGCGCCTGCCGGGAGCGCACCAGCTCCGCCAGCGCGTCGGCCAGCGCCGCACCGCCCTTCAACCGCGCCACCTCAGCCCCGTCGGCGGCCACCGCCCCGTCCACGGACGTCGGCGCGACACCGGCCAGGTCGGCACAGGTGGCCAGCACGACGTCGTTCTCCCCGAGCGAGGGCAGCACCTGCGAGATGTAGTCGAGGAACCGCGCGTTCGGCCCGAGCACCAGCACACCGCGCTCGGCGGCCTTCGGGAACGCGTACAGCACGTAGGCGGCCCGGTGCAGCGCGACGACCGTCTTCCCGGTACCGGGGCCGCCCTGGACCACCGTCACCCCCCGGTGCGCCGAGCGGACGATCGCGTCCTGCTCGACCTGGAGGGTGGCGACCGCGGCGCCCATCCGGCCCGTGCGCCGCGCCTGCAGCGCCTCGGTCAGCGGACTGTCGCCGACCACGTCCTCCTCGGTGGGCGAGGAGCCGTCCAGCAGTTCGTCGCTCACCCCGACGACCGTACGGTCGGCCGTCCGCAGGTGACGGCGACGCCGCAGGCCCATCGGATGGACCGCCGTCGCCTCGTAGAAGGGCCGCGCGGCGTCCGCCCGCCAGTCCACCAGGACCGGCAGGTCGGCGTCGTCCACGTGCAGCCCGATCCGGCCGATCCGCAGGGCGAAGCCGTCCCCGGCGTCGATCCGGCCGAAGACCAGCCCTTCCCCCGCACCCTCCAGACGACGCACCTCGCCCGCCAACCGCCCGGCGGTGAGCTCCCGCTCGTGCACCTCGCCCGCGCTGCCGGGCACCTCCGCGAGCACCTGCGCCAACTGCTCCCGCGCATCGGCGAGGCGTTCGTCGAGCAGCCCGTACACGGCGGACACCTCGGCTCGCTCGGCTTCCACCACACGCACGGCGCTGTCACTGACCTGCGACAAGACAGGTCCTCCTCTCGGTCCGGCGCACCACTATGCGGGGGATCTCCTTCGAAAGTAAGCCTTGATTTTCTTGGATTCCTGAGTCCTCAAGGCTCAGGGTGGAGCTGGCCCTCGGAAGGACGGGTCCCAAGTGGCGCTGCCGGACTGACGGTCCGTCGCCCGCGACGCCGGGCCGCCGCCGAGAAGTTCGCCACCCCCGCCACGCCCACCCGGTGGCCCACCGGGGTACCCCGGTGAACAGCCGCACCCCGGTGAAGGACCGCACCCCCGCGCACAGGAGAATGGCCAGGTGACCGACACCACTCTCAACCTCTGGCGGCAGCACCTCGGTACCGTCCCCGAGGAGGTCTGGGACCGCACCGACCTGACGGTCCTGATCCTGGCCGAGACCGGCATCGCCGAACTCCCGCCCGCCATCGGCCGACTGACCCGGCTGCGCACCCTCGACCTCGGCCACAACCGGCTCACGGCGGTGCCCGAGGAGATCGGCGACCTCGCGGGCCTCAGGGACTTCCTCTACCTGCACGACAACGCGCTCACCACCCTCCCGGCGGCACTCGGCCGACTCGCCGACCTGCGCTACCTCAACGTCGGCGAGAACCGGATCGACCGGCTCCCGGACGCCATCGGCGACCTGGCCGGCCTGGTCGAGCTCCGTGCCCAGCACAACCGGCTCACCTCCCTGCCCGGATCGCTCGGCGCCCTCCGCGGACTGCGTGAACTCTGGCTCCGCGGAAACGCGCTGACGACCCTGCCGGCGTCCTTCGGCGGCCTCGGCGAACTGCGTGAACTCGATCTGCGGGAGAACGCCCTCACCGTCGTCCCGGCGGCGCTGGCCGGTCTCCCGCTGCTGCGCCGGCTCGACCTGCGCGCCAACCTGCTCACCGAACTGCCGGACTGGCTGGCCGAACTGCCCGACCTGGAGAAGCTCGACCTGCGGTGGAACGACCTCGCGCCCGCGCCCCGGCTGTTCGCCGCCCTGGCCGAGCGCGGGTGCGTGGTCCTGCGGTGAGGTCCACTGCGGGGCGGGGCGGTTGGGGGCGGGGCGGTTCGGGGTGGTGCGGTTCGGGGTGGTGCGGTTCGGGGCGCCGGGCGGAAACCCCTTCGCCGGTGTGCGGGCCCCCTGCTACCGTGGGAGGCATGAAGCGCGCTGCTGCCGTCCTCACGACGACGCCGGAGAGAGTCCCGGCGCGCTGACTGCTGACCTAGTCCGAAGCCCCGGGGCGAGTGCCCCGGGGCTTCGTCGTGCCGGTCCACTCGCCCGCAGACCCGAGTGGAGACCGCCATGAACCGCCCTGCCGTGAATCAGCCCGCCGTGAACCGCACCGGCATGAACCGCCGCGCCGTGCTCGCCGACCCCGCGCACAGTGACCTCCTGGACGGCGATCGGAGGGACGGAGACCTCCTGGACGGGGACCGACCGGTCGGCGACGGTGCCGCCGACCACCGCCGGCTGGGCCGCGAGCTCGGCCTCTTCGGCACCGACCCGCTGATCGGGGCCGGGCTGCCGTACTGGCTGCCCGACGGCGCCGAGATCCGGCACACCCTGGAGGAGTTCATCCGCGGCCGGGAACGGCGCGCCGGGTACCGCCACGTCTACTCGCCGGTGCTCGGCAAACGCGAGCTCTACGAGATCTCCGGCCACTGGCAGCACTACCGCGACGACATGTTCCCGCCGATGGACCTCGGCGCCGAACAGGTCGTGCTGCGGCCCAGCCTCTGTCCGCACCATGCGCTGATCTACCGTTCCCGGGCCCGGAGCTACCGTGAACTGCCCCTGAGGATCGCCGAGTTGGGCGGGATGTACCGATCCGAGCCGTCCGGGGTGCTGGGCGGGCTGACCAGGGTGCGGGCGATCCAGCTGAACGACGCGCACGTCTTCTGCACCCCCGAGCAGGCGGGTGACGAGGCGGTCGCCGCACTGGAGCTGATCGGTGACGCGCACCGGGCGCTCGGGATCCGGCCGGTCCGCTACCGCCTGTCGCTGCCGGGAGCGGGCGGCAAGTACGTGGCAGACCCTGCGCTCTGGGAGCGGGCCACCGCGCTGCTGACCGAGGTGCTGGAGCGCTCGGGCGTGCCGTTCGAGGCGGTGGAGGGCGAGGCCGCGTTCTACGGTCCGAAGATCGACATCCAGATCGCCGACGCCGCCGGGCGCGAATCCACCCTCTCCACCGTGCAGATCGACTTCCACCAGCCGGAGCGGTTCGGACTCCGGTACATCGGCCCGGACGGGGGCAGGCACCGCCCGGTGATGGTCCACCGCAGCGTGATCGGCAGCGTCGAGCGGGTCGTCGCCCACCTGATCGAGCTGTACGGCGGCGCCTTCCCCGCCTGGCTGGCCCCGACCCAGCTCGTCCTGCTGCCGCTCTCGGAGGCAGAGCGGGCGCGGGCCGGGCAGCTCCGCGAGCAGTGCCTGGACCTGGGGCTGCGGGCCGAGGTCGCCGGGCCGGACCGGGGGAGTCTGGGCGCCCGGATCCGCGAGGCCCGGCTGGTCCCGTACCAGGCGGTCATCGGGAGCCGGGAGGCCGCGGACGACTCGGTCGCCCTGCGACTGCGGGACGGGCGCCGGCTCGATCCGCTTCCCGCCGCGGAGGCCCTGGCCCGGATCGGTGCACATGTGCGTGCGTGCTCTCCCGAGCTCTGGGACGAGCCGGCTGCGGACCGGGTGGCGGGCGGCTGAGGGCGCCGCCGGGCGGCCGACACCGCGTCGGCCGCCCGGCGGCGCGTCGGCGGGTGCGGTGAGGGGGACGCGGTGAGCGGGAGGGGACCCGGTGGCCGGGGCGTCAGTACGACTGGAGTTCGATCAGCCGGCCCTCCGGGTCGCGCAGGTGGGCGGTGCGCAGGCCCGGACCCCATTCCGGACGGTCGGCGGGGCCGGCGGCGAGCGTTCCGCCGTGATCCAGGCAGAGGGCGAGCGCCTCCGCCACATCGTCGACCCGGAGGACCAGCATCGCGCCGTCCGGAGCGCCGTCCGATGCGCCGTCCGGAGCGCCGTCCGCCGTGGCGGGCGAGCCGGTGGGCGACCCGGCGGGCAGGGCGGCGGGCAGGGCGGGGGCGCCCAGTGCACCCGTCAGCCGGGTCCGGTCGAGCAGTGCGAGCAGGGCCTGCTCGGCGAGGTCCCAGTTGGCGTACGGGCCCTCCGGGGTGCCCTTGACCAGGGTGGCGCCGGTCAGCGGCGGCAGGACGGCGCGGTAGAAGCCGAAGCAGGCGGGGAAGTCGGTGACGAGCAGGCGGTTGTACAGGGCGTCCACGGCTGGGCTCGCTCTCTCCTGGCGGGGTCGCGTACGGGACGGCGGTCGATAGTGGACCACGGGGAATGATGGGTCGCCACCCACTATAGGGCCGAACCTTAGGATGTTCCCATGGCATTCGAACAGTCCGGGCCCGCAGTCCCTCCGGCCACCCCGCCGATGCTGCTGGACCTGAGCACCTACCTGCTCTCCCGCACCGGCAAGGTGGCCCGCGGGCGGCTGGCCGAGCGCCTCGCCCGGCGCGGTCTGCGGCTCTGGGACATGGCGGTGCTCGCCGCGCTGGCCGACTTCGGGGCGCACTCCCAGCGGGACCTGGTCCGGCGGCTGAAGGTGGACGCGAGCGACATGGCCAAGGTCGCCGACCAACTGGCCTCCGCCGGCCACGTGGAGCGAGCCCGTGACGCCGCCGACCGCCGGAGGGTCCTGGTCACCATCACCGAGCGCGGCCGGGGGCTGCTGGCGGAACTGCACGCCGAGGCGCTGGCCGTCCAGGAGGAGGTGCTCGCGCCGCTGGACGCCGAGGAGCGCCGGGTGCTCCACGGCCTGCTAGGCCGTGTCCACGACGGACTGCCGGGCTCTCCCTGACGGCCGGCCGGGCGTCAGCCGAGCGGCAGCGGGCGGCGGCCGCCGGCGAACTCGCCGGCCCAGCGCGGCAGGTCGAGGACGCCCTCCACACGGGCGACCAGCGTGCCGGTGCGCTCGGCGTGGATCATCGCGCCGTCCCCCGTCCAGAGGCCGACGTGGTGCAGGGGCGCGTCAGGGCGGGAGAAGAACAGCAGGTCGCCGGGGAGCAGGTCGGCCCGCGCCACCGGGGCGGACCGGTGGTACTGCGCGACGGTGTAGTGCCCCAGCTCCACCGCACCGCCGCTCGCCCGGTACCAGCAGTACAGCGTCAGTCCGCTGCAGTCGAAACCGACGGTGGTCTCGCCCAGGCACCGGCCGTCGAGGTAGCCGTTCTCCTCGTCGCAGAAGCCGAGCCCGGCGCCCAGCCGGTCGCCGCCGCCCCAGGCGTACGGCACGCCGATCTGCGAGGCCGCCACGGTGGCCACCTGGCGGCCCAGGGCTTGCTCCGGGGAGTCGGCGCGGGCGGGAGCGGACCGGGCGGCGGTGGCGGCGGACGCCGTCCCGGCGCCCAGGGCGGGGGCGACGCCGACCCCCAGGGCCAGCTCCAGGATCCGGCGGCGGCCCAACTCCTGGTCGGGTGGCGGAAGCAGCACGGGAACTCCTCGGTCGTCGGCGGGTCACCAGGATCCCGGCCGCAGTCCGCGACCCGCCATCACCCGGAACGGTGAATTCGCCGGAGTCCGGCCCGCCGCGGTCCGGGTCGACGCCGTAAAGCGTTTGACGGTCCGTCGGCGGCGCGCCAACGATGGGCGCTGAACCGCCCACCGTCACCTCGACCACCTCGGAGAACCACATGACCGGCGCCGTCAAGCTGATCCGCAACCACCGGCTCACCCAGGCCGTGGACTACGCGTACGCGGCCGCGGTCGACGCGCCGGTCCGCTCGCTCTGGCTGGCCGGTGCCTGTCCGCTCGACGCCGAGGGCCGCACCGTGGCGGTGGGCGACTACGCGGGGCAGGCCCACCAGGTGATGCGGAACCTGATAACCGTCCTGGAGGACGAGGGTGCGGCGCTGACCGATCTGGTCCGCACCACGGTCTACGTCGCCTCGGCCCGGCAGAGTGACTTGGTGACGGCATGGGAGGTCTACCGGGAGTACCTCGGTGACCACGACGTGCCGAGCACCCTGGTCGGGGTGAGCGTCCTCGGCTACGACGACCAGCTCGTCGAGGTCGAGGCGGTGGCCGTGCTGGGCTGACGGGTGCGGGCTGCCCCGGCCGCACGACGGCGGCCGGGGGCCGTCCACCCCGCGAGGAGTTCACCGCACGGCCGACTGGGGGAGGTCTCTCCGTTCATACCAGACCGCATGGTCGGTATTCTCTGACGCTGAGTGCACAGCTGCCGCTGCCCGCCGTAATGCCGGCGCGCCTGGTGGCAGATCGGCGCTGGGTAAGATACGGGCTGTTTGGTTTTGTTTCGGCGGGGCGGGGGTGGTCGTGGTGGTGCGACAGGAGCGGGCGCTGCGGACGCGGCGGCTGATTCTGCAGGCTGCGGCCTCGGTGTTCGACGAGTTCGGGTACGAGGGGGCGACCATCGGAGAGGTGGTGGCCCGCGCGGGTGTGACCAGGGGCGCCGTCTACTTCCACTTCGCGTCGAAACGGGAGCTGGCCCAGGGCGTCATAGAGGAGCAGTACGCCAGCGAGGCCGTGCCCGAGCGGGCGTGCAAGCTCCAGGAGTTCGTGGACACCGGGATGGTCGTCACGCATCTGATCCCGACCGATCCGATGCTCAGCGCCGGCGTGCGGCTCTCGGTGGACCAGGGGGCGGACGGCAGCCTGGGCGTCGACGCCGCCCCGGGCTGGATCGCCCGGCTGGAGCGGCTGCTGGTGGCCGCGGGGGAGCGGGGCGAGCTGCTGCCGCACGTCGTGCCGGCCGACACCGCCGCGCTGATGACGGCGTCCTGGGTGGGGGTGCAGCTCCAGTCGCAGCGGTTCACGGGTCGCGCCGACCTCGCCATGAGGGTCTCCGTCCTGTACCGGCACCTGATGCCGAGCGTCGCCGTCCCGGGCGTGCTGGCCTGCCTCGACCTGGCGCCGGACCGGGGCGCACGGGTGGTCGCGGAGATGGCGGCCGCAGCCGGCCTCGAATCCGCAGAACAAGACACGGTGTCCGGTTTTCGGGTGGAGCCCTGAGCGAACCACCCGACTCCGGAGAGTGACCACTGTTCCGCTCCGTCGGACCTTGGCCCGGTGTCACCGGGCGGAGGTCGACGGCGGTCACCCAGGTCCTCGCGGAGCGCGCCCGGGAGGCCGCCGGGCGGACGGACCGGCGGCGGGCCGCGGGCGAGGAGCTGGGACCGCTCGCGGGCGTGCCGTTCACGGTGAAGGAGTCCACGGCCGTCGAGGGCGTACCGACCACGTTCGGCACCCCGCGCTTCCGCGAGCTGGTCGCACAGGCGGACGCGCCCCCGGTGGCCCGGCTGCGCGCGGCCGGGGCGATCCCGATCGGGCACAGCAACATGCCCACCCTGATCCTGGCCGGGATGCACACGCGCAGCGAGCTGTTCGGGGACACGGTCAACCCCTGGGACCGCGGCCGGACCCCTGGCGGAACGAGCGGGGGTGACGCGGTGGCCGTCGCCACGGGCATGGCCGCGCTCGGGCTCGGCAACGACTCCGGCGGATCGGTGCGCGTTCCGGCCCAGTTCTGCGGTGTGGCCGGGCTGAAGCCGACCGTCGGCCGCTTCGCCGCCGACCACCGGATCCTCGGCTCCGACGACCCCGGCCCTGCGTCCCAACTGCTCGTCACCGATGGCCCGTTCGCCCGGAGCGTGGGAGACCTGCGGCTGGCGTACGAGGTGTTGGCCGGCGCCGACCCGCGGGCCGTGCCGGTGCCCGCGTACGGCGAGCCCCTCCCCGGGCCGGTGACGGTCGCGGTCGTGGCGGACCCCGGCGGGCGCGGCGTCCACCCCACGGTGCGCGCGGCCGTCGCGACCGCGGCCGACGCGCTGCGGGACGCCGGGTACGACGTGCGCGAGGTGTCGGACGTACCGCGGCTGGACGAAGCGCTCGACGCCTACGGCCGGATCGCCGTGACCGAGTTCGCCCCGACCTGGCCGGTGGTGCGCAAGCTGCTGGGCGAGGGCGGTGACCGCTACATCGGGATGATGATGGAGCGGACCCCGCCCGCGAGCGCGGACGAGTTCATGAAGCTCATGGGCGTCTGGATGAACATCCGCCGCTCCTGGGCCGGGTGGGACCGCGTCGGGTCGGGAATGCGCCTGTGCACCGTGACCAGCTTCGTGGGCGTGCCCGGGGTGGCCGTGCCGACCGGGATTGCCGACGGGCTGCCGTCCGGAGTGCAGATCGTCGGCCGCGCGTTCCGCGAGGACCTGCGCCTGGCGGCGGCCGAGGCGATCGAGGACCGGCTCGGAGTCCTCACGCCGGTCGACCCGGTCGACCGGCCGGGGCGTCCGGGGTGATCTGGCCGTTCGGGCTGATCGGGGTGATCGGGTTGATCGAACCCCCGGGCCGCCCCTGACCTGGGCGGTCGGTCTTCGACGGCACGAACCGCCGTCCGCCGGCCCTCGACGGCGACCTGTCGGGGTCCGGTGGCACGGGACCACCGCCCCGCGTGACCCGGGGACCCTAAATCCGCTTGTCACCGGGGCTCCGCAGTGATGGGGTGTGCCGCTATGGATCATGAAGAACTTCTCACCCTGGTGGACGAACGCATGCGGCGCGGGGCGCGCCCCGAATCGCCGGCGGCGCGGGTCGAGCACATCGGCGGCGTGGTGCGGCAGAGTGGCCCGGACAGCGTCTGGAACGGCGTGCTCTGGTCGGACCTGAGCGCAAGCGCCGACGCAAGCGCCGGCACCGACGCCGACCGTGCCATCGCCGAACAGATCGCGTACTTCACCGCACTCGGCCAGGACTTCGAGTGGACGCTGTACGGCCACGACCGCCCGGCCGACCTCGGCGACCGGCTGCTCGCCGCCGGATTCACACCGGACGAGCCCGAGACGCTGATGGTCGCGAGGGTCGCCGACCTGCTGGCCGACCAGGCCGGGGCGGGTACGGCGGCCCGATCGGGTGCGGCCTCCGGACCGGTGGGCCCGGGGGACACCGGGATCACGCTGCGCGAGATCACCGACGAGGCCGGGGTGGACGAGGTCGTGGCCGTCCACGAGCAGGCCTTCGGCACGGACGGCTCGCGGCTGCGCCGCCGTATCCTCGCCCACCTCGCCGAATCCCCGGACACCCTGCGGATCCACCTGGCACTCGTCGAGGTGGACGGGCGCGAGGTGCCGGTGAGCGCGGCGCGGATGGAGCTCCACCCCGGGACGGGGTTCGCCGGCCTGTGGGGCGGCGGCACCGTCGAGGCGTGGCGCGGCCGGGGCGTCTATCGTGCGCTGGTCGCGCACCGGGCCCGGCTGGCGGACGAACTCGGCTACGAGTACCTGCGGGTGGACGCCTCGTCGCAGAGCCGCCCGATCCTGGAGCGCCTGGGCTTCGCGGCCCTGACCACGACGACGCCGTACCACTACGGCGGCTGACACCGGCCGACGCCCGGACCGGCCACCGCCGCCAGGACCACCCACCGCCGCCCGCACCGGACCGGCACACCGGCACACCGGCACACCGGTCGGTGACCGGCGCCTTGACGGCTCAGTGGCCCAGCGGGTCAGCGGCTCAGCGGATGACCGGCAGCACAGCAGCGCGGGTCCGCCCCGCCGCGGCCTCGATGAACTCCACCGGATCGGCGACCTCGGCCAGCAGCGCGCGGGTGGCGTGCAGCGCGCTGTCCGGCGGCGGCGGACCGCCGACCGCCGCGGTGAGGTCGAGCAGGTGGACGGTCGCCTCCATCACCGCGACCTCGGCGAGCGCGCTCAGGGTGACCGTGCCGAGCAACGGGTGGGCGATCACGGTCGCCGGCGCCAGGTCCGCGATCGCGGCCAGCGCGTCAGGGCCCTCGGTGGCGAACCGGGCCACCAGGGCCTCGGCACCGACCGTCGCCGCCAGCGCCCGGGCGTCGTCGGCGACGAGGTCGGCGGCCGTGTGCGCCACGCCGTCGGGGCGGTTGTACGCGCGCAGGACGGCGGAGCCGCGCGCGACCGCCGCCGGCCGGTCGACCACGGCCTCCCGCATCCGGGTGAACAGCCCGGCGGTCGGCGCCACATGGGCGTACAGGTCGCGCACCGACCAGCCGGGCAGCCGGGTGCTCCGCTCCCACTGTTCGGCGTCCAGCCCCGACCCCCGCTCGGCCCACGTCGCCCACAGCTCGGCCAACAGCACCCGGTCCGGGTCGTTCCGATGCTCCGTCGGGTGTTCCGCCCGGTGCCCCATCGCCCCGCTCCTCCCGCCTCGCCGTACGGATCCACGCCCACCGTAACGGAGCGTGCGGCGTGGGCAGGAGGGTGCCGTGCGGCGGGTCTCAGCCCAGCGCGCGGACGGCGTCCAGTACGTCGAGGCCCAGCTCCGGAGCGGCGTCCTCCGGCAGGCTGACCGAGATCCGGGTGGCCAGGCCCGCGTACCGCCGGTGGATCTCGCGCGCGACGTGCCCGACCTCACCGGCGACGGCGAAGGTGTCGAAGACCCGGTCGTCGATCAGTGCCGCCATCTCCTGCCACCGCCCGCGCAGCGACATCCGGTGCAGTTCCTCGTGCAGTTCCTCCCAGCCGTGCCGGGCCATGACCGGGCGGTAGGCGGGCGTCGAGGCGTAGAACGCGAGCCGTTCGCGCACGCCGGCCAGGTTGGCCCGCAGCTCCTCCTCGGTGCGGCCGGTCGCGGTGAGGACGCTGCCGACGATCTCGAACGGCCGGTCGGTCCAGGTCGCGCCCTCGGCCTCGGCGCGGCCGCGTTCCTCGGCGAGGGCGGGCAGCACCTGCCCGGCGAGGTAGTCGACCGAGGTGAACGGATGGCTGAGGAAGCCGTCCGCGACCGCCCCGGCGGTGCGGACCATCAGCGGTCCGACGCCGGCCAGCAGGATCCGGGGCACCCCGGCCGGGACCGGGTCGGGGGAGAACACCGGGGTCATCACGGTGTGCTGGTAGAAGTCGCCGCAGAAGCGCAGCCGTTCACAGGTCTGCCAGCTGTGCCAGATCGCCCGCACCGCGTGGACGTACTCGCGCATCCGCGCGGCGGGCCGGTCCCACGGCATGCCGAAGCGCTTCTCGATGTGCGGCTTGACCTGGGATCCGAGGCCGATGACGGCCCGTCCGCCGGAGGCCGCGTGCAGGCCCCAGGCCTGGTAGGCGAGGGTCATCGGCGTCCGGGCGAGCGCGACGGCGACGCCGGTGGCCAGTTCGATGGTGCTGGTGCGGTCGGCCGCGCGGGCCAGCTGGAGGAACGGGTCGTAGGCGGTCTCGGAGACCACCAGCCGGTCCATGCCCCGCCGTTCGGCCTGCTCGGCGGCGTCGAGGATGCCTGCCGGGTGCCCGGAGGCGGTGGCGTCGAGTCGGAAGGCGGCGGCCTGCGGGCGGTCCATGGTGTCGGCTCCTGGTCGGACGGGGCGGTCTGCCCCGGTAGCCTCCCACGCCGCACCGTGCGGCGTGCTGCCTGGGCGCCGACCGGCCGGGCCGCTATGGTCGGGCCGCTACGGACGGGGCCAGGGGCGTCCGTCGAGCTGCTCGATGCCGGTGTTGAACCGCCGCAGGTAGGCGGCGAAGGCGGCGACGTCCTCGGCGGGCCAGTCGGCCATCACGAGGTCGAGGGCGTTCGCGTGGGCCTCGCGGTCCTCGTCGAGCCGGCGGTCGCCCTCCTCGGTGACGCGGAACTTGCGGGCCATCCCGCCGTCGGGGTCGGGGATGCGTTCGACCAGCCCGGCGCGTGTCATCGCGGCGGTCTGCCGGTTGAGGGTGGAGGCGTCGAGTCCGAACGCGTCGCTGAGCTCGCCGATCGACATCGGGCCCTGCATGCGGATCCGGCTGAGCAGGATGTACGCGGAGCGGTCCAGCCGGCTCCCCTGCGGGCGGGCGCCGGAGGGGCTCAGGTAGTGGTGTCGGCTGAGCACCATGTACTCGAACGCGACCTCGTCCGTGGGGCCGCCCATGACGTCGTCCTTCCCGTCCGTTCCGTCGCAGCTCCGACCTGCGGTGTCCGCCCAGTATCGCAGGAGCGCGCCCACGGCAGGCGATATGTATCATGCATATGTTGTGCATGATGCACATTGCACGTGCCGTGAACGTCCCCCGTTCCCGCCCCCACCGGAAACAGCACCGGACCACAGAGGAGTAGCCCCCATGGACGGTCCACAGGCCACCGCCCGGACCGGCGGCGTGGTCGCCACGCTCGCCTTCACCGGCACCGTGGCCGCGATCATGCAGACGCTGGTCACCCCGCTGATCGGCGAGCTTCCCCGGCTGCTGGACACCGCCCCGTCCAACGCCTCCTGGGTGATCACCGCGACCCTGCTCTCGGCGGCCGTGTTCGTGCCGGTCAGCGGACGGCTCGGCGACCTGCTCGGCAAGCGGCGGATGCTGCTGGCGTGCTGCGTGCCGCTGTTCGTCGGATCGGTGATCTGCGCGCTCACCTCCTCCGTCCTGCCGATGATCGTCGGGCGCGGACTCCAGGGCATGGGGATGGGGGTGGTCCCGCTCGGCATCAGCCTGCTCCGCGAGGTGCTGCCGCCCGAACGCCTCGGCTCCGCGATAGCCCTGGTCAGTGCCTCGATGGGCATCGGCGGCGGCCTCGGCCTGCCGATCTCGGCGGCGGTCGCCGAGTACGCGAGCTGGCGGGTGCTGTTCTGGGGCGCGGCCGCCCTCACCGTGGTGATCACCGCGATGATCTGGTTCCTCGTCCCCGCCCCCGCCGTCCGCCCCGCCGGCGGCCGGTTCGACCCGGTCGGCGCGGTCGGCCTGGGGGCCGGACTGGTCTGCCTGCTGCTGCCGGTGTCCAAGGGCGGCGACTGGGGCTGGACCGACGGACTGACGCTGGGCCTGTTCGGCGCGGCCGTCGTCCTGCTGCTCGCCTGGGGCGTCTGGGAACTGCGCATCGCCGACCCGCTGGTGGACCTCCGGGTGACGGCCCGCCCGCGCGTGCTGCTGACCAACGCGGCCTCGGTCCTGGTCGGATTCGGCATGTACGCGCAGGCGCTGATCATCCCGCAGTTGCTGCAGCTGCCCGAGTCCACCGGCTTCGGACTCGGCCAGTCGATGCTGGCCATGGGCCTGTGGATGGCCCCCTCGGGCCTGATGATGATGGCGGTCTCGCCGCTCGGCGGGCGGCTCTCGGCGGCGCGCGGCCCGAAGTTCACGCTGGTCGTCGGTGCCCTGGCGATCGCCGCCGGGTACGGACTGTCGATGGCGCTGATCGGCTCCACGTGGGGCGTCCTGGTGGTCACGCTGGTCTGCAACGCCGGTGTGGGCCTCGCGTACGGTGCGATGCCGGCACTGATCATGAGTGCGGTGCCGCTGTCGGAGACGGCCTCGGCGAACAGCTTCAACACCCTGATGCGCTCGCTCGGCACCTCGGTCTCCGCGGCGGTCGTGGGTGTCGTCCTGGCGCAGCTGAACATCACCCTGGGCGGGCACACCCTGCCGTCGGAGGCCGGCTTCCGGGTCGGCCTGCTGATCGGCTGCGGCGTCGCGCTCGCGGCCGCCGCGGTGGCCGCCACCATCCCGGTGCCGCGCGCCGGCGCCGGCGGCACGGCAGCCGGTGGCGCGGCAGTCGGCACGGCAGTCGGCGCTGCGGCGGCCGGTGGCGCGGCCGACGGGGTGCGGTCGGCGGCTGCGGAGGGCGCGGCGCGGGCTTGACCGGCGCACGGCGCTCCCGGCGCGCCAGGCGTGCCGGGCGTGCCGGGCGCTCCCGGCCCGCGCGCCGGGAGCGCCTGTACCCGTCACGCCTTCAGGCGTCCGTCAGCACTCGCCGCGCCACTCGATCCGGTCGACGGTCCGCCCGCCGACCGGCAGGTCGCCACGGCCCTCGGCAGGGCCGACGTGCAGGCACTGGCTCCCGCCCTCCCGGAAGTGGACCTGTACGTGGTCGTAGCCCGGCTGCGGGTTCCCGTTGTTGAAGAACGAGCGGCGCAGGCCGCAGGTGCTGGAGGGCACGTCGGCGTCCGTGCGGCAGACGGTGCCCGTGCCGCTCACGCCGGAGTAGAAGCAGACCCAGCCCGCCGAGCAGTCCGCCCAGGGGTCCGTCGGCCGGTCGGGCGGGCAGTTGCGGCTGGTGACGCGCGGCCACTCCTGCGCCGTGCCCGAGTACTCGACGCCGTCGAACCTCGCCGGCACCCGGTGGCTCTCGTCGGTGAAGTCGCCGCCGGCCACCAGGTGGCGCTGCTCGTAGTGCAGGTGCGCCCACCCGGAGTCGCCCGTGCTGCCGATCCGCCCGATCCGGGTGGACGGGGTCACCGGGTCGCCCTTCCTCACGTACGCGGCGGGGTCGTCCTTGAGGTGGTAGTAGGCGGTGAACCAGCCGTTGCCGTGGTCGATCTGGACGGTGTTGCCCGAGCCGTCGTTCCAGTACGTCGCCGCGACCGTGCCCGCCGCAGAGGCCAGGACCGGCAGCCCGTCGGACCCGGTGTTGCGCTCGACCACCATGTCGAGCGCGGGGTCGTGCCCCCAGGTGTTCAACTGCCAGGTGGTGCCGCAGGGGAACGGCAGCTGGAACACCGCCCTGGTGTCCGCCGCGGCCGCCGGGCCCCGCGCCGGGGAGGCGGTGGCCGGGACCGTCCCGCCCGTCAGGGCCAGAGCCGTGAGGAGCGTCAGCAGCAACACCAGCGGCAGCCCCCGCCGGTGCGGCGGTCGCCCCGTCGGTCGCTCGGTCGGTTGTCGGGTCGCCCCCGCTGCCGGCTCCGGTCCCGGCCCCGCTCCCGGCCCCGCCGTCGGTCGCTCCGTCGTTCTCTCCATGGCCCTCTCCCCGCTCTCCCGAACTCTCCCGAAGCACGGCCGCGCACGGTCGGACCCGGCCGCCCCGGACGGCGGCGGCCCGTCGGCCCTCCCGTCGCCCGCCGACCATCCTGGGCGTGCCCGGCCCGCGCCGGCACCTCGGACCTGTGAGGGTCGCGGCGCGCGCCCACCCGATCGGGTGACCGCTCGGCGCGTGCGACGCCCGCGGGCCCCTCGGAGCCGGGAGCATGCGGGGACAAGTTCCCACCCAACGAAGGGCTTTCGCCGTGGGCCGTGCTCTGATCGTCGTCGATGTGCAGAAGGACTTCTGCGAGGGCGGCAGCGTCCCGGTCAAGGGCGGTGCCGGGCGGGCCGGTGCCATCGCCGACCTGGTCCGCGAGGGGGACGGCGCCTACGCGTACGTCGTCGCCACCCGGGACCACCACATCGACCCCGGGCCGCACTTCTCCGCCGACCCGGACTACCGCGAGTCCTTCCCCGTGCACTGCGTCGTCGGCAGCGAGGGCGGCGAGTTCCACCCCGAGTTCGCCCCGGCCGTCGACGCCGGTGCGGTCGACGAGGTCTTCTTCAAGGGCGCCCGCTCGGCCTCCAAGAGCGGCTTCGAGGGCTACGCCGAGGACGGCACCCCGCTCGCCGACTGGCTGCGGGCCCGCGACGTCCGGGACGTCGACGTGGTCGGCATCGCCACCGACCACTGCGTCAAGGCCACCGCGCTGGACGGCGCCAGGGCCGGGTTCGCCGTCCGCGTCCTCCTCGACTACACGGCCGGCGTCGCCGCCGACACGACCGCCACGGCCCTCGGGGAACTCCGCGCGGCGGGCGTCGCGCTCACCGGCGAACCCGTCGTCCTCGCCTGACCGCCCGCCCTCCGCCGGCTCCCCCTTCCGCTGTCCCTTTCCCCCGCTCCCGGGTGGCGGTGCCGCACCGCCCGCCACCCGGTGGGCCGTTCCGGAAGACGGTGCTGCGGACGGGTGACGGGAGGGGGCGGTCTGCGTAGACTCGGTCGCCCTGTGCCCGGACGAGTCCAGGAGCCCTCGCCATGACCTCGCCGTCTCCCAGCATCAGTGCCAGCATCAGTACCGGCAGCACCTCCGTACCGCTGCTGGACCACACGATCGGTACCGCCCTCGACCGTGTCGTGCAGGCCTTCCCGGAGCGGGAGGCGCTGGCCGACCTGCCGAGCGGGCGGCGGTGGACGTACCGGGAACTCGCGGCGGAGGTGGACCGGGTCGCGCTCGGGCTGCTGGGGCTGGGGGTGACGGCGGGCGACCGGGTCGGGATCTGGGCGCCCAACTGCCCCGAGTGGGTGCTGGTGCAGTACGCCACCGCGCGGATCGGCGCGGTCCTGGTGACCGTCAACCCCGGGTACCGGGCGCACGAGGTCGAGTACGTGCTGCGGCAGTCGGGGATCCGGACGGTGGTCGCGGCTCCGCGCTTCAAGACCTCCGACTACGCGGCGATGCTGGCCGAGGCGGGCCCGCGCTGTCCGGAGCTGAAGGACGTGCTGCTGATCGGCTCCACGGGTTGGGACGAGCTGCTGGAGACGGGCGGGCGCGGTGACCGGGCCCGGCTGGCCGCGATCGGGGCGGAACTCGGACCGTACGATCCGATCAACATCCAGTACACCTCGGGCACCACCGGATTCCCCAAGGGCGCCACGCTCTCGCACCACAACATCCTCAACAACGGCTACTTCGTCGGCGAGTTGTGCGGCTACTCGGAGACGGACCGGATCTGCGTGCCCGTGCCGTTCTACCACTGCTTCGGCATGGTGATGGGCAACCTGGCGGCTCTCTCGCACGGCTCCTGCGTGGTGATCCCGGCCCCCGCCTTCGACGCCGCCGCCACCCTGCGCGCGGTCGCCGCCGAGCGGTGCACCTCGCTCTACGGCGTGCCGACGATGTTCATCGCCGAACTCAGCGACCCCGGTTTCGACGACCACGACCTGTCCAGCCTGCGCACCGGGATCATGGCGGGGTCGCCCTGCCCGATCGAGGTGATGAAGCAGGTCGTCGACCGGATGGGCATGCGCGACGTGTCCATCTGCTACGGCATGACCGAGACCTCGCCGGTCTCCACCCAGACCCGCGCCGACGACCCGCTGGAGCGGCGGGTCTCCACCGTCGGCCGGGTCGGCCCCCACCTGGAGGTCAAGGTGGTCGACCCGGACACCGGCGCGACCGTCCCGCGCGGCACCCCGGGCGAACTCTGCACCCGGGGCTACTCGGTGATGCTCGGCTACTGGGAGCAGCCGGACCGAACGGCGGAGGCGGTCGACGGCGACGGCTGGATGCACACCGGCGACCTCGCGGTGATGGACGAGGAGGGCTACCTCAACATCACCGGCCGGCTCAAGGACATGGTGATCCGGGGCGGTGAGAACATCTACCCGCGGGAGATCGAGGAGTTCCTCCACACCCACCCCGACATCCTGGACGTCCAGGTGATCGGCGTGCCCGACGCCAGGTACGGGGAGGAGCTGATGGCCTGGGTCCGATCGCGCCCCGGCGCGCCGGAGCTGACGGCCGAGGCGCTGCGGGAATTCTGCGCCGGCCGGATCGCGCACTACAAGGTGCCGCGCTACGTGCACCTGGTGGAGGAGTTCCCGATGACCGTCACCGGGAAGATCCGCAAGGTGGAGATGCGCGAACAGGCCGTCGGGCTGCTGGGCCTCGACGGCGCGGCCGGCATCGAACACGCCTGAGCCGCGCCGCTCCGGAAGGCCGCGCCCCGTCCGACCGCGACGGCACACCGTCCGACCGTGCCCGTACCGACCGACCGTGCCACCCGCGCGGCGGAACGCCGGGCGACCGTGCCGGCGCCCCGTCAGGCCGCGCCCGAACACCGGGCGTCGCCGTGGCGGGTACGCAGCCGCACCCGCCACGGACACCCGACCCCGCCTCACATGCGGTCCGGGGCCTCCAGGCCGAGCAGGTCCAGGCCCCGGGCCAGCGTCAGCGCGGTCAGCCGGCACAGCGCCAGCCGGTTCGCCCGGACCGCCGGCGTGCCGGCCTGCAGCACGGGGCAGGCCCCGTAGAAGTCGGTGAGGGCCTTCGCCAGGGAGAACAGGTAGCCGCACAGCCGGTGCGGCTCCAGCTCCCCGGCCACCTCCCGCAGGGTCGCGTCGAACCCGTCGAGGGCCAGCACCAGCGCCCGCTCGGCCGGGTGGAGGGCCAGCGAGGTGTCGAGCGGAGCATCGAGGGCGTCCTGCGGCGCCTTGCGCAGGATGCTCCGGACACGGGCGTGCGCGTACTGCATGTAGACACCGGTGTTGCCCTGGAGCGAGACCATCTGGGCGATGTCGAAGACGTAGTTCTTTCCGCGGGACGTCGAGAGGTCGGCGTACTTCACCGCGCCGATCCCGGCCGCCTGGACCACCCGCTCCAGGGCGTCGCCGCTCAGGTCGTGCGGCTTGTCCGCGACCGCCTCCCGGGCGCCCTCGACCGCCGCGTCGAGAAGCTCCGAGAGCCGCACCGTCCCGCCGGAGCGGGTCTTGAACGGGGTGCCACCGGGCCCCATCACGGTGCCGAAGGGGACGTGCACCGCGTCGACCTCGTCGGTGAGCCAGCCGGCCCGGCGGGCGGTGGCGAAGACCATCCGGAAGTGCAGGGCCTGCCGCGCGTCGACCACGTACAGGATCCGGTCCGCCTCCAGCTTCCGGATCCGGTACCGGACGGTCGCCAGGTCGGTGGCGGCGTAGCCGTACCCGCCGTCCTTCTTCCGGACGATCAACGGCGTCGGCCCGCCGTCCGGACCGGTCACGTCGTCGAAGAAGACGCACAGGGCGCCGTCGCTGTCCACGGCGATGCCCGCCTCGACCAGCTCCGCGACGACCTCGTCCAGGAACGGGTTGTACGTCGACTCACCCGCGGAGTCCTGCTCCGTGAGCAGCACGCCCAGCCGGTCGTACAGCTGCTGGAACGCCCGTGTCGACACCGCGACCAGCTCCCGCCACACGGTCAGTGTCGCCTCGTCACCGGCCTGCAGGGCCACCACCCGCCGCCGGGCCCGCTCGACGAACCCGGCATCGGCGTCGAACTTCGCCCGCGCCGCCCGGTACAGCCCGTCCAGAACGGACACCTGCTCACCCGCGTCACCGCCCTGCCGGCGTGCCTCGGGGTGCTCGTCGATGTACTGGATCAGCATGCCGAACTGCGTGCCCCAGTCGCCCAGATGGTTCTGCCGCACCACGTCCCCGCCCAGGAACGAGAGCACCCGCACCAGGCAGTCGCCGATCACCGTGGTGCGCAGGTGCCCGACGTGCATCTCCTTGGCGATGTTCGGCGCCGAGTAGTCGACGACCGTCCGCGATCCGGCATGCGGCTCGCCCACCCCGAGCCGGCTGTCCGCCAACCGGGCCTCCACCTGCCGCCACAGCCGGGCGTCGTCCACCGACAGGTTCAGGAAGCCCGGCCCGGACAGCGTCGACGACACCGCGTGGCCTTCGAGCTCCCGCTGGAGCTCCTGCTGGAGCGCCCGCGCCAGCTCCCGGGGCGGCACTCCGGCGGCCTTCGCCACGGACAGTGCGACGTTCGACTGGAAGTCGGCGTGCTCGGAGGGCCGGACGAGGGCGTCTCGCTCGGACAGCTCGCGCGGCAGGACGCGGGCCATGGCCCCCGACACAGCGGATTCCGCCAAGCCCATCAGTGCGAGTACCTCGGTCACGGGACTTCCCTCTCCGATTGGCGAACGGACGGTCCGTCGCCGACTTTCCCGCATGGTAGAGGGCCCTGATATGCCATGAGTACCGATATACGGCCCTGCCCCGAACACGGCCCTGCCCCGTACACGGCCCCGGCCCGGCACCTCGGCCTCCGGACGGCGGGCAGGGGCGACCCGAAGCGCCCGCGCACACCGCGGCCGGACCCGCGGCGATCCGCTCGTCCGGGACGCCGGGGGCCGTGCCGCGGCCACGCCGACCGGGACCGTCCGTAGCCGGAGGAACCGCTCCGGATGCGCGGTCCGGGGTTCCGTGCTGGTCTGGAAGAGCGCAATGGCAGCGGCACTCTGAAGCCCGCGAGCAGGCCTGGGCGTCCCGATCCTCCCCACTCGGCGCCCGCCATTTGTGCACAATCCACGGCACCGAATGAGGCCCCCTGGGATCGGCGCTGCCAGGCGGCAAGATCGCGAGGTGGAACCAATGACTCTTTGGAAGAAGCTGTCCGCCGCAACAATTGCGGCGATCACGTCAGGAACGCTGCTCCTCGGCTCCGCGGGTGTGGCCATGGCCGGTGACTCCGGCCATGACCCGCGGGCGAAGGCGGAGCACTCGGACTCGCAAGCAGTCGACCCGGCGGCGATCTCGGCCGCCCTCCGGGCCGTGCTGGAGGCGAACCCGCAGCTGATCGGTAGCCCCCTGTGCCCGGAGGTGCACACCGGCGACGACTTCGCCGCGTGCCTCGAACACCTGGAGAGCTTCACGCCCGCGATCGCCGCGATCCTCGGACGGCTCGACGTCGACGACCCCGCCGCGCTGCTCCAGGAGCTCGCCGCGCCTGTCATCGCCTGTGTGGTGGCGGGGACCAGTCCCGAACTGTGTGTACTCGGAGTGCTGAAAGGTCACGTGACTGCCGGGTAGCACCGCAGACCGATGCGGCCCGGCCGACTCCGCGATCACGATCACGATCGCGGAGTCGGCCGGCGCCGGTCCGCGGGCGGACTCGGAACCCGGCACGCGGTGGCGGTGACGGCCGCCACCGCCACCGGCGGCCCTACGGCAGTTCCCGCACCCCGGTGGTGTCGCGCACGAAGACGGTACGGGCGTCGGCGGCCCGGTACTTCTCCCTCAGGGTGAAGGCGGCGGGCGTTCCCCCGCTCGGGCTGTCGGGCGCCTCGTAGTGGACGACGTAGGTCTTCGTCGTCTCCGTCTCGCCCTCCAACTGGAGCCAGCCCGTGAAACCCGCGGCGGGGAACGTGCCGGTCGCGGTGATGGTCACGGTCGCGGCCGTCCGGGCGAGGGTGAAGTTCGCCGTGCCGACCTGCAGGCGCTTGAACCCGCTCGCCTTCCAGCGGCGGAGCAGCGCGATCCACTCCTCGGGCCAGGGTCCGCCGCTGTCGTCGGGCGGCATTCCGGCGCCGTCGACGCGACCGATGACGTCCTCGATGTTGGCGACCACGGAGTCGTAGTCCCAGAGGTCGAGGGAGAAGAGCATGTGCTCCCGGTCCGTGGCCCGGAACAGGGGCTTGATGTGGAGTTCGAACACTGGGGTTCGCATGTCAGCCGTATACCTCCATCATGACGTCCTTCAGGGCGACCTCACGGACGAGGCCGGCCGGTTCCCCGCGCTCCCCGGTGACCGGGGGAGAGGGGCGGTACTGGAGCGTCAGCACGTACGTGTCCGACGCCTCGGGTGAGCGGGCCAGCACCGACGTCACGTCGAACCGGACGGTGCAGTGGGCCGGGTGGTGGGGGTGGGGCTGCGCGCCGCCGTGACCGCCGCGACCGCCGCGACCGCCGCGACCGCCGGGACCGCCGTGTTCGTCGCCCCGGGCGGGGCTCGCGTGCGCCCGCCAGATGGTGGCGTAGCCGACGCCGTAGCGCTCGGCGAAGTCCGCGTCGTCGGCACGGAACGGCACGTCGGCCGGGTGGAGGTACGCGCGCAGCATGTAACTGCCGGTCAGCGGGACCTTCAGCTCGTCGAGCCGGACGACCACCTTCCGGCCGTCCGGCGGCGGCGCCGCGAGACCGAACTGCGCCCGGGAGGTCTCCCGCATCTGGGTCGCGAAGTCCGGCGCCGCGAGCAGGCTGAGCGGTTCGGCGGCGAGCAGGTGGCGCTCGACCGGTGTCGGCGTCGGTACGGCGAAGGCGCTCTTCAGCTGGTCCGTGTACGCGTAGTCGTAGCCCAGCGCCACCGTGTCGGCGAAGTCCGCGACCTTGTGCTTCGCCTGGGGGAGGAAGCCGCGCAGGTCCTCGTCGGGCGAGGTGAGCGGCGGCGAGCCGTTGCGCCGCTGCCACTCGGCCCAGAGCAGGTCGATGAAGGCGTGGAAGCTGAAGTAGATCGGGTCCTCGGCGGCCGTCCCCGGGCTGCCCATGGCGCCGCCGATGAAGTCGCTGTGCATGGTGTTGTGGGGGCCGAGCTCCAGGCGCCCGGAGTCGGCGTCCGGGTGGGCCGTAGGGAAGCCGCCGAACTCGCCCTGGTCGGTCTCCAGCGTCACGATCGCCAGGGTGTCGGGCGGAAGGTCCGCCGGCGTCTCGTCCCGCGGGGCGGCGAGGCCCGGCCGGGTGAAGGCGGGCGGGAACTTCCCGACCGCCTGCGGGTGCAGCCAGTCCCAGTACGGCAGCGTGACGTCGGCGGTCCGCGGAGGGTCGGACTCCTGGAGCAGCTTCTCGAAGTGGTACAGGTGCGAGCGGTGCCACGGCAGGAAGAGGTCACTGCCGTGTTCGCAGGGACCGACGAACACGTCGTTGTGCAGGGCGGCCTGGAAGGCGTACCCGGTCGGGTCGTCCGGATCCGCGGCCGAGCGTGCCTGCAGGATCCCCAGCGCGTACACGTAGTCGTCCAGCTGGGTCTGGGTGAGGGAGTTGATGTCCTGGCGGCTCTTGGGCATGGTGCCACCTCCACCTCGGAGAGTCGCACCCGAACCACTTGATCACCACTGGTGCCGACGGCATCACTCTCGGTCGTCGCGCCGACTCCCCTGGGCGGAACTCGGCCCGACCGAAATCCACCGCAGGAATCACGGTGCGGTTCCGGGGCAAGGAACGGATCGAGGTATTGGGGTTCGAGGTGTCGGCGTTCTGCTAGCACGGCAGGCGGAGGACGAGCCTAAGGGGGCATTTAGGGTCGTGCTCGTATACGCCGTCACACTTGGGGCATGAGCATTCTTCGTCAGGGAACCGCTCTCTGCGCCTGGCCTTTTCCGTGGGGGCGGCGGACCCTTCCCTTGCTCCGGTGACGGTCGGCGGGAGCTTCTTCATTGAGGCCTCCTCGTGAGGAGGCGGCGCAGCCTCCTTCCGAATCGGCGGCCCGGACGGGTGTCCGTGGCCATCAGCGCGAGTTCGGTTATCGCACCGAGCAGGACCAGCGTGGCAGCCGCCCAGCGGAACGCCGCCTGCGCGCCCGAAGCTCCTTCGGGGGGAGTGAGGGCGACCGCAACCCCCAGGCCCAGGGCAGAAATGCCGATGTTGTAGGTCCGTCGGGCCCAGGCGTTGAACTTTCGCGACTTGTCGAAGTCCCGATGCTGCTCTCTCTGCAGTCGCGCCTCACGTCCGGGCTCCGCCAGGTCTTCCTCACTCCACCATTCGCGTATGTCTTCGGGGGAGTAGCGGAATTTTCTGGCGCAGAATCCGAACTGCATGCCGGCCACTAACAGGATGGCGGCGCTCGCGAGCGAAAGGAGGCCGAAGCCCGGCCATCGGAACTTTTCGAAGTCGGCTGAAACGACTCCGATCGCGGTGACGCTGAAGCCGGCGAGGATGGGGGCGGCAATGCTTGTGAACATGTCGGCGGCGAGGCTGTACCCAAGAGGCCTGGGCTTCCGCCACTGCGGCTCTCGAAACTCAGGCATCGCTGCCTCCCGAGGAGCGTTCGTTTCCCATTCTTGCCGTACCGCTGCGGGGCGTCCAGTCCTTCCCTGCGCGGCCCGGCTGGTCCTGCGTGAATGGTGGCAGGGGGCGAGAGGCGGGTGCTGAGGTTCATCCGCAGCTGGGCGGAGGCCGTGGTCCGGAAGCCCGAGCGGGCCCGAGCCCGGGCCCGCTCGGGCGAAGGCGGCGGACGGCAGCAAGGCCTACGGCTACTCGGAGGACCGGAGCCCGACGGCCGACGAGCTCGAAACCGACTCCCGCGGGCGGTGGGCCGCTGGTTACGGCGGGGCCGGCCGCGGCGCCCGGGGGTGTGCGGGGCCGCGGCCGGTGGGGTCAGTGGCCGAAGCCGGTGCGGACGGCGTAGCCGGTGAGGGCGGCGACGTCGGTGCGCAGGGCGGGCAGGCCGGCGTACATGGTGCCGCCGGGGCAGTCGGTGGCCAGCCAGTCGCGGTGGCCGCTGATCATGTCGACCGGCTTGGTCACGCCGTTGACCGGGTTGACGAAGGTGACGTGGGCCTGCGGGTCGAGGTTGTGGACACCCGCCGCGAGGGCCAGCAGCAGGGTGAGCGAGTGCCTGGCCTGGGCGGTGGGCTCCTGGCCGGTGAGGGTGCCGAGCAGTGCGATGCCGAGGTTGCCGGAGTTGAAGCCGGCGGTGTGGAAGGCGGTCACCGCGTTGCCGGACGCGTCGTGCCCCGGGATGCCGTCGTCGCCGGACCAGCGGCCCTCGTAGATCCGCCCGGCCTCGTCGATCAGGAAGTGGTAGCCGATGTCGCCCCAGTCGAGGGTGATGGCGTGGTACTCGTAGATCGCCCGAACGGTGGCCGCCGGGTCGGGGTCGGCGTTCGGGGTGTCGGTGTGGTGCACCGTCAGGGTCTGCAGCGGGTAGTACTTGGCGGGGGAGTTCTCGACGCCGTTCTTGAAGCGCTTGGACTCGTCCGCGCCCCACGCGGCGCGCGGCAGGTACTGGACGCCGCAGAAGGTGCTGGGCGCGGTCGGGGCGACGGAGGCGGTGCGGGCCGGGCCGTGCGTGGTGTCGACGGCCGAGGAACGCAGGTTGGCGGCGCCGTCGGGCAGGCGCAGTTCGTAGCCGACCGCGCCGTCCGCGGCGACCAGCACGGTGGCGGCGGGGGAGGCCGCGTCCGCGCGCTCCGGGCGCGCGGCCTGGTCCGGGCCGCCCGCGCAGCCGGCGGTCAGCGGCTTCCAGCTGCCGGGGCCGGTGGCGTCGTGGTGGAGGCGGATCGCTGCGCCGCGTCGCGGGCCGTCCCAGCTGACGCCGACGTAGCGGATCGGGAAGTCCGTACGGACGTCGGCGGCCGCCCGGCCTGCCGCGGACCGGACCCGGGTGGCCGGGGTGGTGACCGTGCGGGCGGCGGGGCTCGTGGCCGGGGCGGCCGGCGGGGTCGCGGGGGTGCCGGGGGCCGGGGTGTTCGGGGTAGCGGCGTTCGCCGCGGGCGCGGTGGCGAGGGCGGCGGCCGTGGCGCCTATCGCGGTGACCAGGGTGCGCCGGGTGACGGCGGGTCGGGCGTTCGGCATGAGCGTCCTGTCTTGGGTGTGGTGCGGGTGAACGGGTACGGCGGACATGACGATCCGTTGGACGGAGTCGGAGGGGTGCTCCGGCTGCCGGATCGACAGTCGGCCATGAATGTACCCAGATGATCGTTTTCGTTCGTACTATTTCGAAAAACCTGTGCCCGAAGGGGCAGAACCGGCATGAAAGTCCGTTTTCCGAATCATGATGACGATGTGTCATCAGATGGGGCGTCGGCCGGAGCGTGCTGCCCGGCCGGAGCGAGCAGTTCGGGCAGGGCGTGCTGCCCGGGCGGGGTGAGACGGGCCAGGTGGTCGGCCAGGGGGATCCGCTCACCCCGGCAACGGGCGGCTTCGAAGCCCTGCTCACCGAGGACGAGGGTGGCGCGGGCGGTGATCCGGTCGGTGTCGAAGCGTTCCGCCGGGGGCAGCGGGGAGCCGACCGAGCGGCGGAGTCCGGCAGCGGTGCCGAGGAGTTCGGCGGCGTGCTCCGCGTCGCCCCGGTCGGGCTCGGGGTGCGCGCGGCCGGACCCGGAATCCGGTGACGCGCCGAGGGAGCGGGCGCCGGCCAGCCCCTCCACGGCGAGCGCCACCGCCCGGAGGTCCCCGGTCCGCTCGGCGGTGTGCAGGCTCTCCAGGTGGAACGCGGTCGCGCGCCCGGCGTCCCCCCGCTGTTCGGCGGCGAAACCGAGCTGAGCGAGGATCAGGGCGGTGCCGGCGTCGACACCCTGGTCGCGGTTCCAGGCGAGCCAGGGGCGGAACAGCGCCTCGGCGGCGTCGAGGTCGCCGCGGCGACGGGCGGTCAGGGCGAGCCCGGTGTCGGCGAACTGCTGGGCCGGCCGGTGCGACTGCTCGGCGGCGAGCCTCCGGGCCCGCTCGTGCAGCCGAGCGGAGGCGTCGAGGTCTCCGGTGAGCAGGGCGATGCGGCCCGCCCGGGAGAGCCGGAAGGACAGGTCGGTCCAGAGCCGCAGCTCCTCGGCCAGCCGGATGCCCTCCTCGTGCAGCAGACGGGCCCGGTCGTAGTCACCGGCGATCTCGGCGAGCACGCCGAGGTGCTCGGTCGCCTGGAGGCGGCCCCAGCCGTCGCCGAGCTCCGCGAACAGCGCGGCGCCCTCGGTGGCGTGGCGGCGGACGGCGGGCAGGTCGCCGCGGTAGCCGGCCTGGACCGCGAGCGTGGCGTGGGCGGCCGCCTCGCCCCAGCGGTCCCCGGTCCGACGGAACTCCGCGAGCAGCCGGGCGGCCTCGGCGCCCCCCGTGCCGGACCGGGTGAAGCCGCAGCGGGCGAACCCCAGCAGCCAGCGGGCCCGGGCCTCGGCCGGCGGGCCGGTGCCGCTGTCGCCGCCGGGGCCGGAACGGGAATCGGAACCGGAAGCGGCCTCGGCCGCACGGCCCGTCGTCGGAGCGTCCTCCGGATCAGCTTCGGCTTCGGCTCCGGCACCGGCGTCGGTGCCGGCGTCGGTGCCGGCCTCACCGGTGAGCAGGGCGAACGCCGTCCGGCGGGCCAGGACGGCGGCGCGGGCCGCGTCGGCGGGCCCGGCGAGGTCCAGCACGGCGGTCAGCCGGCGGTGCGCCTCGGCCGGGCGGCCCCGCAGGAACCAGTACCAGGCGAGCGCGTTCACCAGACGGGTCGCCAGCGCGGTGTCCCGCTGCCCGACGGCGTCGGCGAAGGCGGCGCGCAGGTCGGCGTTCTCGCGGTCGAGCCGGTCCAGCGCGGCATGCTGGCCCGGCCCGTGCAGCAGCTCGCCGGTGCGCTCGGCCAGTTCGGTGCAGTACGCGCGGTGGCGCAGCCGGACGGCCGCCGTCTCACCCGCTTCCTCCAGCCGCTCCAGCCCGTACGCGGCGATGGATTCCAGCAGCCGGTAGCGGGGGCCCTCGGCCTCCCCGCTCACGCAGACGCCGGGCGAGGCCGTCGCACCCGAGCCCGCAGGACCTGAGCCCGTCGTACTCGACCCCGTCGCACCCGAGCCCGCAGGAGCCGAGTCCGCCGGACCGGAGCCTGCCGTACCCGAGCCTGCAGGACCGGTGCCCGCCGGAGCGGCGCTCACCGAGACCAGCGAGCGGTCGACCAGCCGGCCGAGCGTGTCCAGCACGGCGGACGCGGGCAGGTCCACCCCGCCCGTGCCGAGCCCGCCCGCTCCGGAACCGCCGCCCGCCCCCGGGTCGGGCGTGGCGCACACGATCCGGGCGGCGTCGGCCGTGCAACCGCCGGCGAAGACGGCGAGGCGGCGCAGCAGCGTGCGCTCCTCGTCGCCGAGCAGCTCCCAGCTCCAGTCGATGACGGCGCGCAGCGTGCGCTGGCGGGCCGGGGCGTCGCGGCGGCCAGCGGTGAGCAGCCGGAACCGGTCGTCCAGGCGCGCGGCGATGCTGTGCACGCCGAGCGCGCGCACCCGGGCGGCGGCCAGCTCCAGGGCCAGCGGGATGCCGTCCAGCCGGGCGCAGATCGCGGCGACCGCGTCGGCGGTGGCGGGACCGAGCGCGAATTCGGGTGCGGCGGCCCGCGCACGGGCGGTGAAGAGCGCGATCGCGTCACTCTCGGCGAGCGGCTGGACCAGGTGGAGCGCCTCGCCGAGCAGGGCGAGCGGTTCCTGACTGGTCGCCAGCACGCGCAACCCGGGCGCCTGCCGGAGCAGGTGCGCGGTCAGCTCAGCGGCCTGGTCGACGAGGTGCTCGCAGCCGTCGAGCACCAGCAGCAGGTCCCGGGTGCGCAGGGCGCGGGCCAGCTGGTCGGCGGCCGATCCGGCGGCGTGGTCCTCGCGGAGGCCGAGGGCGGCGGCGACGCCCGCGGCCAGGTCACCGGCGAGCGGGGTGAGTTCGACGAACCGGACGCCGTCGGCGCGGTCGCCGGACGCCTGTGCGGCCGCCTCCAGGGCGAGCCGGGTCTTGCCGACACCGCCCGGTCCGACCAGGGTGACGAGCCGGCCGTCCCGCAGCATCCGGCGCACCTGGGCCGCGTCCGCCGTCCGGCCGATCAGGGGAGTGACCGGGGCGGGGAGGTGGCCGCCGCCTGCCTCTTCCGGTGCGCCCGCGCCGGCGACGGCCGGTGCCGCCAGTGCGGGGTCCTGCCGGAGCAGGGCGGTGTGCAGTTCGGTGAGCTCCGGCCCCGGGTCCAGGCCCAGCTCCTCGGCCAGCAGGGCCTTGAGCTCGGCGAAGCCGGCGAGGGCCTCGCTCTGCCGGCCCGCCCGGTACAGCGCGCGCAGGTGGGCGGCCCGGAGCCGCTCCCGCAGCGGGTGCTCGGCCACTGCGGCGGCCAGCCCGTCGGCCAGCTCGCGGTGCTCGCCGAGGTCCAGCCGGGCCTCGGCGGACGCCTCCAGAGCGGTGAGGTACTGCTCGTCCAGCCGGACGGACACCGCTTGGGCGAACGGCGCGTCACGGAACTCGGCGAGCGCCGGGCCGCGCCACAGGGCGAGCGCCTCGCCGAGCAGCCGGGCCCGCCCGCCCTGGTCCCCGGCCCGGTGCGCCTGCTCGGCCCGGGCGGTCAGCGCGGCGAACCGGCCCGTGTCGACGGCCTCGTCGGCCACCTGGAGGGCGTAGCCGGCGGGCGTCAGGGCGACCAGCGCCCGTGCGCCGGGTTCGGCCTGGTCGAGTGCGCGGCGCAGCTGGGACACCTTGGTCTGGAGGGTGTTGGCCGGGTTTCCCGGCGGCCGGTCCTCCCAGAGGTCCTCCACCAGCCGGTCGACCGGGAGCGGCCGCCCGTGGTGGGCGAGCAGATCGGCGAGCAGGGCACGGACCTTCGGTTCGCGGACGGTGACGGGCGTGCCGTCGTCGGTGTGGATCCGCAGGGGTCCGAGCAGGTCGAAGCGCATGACGCCACGTTAGGTGGTGCCGTTTCGGCGCCGGCGGGCGGGGTTTGCGCCCGAGTGTGCCCGAGTGCACGCGGAGCGCGCGAGACGGGCGGACGGACCGGAAGGCGGACGGGCAGACGGGCGGGCGGACGGGAGAGCGGTCGTCGGACGGCGCCGGGCGGGTGCCCGTGCGCCGGTCGTGAGCGGCCCGTGCGCGCGGCCGGACAGTGTGGTTCCCGTGAACGGCGCCCCCCGGGGCCCGCCGGACGACCGCCCCCGCGAGGCCACCCGACCGCCACCCGACCACCTCCCGACCACCTCCCGACCACCTCCCGACCACCCGAGGAGAACCACCGTGACCCACTCCGCCGCCCACGAGACCCACCCCGCCGTCCACCCGGCGGCCGAGCCGGGACAGCCCCCCGCGAGCGGCCTCCCGGCCGGCCCTCGGCCGCAGGCCCTGCTGGTCCTCGCCCACCCGCGGCCCGACTCGCTGACCGCGCAGGTGGCGGCCCGGGCCGCGCGCCGGCTCACCGCCGCGGGCTACCGGGTGGACCTGCTCGACCTGCACGCCGAGGGCTTCGACCCCCGGATGACGCCCGAGGACGAACCCGACTGGCAGCACCGGGACAAGGCGTACTCCGAGGACGTCCGGACCCACATGCGGCGGATCGAGGCCGCCGACGTCATCGTCCCCGTCTTCCCGCTCTGGTGGTTCGGCCTGCCGGCCGTCCTCAAGGGCTGGATCGACCGGGTCTGGAACTACGGGTTCGCCTACGGGCGCAGCCGGCCGCGGCTCGCCGACAAGCGGATGCTCTGGCTCGGCCTGAGCAGCTACTCGGCGGACGAGTTCGCCACGCTGGGCTGGGACACGACGGTCCCCCAGCTGCTCAAGGTCGGCATCTCGGAGTTCTGCGGCATCACGGACGCCTCGGTGGTCCTGCTCCACGACTCCCTCGCCGCCGGCGAGCGCCTGCTGGCGGAGGCGGACCAGGCGGTCGACGCCCTCCTCGCCCCCGCACCGGTCGGCTAGGCCACGGCGCCGCGCGCCGACGGGCTCCGGGCGGTCCCTCCGCCACGGGACCCCGAGGTCCGCCGCCCGCCACCCGCAGTCCGCAGTCCGCAGTCCACCACCCACCATTCATCGCGCAATGCCCACCCCCGCCGTCCCGGCTGCGCCCCGCCGCTGTCCGAGGACGCGCAGTGCCGCCTCGGCCCGGGCCGCGACGGGCGGCTCCGCACGGGTCAGCTCGACCACGTACAGCCGGAGGTCCTCCAGCGAGGTGCGCGCACCGGCGACGCTGAGGAAGGCGTGCGCCAGAGCCTCCGGAGCGGCGTCCCCGACGACCAGCCCGTGGACGAGGCGCCGCACCGTCGCCTCGAACGGGTCCTCGGGATCGTCGTAGGGGGCTTCGAGGAAGGCGCTCCAGTCGGCGGCGGAGGCCGCGCGGCCCACCTCGAACAGCCGCAGCATGGCCACCTCCGCGAGTACCGGCGCGGTCACCGCGTCCGCCGGCGACGCCCCGGCCAGCACCTCCCGCGCGGCCGGCAGCCGCCCGTCGTGCCGGAGCGCCGCGACGAGGGCGCACCGCACCGCCGTGTCGGTGGGGTCGAGGGCGAGGACGGCGGTCAGGTCGGCGATGGCCTCCGCCGACCGGCCGGCCTGGCGGTAGGCCTGACCCCGTTCGGCGTGCGCCCAGATGTACTCGGGGTTGCGGGCGAGGGCGGCGGTGAGGTCGGTGATCGCCTGTTCGGCGTGACCGGCCTGCCGGTGGGCCTGGCCCCGGGAGCCGAGTGCCCAGCCGTCGTCGGGGTCGAGGGCGATCGCCGCGTCGAGGTCGGCGATCGCCTCCTCCAGGTCGCCGGCCAGCCGGTGGACCTCACCCCGCAGGGCGTGCGCCCAGGCGTACTCCGGGCTGACGGTGACGGCGGCGGTGAGGTCGGCGATCGCCTGTTCGGCGCGCCCCGCCTGCCGGTGGGCCTGGCCCCGGGCACGCAGCGCCCAGGCGTACTCGGGGCTGAGGGCGAGGGCGGCGGTGAGGTCGGCGATCGCCTGCTCCGGGAGGTCGGCCTGCCGGAACGCCTCACCCCGCCCGGCGAGGGCCCAGGCGTACTCCGGGTCGAGATCGAGGGCGGTGGTGAAGTCGGCCACGGCCTCCTCCAACCGGCCGGTCTGCCGGTGGGCCTCCCCGCGTTCCGCGAAGACCCACGGGTAGTCGGGGTTGAGGGCGACGGCGGCGGTGAGGTCGGCGATGGCCTGTTCGGCGCGGCCCGCCTGGCGGTGGGCCTGGCCGCGGGAGCCGAGCGCCCACGCGTACTCCGGGTTGAGGCCGAGCGCGGCGGTGAAGTCGGCGATCGCCTCCTCCATGCGGCCCGACTGCCGGTGGGACTCCCCGCGTTCCGCGAACGCCCAGGCGTACTCGGGATTGAGGGTGACGGCGGCGCTGAGGTCGGCGATCGCCTCCTCCCGACGGCCCGCCAGGCGGTGGGCCTGGCCCCGGGAACCGAGCGCCCAGGCGTCCTCGGGATCGAGGAGGACCGCGACCGTGAAGTCGGCGACGGCCTCGTCCAGCCGGCCCGCCTGCCGGTGCGCGTCGCCCCGCTGGATCCGGGCCCAGCCGTACTCGGGGTCGAGCGCGATGGCGGCGCTGAGGTCGGCGATCGCCTCGTCCAGCCGGCCCGCCTGGCGGTGGGCCTGGCCGCGGGAGCCGAGCGCCCAGGCGTCGTCGGGATCGAGCGCGATGGCAGCGGTGAAGTCGGCCATCGCCTCCTCGACGTGGCCCGCCAGCTGGTGGGTCTCGCCACGCCGGGAGAGAGCCCAGGCGTACTCGGGGTCGAGGGCCAGCGCGGCGCCGAGATCGGCCAGCGCCTGCTCGTAGCGGGCGTGCCAACTGTGCACGCGGCCACGGTAGGCGAACGCCTGCGGGAGGTCGGTGAGGGTGGCGACGGCCAGGTCGAGATCGGCGAGCGCGTCGTCGTCACGGTCCTCGACGAAGTTCTGGTAGCCGCGGTGGGTGAGCGCCCAGGCCCGCACCCGGGCCGGCAGGGCCGGGGCGGTCAGCGCGTCGAGGGTCTCCATGGCCGCCTGCTCGCCGGCGCCGGCCGACTTGATCCGGTCCGCCCAGTGCGTGAGGTCGGCGTCGTCGCTGTCCAGCGCGGCCTGGTGGAGCATCTCCGCCCACACGGCCAGGGCGTCCGGGGCCTCGCCGGCGGTCCGGGCGGTGTGTTCGAGGGCCGCCGGCAGGCCGGCCAGCGGGTCCGCGCACAGCCGGTGATAGGTCTCGTTGAGCAGGTGACGCCGCCAACGCGGGTCACCGGCCCGCCGGGTCACCGGAACGTGCCGCTCCACCCCGGTGCGCGCCGCGGCGTGGTTCTCGGCGAGACGGGTGTGGGCAGCGGTCCACAACCGGGGCACGTGGGTGCGGCGCCGGCGGAGCATGCTGGTGCGGACCACCGAGTGGTACTGCCGGAAGTCCCCGTGCCCGGTCACGAAGGGCTGGCCCAGCAGCCACTCCCAGGTGGCCGGTTCGGCGTCCGGGACGGCGCACGCGAAGAGGTCCTGGTTCAACTGCAGCGGCAGCGCCGCCGCCACCACGGTCTCACGGCGCTCGGGCTCGGGGATCCACTGCAGGAACCGCACGACGGCCTGGTCGACGAGGTCCGCGCCGACGTCGGCGACGACGTCGACCGCGCCGGGATCGGCGTGCGCGAGGAGGGCGACCAGCAGCGGCAGGCGCATCGACATGCGGAGGACCGCGTCGACGACACCGGGGTCGGTGACGCCCCGCGCGGCGAGCAGGTCGCGGGCCTCCTGTTCGGTGAACACCTCCAGCGGCACGTCCACCAGGACGGGCCGCCACGGCGCCCACTCCCGCTCCGCGAGCTCGTCCCGCCCGGCGAGGACGAAGACGACCTCCAGCGGCAGCGCGCCGAAGGCGTCGTCGATGGTCTCCCGCAGCCACCCGTCGAGGTAGCGGCCGGTCACCTCCCAGGTGTCGAGGAACAGCACGATCCACGGGTGCCGATCCCGGTCGCGTTCGCAGATCCGGCCCAGCTCGGCGACGAAGGCGCGGCTGAGTGCCGACTCGTCGCCGTCGCCGCCGCGCCGCCGCTGGCGCACGCCTGCGACGAGGCGGTCCGCGCCCTGGGCGACGGTCTCCGGACTGGCCATGGCCGCGACCACGCCCGCCCCGGGCAGCATCGCCGCGGCACCGAACGCCGCCTGGGTCACCAGCCGGGCCGGCAGCGAGGCCGTGTCCCCGCCGGGCGGCTGCTCCGGCACGCGCTCGGCGGCGGCCTGCAACGCGCGCCGGTACTGCTCGACCGCCTTGTCGAACTCCCTCAACGGGCCCGCCTGTTCGGCCAGCTGCCGGGCGAACGCGGTCAGCGTGGTCTCGACGCCGTGGACGTCGGTCTCGTCGACCAGTGCGGTCAGCGCCCCCGCCCGGTGGGCGGCCTCCCGCCACTGCGCCAGGAGCGTCGACTTGCCGACCCCGCCCACCCCGCGCACGTGGAACAGGAAGTCCGCCGGATCCGGGCCGGCGTCCGGGTCGGGATTCTTGGCGAGATTCTCCACGAACAGCGCCAACTGCGCCCGTCGGCCGATGAACTGGGCTCCGGCTCGCTGCCGCACCGCCTCCGCGCGCGACAGCCGCCTCCTTGCCTGTGCCATCCCACCCCCTGTCGGAACCGCCGGCCGTCGGTTGCAGCCGGCAGCCAGCAGGCAGCCGGTAGCAGACCGATGGCCCTGCGCGCGAAGGCCGTTGGGACGACGGTAGTGAACTGGGCGTGGGGCTGTCTGTACTTTCGGCCGTCCCCGGCGTGCGCCGCGGGTCCGGGAGCCCCGCCCGGACGCCGCCCGCTCCGGCGGCCGGGCTCGGCCGGCCCGGGCCGAGGCCGGGTCGGCCCGGCCGCCGGAGCGGGCCAGGGGCGGGGCTGGGGGCGGGCCTGCGTCTGCTTCAGGGTCTGCTCCGCCGGCCGGGCCGGGGGCCGGGCCGGGGGCCTGGCCGGCGCTGGAAGCTTTGCAAAGACGACGCTTTGCAAAGTGTTTTGCAGATTCATCATGCACTGGAGCGGAAGAGCTAGACAGAGAAGCAGAGGCTGATCAACGCACGGAGCGTCTCTTTGCAAAAGTCCGGGACTTTGCAAAGAGACGCTCGATCGTTCAGTGCTGAGGGGGCCGGACCGGCCCGGGAGCGGGTACGCCCGTCCCCGTGCGGGGCTTACCGCAGGGCGCCGGGCCTCGCGGCGTACGGGCTTACAGGATCGTGATGTCGAAGCCGGCGGTGTTGTCGGCCGGGGTCGGGTCGCCCGGGAGGTTGACCTCGACGGTCCCCTGGACGACCTCCGGGTCCATGCCGGAGGCGACGGAGATCCGGACGTCGGCCGTGGTCGTGGCGCCGGCGGCCAGGCCCGCCGGGAAGGTACAGGTCACGGTGTGGCCGAACGGGCCGGTGGAACAGGTGCCGTCGGGGGAGGTGCCGGTGCCGACGACCCCGGGCGGCAGGTGGACGGCCAGGGTGAACGGCTCGCCGGTGGCGACGCTGCCGGTGTTGGTCACCACGGGGTGCAGCATCGTCGAACCGCCGTCGGCGACCGGGGCCGGGTTGGCGGCCGTGACCGCGAGGTCGGCGCCGCAGGTGGCGGCCGCCGCGGCCGGTCCGGCGGCGAGGAGCACCACCGCGCACGCCGCCTGGACGGCCCTGTGGAACAGCTGCTGGGACATCGCGCTCACCCGTTTCGTCGTCGCTTCGGCGCAGGCCGGGTCCGGCCGCGCCACGGTCAGCATCGACGGCTCCCACCGCGCGGCGCGGGGGACACGTCGGAGGACCACTCGGACGGGTGGGCGTGCCGGGGCGGCGAGCTGTCGGTGCCTCAGACCCGGACCTGATCCAAGGTCGCGGCCCGGGCCCGGACGTCGGTACCGGCACCGGCCTCGACGAGGTCCGGTACCGCCCGGACGGTCTCGGCCAGGATTCCCGCGAACGCGCGGACCGCGGCCGTCTCGTGGCCGGCCCGCCAGACCAGGCCCAGCGCCGAGTCCGGCAGGCCGGTGACGGGCAGGTAGCTGAGGTCCGCGCGCCGGTGGTGATCGGCGGTCGGCCGGCAGAGCAGCAGGGCGCCCTGGCCGCCGGCCGCCAGCGAGAGGCCCTCCTGCAGGGTGCGCACCTCGGGGCCGGCCGGGATCGGGACGCCGTCGGGGGTGCGGTCGGGTGCCTGGGCCTGCCGCCAGTACTCGGGGGCGGGCCGGGCCAGGGAGATCAGGGACGTGCCGGCCAGCTGCTCGGCGTCCACCGAGGCGGCCCCGGCCCACGGGTGACGGTGCGCGACGGCGAGGTAGTGCGGCTGCCGGGAGAACACCGGGCCCAGCTGCAGCCCGTCCTCGGCGACCGGCAGCAGGACCGCCGCCGTGTCCACCTCGCCCCGGTGCAGTGCGCCGAACGGGTCGGACAACGGGAGTTCGGTGATCTCGACGGCGCAGTCGGGCAGTTGCCGCCGGAACGCGGTCACGGCGGCGGTGAACCCGGCACCGGTGCTGCCCTGGAACCCGAGCCGCAGCAGCCCCTGCAGCCCGCGTGCCGAGGCCCGGGCCCGGTCGACCGCGCCCCGCAACGCCGCGTAGGCGGGGCCGAGTTCGGCCAGGAACTCCTCCCCGGCGGGCGTCAGCCGCACCTGCCGACTGGTGCGGTCGAGCAGCCGCGTCCCGACCCTGCGCTCCAGCGAGCTGACCAGCTGGCTGACCCGGCTCTGCGAGACCAGGAGCCGCTCGCCGGCACGGCCGAAGTGGAGTTCCTCGCTGACGGCGAGGAAGCACTCCAGTTCGCGTAGATCCATGCTGCCGCCCATGGCGGGGACTCCTCTCGGTGCGGCGCCGGTCGACCGGTGCGCGGACGGGTGGGGCGGGGTGGGACGTGGCGGGACGGTGCGGTGCGGGCCGATCGATGAGCCCGCCTCATGGAAGCGTGAGTGATCCGTCCTTGTTCCCACCTGCGCGGACGCGTTGGCTGGACGCATGGCAGAGCACCCCCTACCGTCGCCCACCACCGAGCGGCCGTCCCCGTCCTCCCTCCCCTCCCCTTCCCCCTCCGTGCCCCGGGACCGGGACCGGGACCGGGACCGGGACCGGGACCGGGACCGCGACCCCGACCGGGCTGCGGCGGCGCGGCCACCGGGCGGTTGGCCGGCCGTCCTCGCGGTCGCCGCCGCGACCTTCGCCGTCGTCACCTCCGAGATGATGCCCGTCGCGCTGCTCACCCCGATCGGCGGTGCGCTCGATGTCACCGAGGGCACGGCCGGACTGACCCTCACCGTCACCGGGCTGGTGGCCGCCGTGTCCGCCCCGCCGCTCACCGCCGCGCTCGGCCGGTGGGACCGCCGCCGGGCGCTGTGCGTGCTGCTGGTGCTGCTGGGCGCCGCCAACCTGCTGGCCGCGTGGGCGCCGGTGTTCGCGGTCATGGTGGTGGCCCGGGTGCTGGTCGGGCTGGCCATGGGAGGCGTCTGGTCGCTCGCCGCGGGGGTGGCGGTCCGGTTGGTGCCGCGCGCCTCGGCCGGGCCGGCGACCGCGACGGCCTTCAGCGGGGTCGCGCTCGCCTCGGTCCTCGGGGTCCCCGCCGGCGCCTTCCTCGGCGGGGCGGCCGGCTGGCGGGAGGCCTTCGCGCTCCTCGGTGGCCTGGCACTGCTCGTCGCCGCGGTCGTGGCGCTGCTGGTCCCGCCGCTCGCCGCCGAACGCACGCTGGGCCTGGGCGGCGTGCTGCGGCTGGCGGCCGTACCGGGCGTGCGGACAGGCCTGATCGTCGTCGCACTCCTGGTGACCGGTCACTTCGCCGCTTACACGTACGTGCGCCCCGTCCTCGAAGAGGTGTCGGGCGCCTCGGTCGGGCAGGTCGGCATGCTGCTGCTGGTCTACGGGGCCGGTGGGATCGTGGGCAACTTCGTGGCCGGCGCCGTGGTGGGCCGCGGTGTGCGCGCGGCGGCGGCCGCGATCGGTGCGGCGCTCGCGGTCACCGTCCTGGCGATGCCGGTCCTCGGCACGGGCGTGCCGGGCGCCGCCGGCCTGGTCGCGCTCTGGGGTCTGGCGTACGGGGGCGTCTCGGTGACGACGCAGACCTGGGTCACCCGGGCCGCCCCCGGCGCGAGCGAGGGCGCGTCCTCGCTGTTCGTCGCGGTCTTCAACGGAGCCATCGCGCTGGGCGCCCTGACGGGCGGCCGGACGGTGGACGGCCTCGGCCCGGCCGCCGTCCTCTGGCTGGGCGGCGCGCTCGCCGCGGCGGCCCCGCTGTTCGTGGCCGTCCTCCCCGGTCCGGCCGCCCGCCCGGGGCCGGCGGGCGGCCCTGACGCGGCCGCCCCACCGCGAGGGTGAGCGGGCGGGTCGGTGAGTCGCCTAGGTGAGCGGCCGGGCCGGTGAGTCGACCGGCGACCGGCGGGTGAGGCGGCGGACCCGTGAGCCGACGGGTCGCGAGGCGGAGGGCGGCTCGGACGCGGACCGGGCCGCCCTCCGCCCACTGCCCGCTGACGGCCTGTGCGGCGGTCCGTGGGGAGCCTGCCCCCTTCCCCCGGCGTCCCGCCCCCCTTCCCCCTGCGTCCCGCCTCCTTCCCCCTGCGGCTCGCCGCCGGTCTCCGGGGCCGCCGGCGGTCCTCCCGCGGCCGCCGGGGGACTGGTGGTGGTCCGGGGGCGCGGTGGACACTGGCGAGTCCGGGCAGGGCGGGAAGGGGGTGCCATGACGGGTGGATTGCGCATGGCCGCCGTGGCGGGGCTGGCGGTGGCGTCGGTGCTGTGGGCGGCCCTGGGGACGGACGTCGGCGCGCCGGTGACCGCGGCCGTCGTCGAGGTGCTGCTGATCGTGGCGTTCGGGCGCGCGGAACTGCGCCGCCGGCGGCACACCGCGGCCAGGCGGAAGCTGTGGAGCGGACCGTGGGAGCAGGTCGTCCTGACGGCGCCGGACGGTCCGGGGGTCACCGTCGAGCAAGCGGTCGAGCTGTTCCCGCCGATGCTCCCCGGAACCTTCGCCCGGCTGCTCCGTCTGCACCGGATCCGCCCGTTCCGGCGCGTCACCTCGCATACCGGCAACGCGGACCCCGTGCAGTACCCGGCCGCCGCGATGTACGCGCTCGCGCTGGACGTCCGCGCGGGCCGGGTCCGGGTACCGCCCGAGACGGGGCGGGACCGGCTGGTCGAGGCCCTGGGCCGGGTCGCGTTCCTGGCCTTCCTGGCGGCGTCGCCGGCGGTCCCCCTGCTCGTCTGGCTGGCGAACCGGGGCTGACCCGGCCGGGGCACTGCCCGTGGGCCGCCGGCGACCGATGGGCTGTCGGAGCCTGCCCGTAGCCTGGGAGGGCCACCGGGCGAGCCGCCGGGGGCGGCCGGCCTCGTCGTCGGCCGAGGCAGCCCGGCGGACCGGTTGGGCGGACCGGCCGGGCGGGCCGGGCAGGTGGGTCGGGCGAGTGGGGGAGGGCGCGTGGTGGAACCCGGACTGTCGCTCTACGAACTGGCGTTCGTGGCCGGCGGGACAGAACGCGTCGTGGACACCGCTCTCGTGCGGATGCACCGGGAGGGGCGGCTGGTCGTGAACGCGAGGACGGCGGTGGCCACCGTCGTCGACCCGCGCCCGGCCGACGACGTGGAGGCCGCGCTGCTCGCGGCCGTCGGGCCGGGACTCCGCCGCGCGGTGTGGGAGGTGCGCGCGTCGGTGCGGAACCACCCGACGCCGGCCGCCGTGGGCCGCGGAGCGGCCGTCAGGAAGCTGGTGGGCCGGGGTTGGGCGGTCCGGCTGCCGGTGAGCTGCCTGGGTCTGGTGCTGCTCTTCGTCCTTTTCCTGGGACTGATGTCGGCCGCCATCGCCTGCGCGGGCGTGGCCGTCTTCGCGTCGGTGGGGGAGACGGAGGGGCCGGTGCTGGGGCCGTTGGTGGCCGTGGCCGTCCTCGTGGCGCTGATGTACCTGGTGATCCGCTTCGCCACCTGGGTGTCCGACCGGACCGCCGACCAGCCCGCAGACCGGCGGTCCCGGCAGGCGCGCCGCCTGCTGGCGGCGCTGGCCGCGGCCGGGGAGGTGCCCGAGGCCTGGCGGCCGACGCCGGAGGCCTGGACGCCGAGCGGGCCGACCGTGCTGGGCTCGGTCGCGCTCGACGGCCTGCGGTCGCCGGTCCTGGACCCCCGGTCGGCGGCGGCGCTCCGCGGGCTGCTGGCCGTGGATCCGTCCGAGCCTGAGCCCGTTCCAGGGGCGGAGACCGAGACGGAGCCGGATCCGGAGCCTGCGCCCGGGTGGGAGCCGGCACCGGCACCGGAGTGGGCGTCGGATCCGGATCCGGAGCGGGACTGGGGGTGGGACCGGGCGCCGTAGCGCGGTCGGTCCTCCACGAGCCCGGTGGCCGGCGACGTGCGGCCGGACGGCGTACCGGGTGTCACCCTCCCGACGTAACTTCTCACCCGTTCGGCCCGTTCGGGTTGCGGGAGCGCCACCCTTTCCACGTTCGTGTGCAAACGTGTCTCCGCCCGCCCTGTTCGGGCCGGCCGTAGCCAGCTACTGAACCTTTGACCAAGGAGAACCTGAGATGTCGGTTCGTGGAAAGCTCCGCAAGTTCGCCGTGATCGCGACCGTCGCCGCCGCGGCTGCCGTCGTCACGCCGACCGTCGCGGTGGCGCACGGCGGGGGCCACGAGGCCCAGCCCTCCTCGTCGTCGGGCCTCCAGGCCGGAAACGCCGCCGTCGGCCTCGTCGGCCCGCGCGCCAACTGGCTGCAGTGGTTCGACCGGAGCAACGGCTGATCCACCCTCACGCCCCGGAGCCTCGGCTCCGGGGCGTTTTTCGTGCCCGCGCCCCCGTCCGCCGGCGCTGCGAGGGCAGGGCCACACAGGGCAGGACAGGACAGGACAGGGGGCCGTGCCGCGCCGTGCCTACGCCGGCTTCGTCGCGCGGAGCGAGTACATCAGCGGGACGCGCGGGTGCCCTTCCGGGAAGCGGTACTCCGCGCCCTGCTCCAGTACGGGGAACCGGGCGAACAGCGTGTAGTCGTGCTCGTGCAGGAACTCCAGGCGGAGACCGGTGGCGGTCAAGGCGCTGATGACCTCCCCGAGGCCGTGCTGCCATTCGACCGACACGTTCTCCATGGTCGTCGCGGACTGGTCGGCGTAGGTGCCGGGCTCGTCCCAGACGGTCGGGTCGCGGTGGAAGTAGTCGAGCTCGACGGTCCGGCCGTCCTCGGCCAGGGTGTCGGCGAACGGGTGGAACTCGGCCAGGTAGAGGAAGCCGCCCGGGGCGACGAGCGCTGCCGCCGTCCGGGCCCAGCTCTCGATGTCCGGGAGCCAGCACAGGGCGCCCAGACCGGTGTAGACGATGTCGAAGGTCTGCGCGTCGAGCGCGTCGACGGCGTCGTACACGTCGGAGGCGACGAAGCGGGCCGTGTCGGCGCCTATCTTCCGGGCGACGTCGGCCGCGACGGCGACGGCCGGTTCGGAGAAGTCGAGACCGGTGACGGTGGCTCCGCGCCGGGCCCAGGAGAGCGTGTCCAGGCCCATGTGGCACTGGAGGTGGAGCAGGGTCTTTCCGCTGACGTCACCGACCTCCGTCAGTTCGAAGTCCCGGAGCGGATCCTTGCCCGCGAGGAAGCCGGGGATGTCGTAGAAGTCGCTGGCTGCGTGGATCGGGACGCGTTCGTCCCAGTTCGCGCGGTTCGCCGCGCGCCAGTCGGCGGGAGCCGGAGTCTTGGTCATGACCGGCCACGCTAGCCAGCGGCCGGTGCCGTGCTCAAGCGGTTTACGCCGCCTGGCGGCGTCGCTCCGGTGGGCGGCGGGGACGGCCCCCGGAGGCGGCCCGAATCGCGCCGTCGGGCGGCGATCGGGAGTGGGGGCGCGGGCGGGGGCAGTGGAGGGGGCCGGGGCTGGGGCTGGGTGGGTCAGCCCAGGGCGATGGCGAGCACGTCGTCCTCCCGGCTGATGTGGTCGATGGTGATCTCCCCGGTCGCACCGTTGTAGGCCCCGGTGCCGCCGGTGACGGCGAAGGTGTGGGACCACTGCGTGGGCGCCGCCAGCACCTCGGTCAGCGCGGGGAGCGGCCGCTGGTAGGCGGTGGCCGCGGTGAGCGTCCCGTCGGCGAGGCGGAGCACCAGGGTGGCGATGACCAGGGCCCCGTCCGGTCCGACGGTGACGGGCAGGCAGTGGGCGCTCTCGGTGCCGACGGGCTGCCCCTCGGCGTCCCGGAGTTCGTAGTGGACGAAGTACGGCGTGCCGGTGGTGAGGACGTCAGGGATGTTCGCCGACGCGCGCTTCCCCTGCAGGTTCAGGGTCCTGGCGCGCCGGGCGGCGTGGGCGGGTGTGGCCGCTCCGAGCGCCGCTCCGGCGCCGACGGCGGCCGCGGATGCCATCCGCAGGGCGTTCCTGCGGTCGATGTTCGTCGTCATGTCGCCGGTGCCTCGTGCTTCTCGGGTTCGCACGTCGTCGTGCTCGTGTGGTGGCGTCGCCCGCGCGGTCGCGCGAGGACGGACGAGGGCGCGGGTACGGGCGGGGTGGGGTGGTCCGCGTCCTCTTCGGACACGCGGCTCCCTTCCCGTCCCGGTCGGCGTCTACCACCCGCCCGGGCAGGGTTCCCTCGAACGGATGAGCGCCTCGCCCAGTGCTGCTGACGGTGACCGGTGGTCAGGTCCGTTGCTCCCTCCTGCGGAGGGGGAAGGTCGAGCGAGGCGGAGCGGACGGTGAGCACGACGGGCAGCGGGTGGTGCCCGCCGAAACGCGCCGAGCCCCGGCCGGGCGGCGGCGCAGGTCAGGGGCTGGGCCGGGGCAGGCCGGGGCGCGGTCGGCCGTTCACCGCGTGATGAGCCCGGGCACCGGGAACCCGACGGCCCCCGAGCCGTTCGGTGCCCTGTCCGGCCTCCCGGATCAGCCGGACGGACCCACCCGAGGGTGCCGCGCGTTAGGCTGCCCGCATGAGCAGCGGCGACCACGAACAGCGCGTCGAGGCGACCGGGACGGCCGGAGCGGCCGGAGCGGCCGGAGTGGTCCGGGTGGCCGGAGCCGCCGGGGACGCGGCGGACGGTGCCGCCACGCACGGGACGCACGGGACCGCCGCCCTCCCGCCGCTGGACCTGATCGCCGGGCTGCTGGCCACCGGCGGCGTCGCCGTCCTCAGCGGTGCCGGCCTGTCCACCGAGTCGGGCATCCCCGACTACCGGGGCCCGACGGGCAGCCTCCGCCGCCACACCCCGATGACCTACCAGGAGTTCCTCGCCGCCGAGGGCAACCGGCGACGCTACTGGGCGCGCAGCCACCTCGGGTGGCGGACGATCGTCGAGGCCCGCCCCAACCCCGGCCACCACGCCGTGCAGCGGCTGCGCCGGGCCGGACTCGTCGCCGGGGTCATCACCCAGAACGTCGACGGTCTCCACCGCGCCGCCGGCACGCTGGACGCCGTGGAACTGCACGGCGCACTCGACCGGGTGGTCTGCCTGGACTGCCGGCGCACCACCCCGCGCGAGCGGTTGGACCAGCGCCTGCACGCCCTCAACCGAGCCTTCCCCGCCCGGCTCCGGGCCCTGGACGGGACGGTGGCGGCCAACCCCGACGGCGACGCCGACCTGCCCGCGGACCTGGCGCAGTCCTTCCGGATCGCCCCCTGCGAGGTGTGCGGGGGAGTCCTCAAGCCCGACGTGGTCTTCTTCGGCGAGAACGTGCCCGCCCCCCGGGTCCAGCACTGCTACGACCTGGTCGACGACGCCCGCGCGCTGCTCGTCCTCGGGTCCTCCCTGAGCGTCCTCTCGGGACTGCGCTTCGCCCGCCGCGCCGCCCGCGCGGGAAAGCCCGTCGTGATCGTCAACCAGGGGCCCACCCGCGCCGACGCGCTCGCCGCCGTCCGGGCCGAGCTCCCGCTCGGCGCCGCGCTGACGACCCTGGCCGACCGGCTCGGAGCCCCGCCGCCGGTTTCCTGACCGCTCGGCCCGCACCCGTCGTCGTCCTCCCCGCTCGGCAGCCCGCACCCGCCGGGGCGCTCGCCGCCACCCGCCGGTGGTCCGTGACCCCCGTGACCCCCACCCCGTGGCGCGCGCAGCCCCGTCCGCCCGGTCCGCCCACACCTCCCGCACCTCCCTCGCGGCCCGCGCGGCCCGGGAACGTGGCTGGGCCCGACGGAGGACCCTGCGGAGTGTTGCGCCGTTCCGGCCCGGGACCGTCCGCGCATAGTGCGTCATGACCTTCACCCGGACAACGGCGCTCACCGCCGCCGTGCTGACCGTCGCGGCCGTGACCGCCACCCTGCTCCCACCCGCCCCGCAGGCCGCCGCCGGCACAACCCCGCCGTCGCACGCCTGCGTCCGCTCCGACCCCGCGGCCGACGCCCGCGCCCGCGAGGTGCTCGACATCGCCCGGCAGGTCAAGGAAGAACTCGACCTGAACTCCGTTGTCCTGCGCGTCACCGTCGACGGCCGGGAACTGGTCACCGGGGCGCTCGGCGAATCCATGACCGGGGTCCCGGCCGAGCCCGACATGCACTTCCGGGCGGGCTCGGTGGCGTTCCCCTTCCTGGGCATCGTGCTGCTGCAGCTCGCCGAGGAGGGCCTGGTCGGCCTGGACGAACCGGTGTCGCGCTGGCTGCCCGGCCTGCCGCGCGCCGACGAGATCACCCTGCGGATGCTCGGCGACTCCACCTCGGGGCTCGCCGACTACGTCACCGACCCCGACTTCCTCGCCGCGATCTACGCCGACCCCTTCCGGCACTGGGACGCCGACGAACTGGTGGCCATCTCGACGAGCCACCCGTTCTGGTACCGCCCCGGCACCAACTGGAGCTACTCGCACGCCAACTTCGTCCTGCTCGGCGCCGCCCTGGAGAAGATCACCGGTACCCGCCTGGACCACCTCCTGGAGGAACGGGTCACCGGCCCGCTCGGCCTGCGGCAGACCGTCAACAGCTACACGCCCGACATCCCCACCCCCGTCCTGCACGCCTTCACCGCGTCGCGCGGCACCTACGAGGAGTCCACCTTCTGGAACCCGTCGTGGACCACCGCGCCCGGGGCCGTCCTCGTCACCGACATCTGCGACCTGGCCCGGTCCGTCGAGGCCGTGGGCACCGGAGAGCTGCTCTCCCCGGACTCCTTCCGGACCCAGCTGAACCCCGGCACCGTCGGCCTGCCCGGCCCCGGGCCCGACTGCCCGGAGACCGTCTGCCTCCCGCAGACCGCGGCCCGGCACTTCGGGCTCGGCGTCATCGTCGCCGACGACTGGATCCTGTCGAACCCGTCCTTCTACGGCTACGCCGCGATCGAGGCCTACCTGCCCGCCGAGCGCCTGGCCGTCGCCGTCGCCACCACCAAGGGCTGCGCCAGCCCCGACCGCAACACCGCCCAGGACGTGGCCGGCCGCATCGCCGCCCGCCTCGCCCCGGACCACCCGCTCACCCTCGGCTGACCGGGGCACCCGGGTCGCCCGGGCGACCTGGGCCGGCGCGCGTGCGCTGGTGGGCACACGCGGCGGAGGGCGCCCGGTCCCGGACCCGTGTGCGCGGGTCCGGGACCGGGCACCGGTCGTTGTTGTCGTCGCCGTCGCCGTCGCCGTCGCCGTCGCCGTCGCCGTCGCCGTCACCGTCACCGTCACCGGACTGTCGGCGCTATCGGCGGTGAGCGGACGTGAGCTGCTCGGTCAGCCAGTCCGCGGTGGCGGGGAGCCAGTCGCCCAGGGCGTTGCCGAGCAGGTGGTTGCCGTGCGGGACGAGCAGGAGGCGGCCGTCCGGCGCGGCGTCGGCGAGCGGAAGGGCGTTGGTGACGCCGGGAATGCGGTCCTCGCCGCCCTCGACGACCAGGAGCGGGCAGGTGATCCGCTGCGCCAGGCCGGTCAGGTCGACGCGGCCGGCGAACGCGCGGGCGGCGTCAGGGTTGCCGCAGCGCTGGATCAGAGTCGCGGTGACGAAGGGCACCAGGGCGTCCCAGTCGAGCCGCCAGGGGCCGCTGACCAATGCGGCGGCGCGCACGCGCGGTTCGTGGGCAGCGGCCGTGGCGGCGTAGTAGCCGCCGAGGCTCAGTCCGATCACCCCGGCCCGGCCGACGTCGATGCCGCCGTCCTCCCCGGCCGTGCGGGCGTCGAGCGGGGAGAGCGCGGTGAGCGCGTCGAGCGCCCGTGTGACGACCCGGTGGTAGTCCGGATCGGGGGCGCTCTCCGGAGCCAGGGCGCCCTGACCCGGGCCGTCAAGCGCGAGCACGGCAGCGCCGCGGGCCAGCAACGCGTCGGCGACGCGGTGGAACTCCTCCTTGCCGGAGTCCATCCCCGGGAGCACCAGGACCACCGGGGGCCGCACCACCCCGTCCGGCCTGCGGAGCCAGCCGGTGAACCCCTCGCCGGTGATTCGCTCGGCCGCCGGGTCGAGGTGCGTCAGGGCCTGCTCCATGGCCTGGTCGGCCTCGGCCGCGGCCAGTGCGGCGGCCTGCCGGTCCGGGTGGGGGAGCAGGGTGGCGAAGTGGAACCAGCGGGCCGCGGTCCGGTACGCCTCGCCGGCCGACAGGCTGCGCCCCGCCGCGGCGGCGGCCCCGGCTGCGTCGAGGTGACGGCGGCCCGCCTCGCGGAAGGCCTGCGGCCAGTCGCGCAGTGCTTGCAGGGGGCCGGTGACCCGGTCGTACTCGTGCGGGTCGAGGCCGGTGCCGGTGGCGCGCGGGCGGTTCTCCGCGACGAACGCGGGCAGCAGGTCGGGGTGGTCGAGGAAGGAGAGGTCCAGGGTCATCTCGTCGGCTCGTTCTCGTGACAGTGGTGGGCAGTGGGCGCTGGGCGTTGGGCGGTGGAGGGGAGGGATGGTGCGGGCGAGGGTCAGGAGACGGTCAGGACGGCCTTGCCGCGGATCCGCCGCTCCCTCAGATCACCGAGGACGGCGGCCGTCTGCGCCCACGGGGCGACCAGGCCCAGCTCAGGGGTCAGCCGTCCCTGCTCCACCAGCCGGACGAGCGTCGCGAGGTCCCGGCCGGTGGCCTCGGCGGAGTCGGTGTCCGCGTAGTGGAAGTGCCGGATGGTGGCGGACTCCGGACCGGCGAAGAAGTCGAAGAAGTCCAGCGTCACGGGAGTGCGGGAGGCCTGGCCGAACCAGATCAGCGTCCCGCGCCGGGCCAGCCGGGCCAGCGCGACCGGCAGGGCGGCGCCGCCGGTCGACTCCAGTACCAGGTCGTAGGGGCCGCGCGCCTCGCCGACGTCGTGGATCACCTCGGCCGCTCCCAACCCGGCGAGCCGGCGCCCGCGTTCGGCGTCGGCCGTGACCACGGTGAGTTCGGCTCCGGCGGCCGCCGCCAGTTCGGTGACGTAGTGGCCGACACCGCCCGACGCCCCGGTGAGCAGCACCCGGCGGCCGGCCGGCGCGCCGGCGAGGCGCAGCAGTCGCAGCGCCGTCAGCCCGGCCAGCGGGAGCGCCGCCGCCCGGACACTGTCGACGGTCTCCGGCAGCTCGGCCAGCGCGGTGGCCGGCACGGACACGTACTCAGCCCAGCCCCCGGTCGACGGGTGGCCCACCACCCGTCGGCCGACGGCGGGACCGGAGCCGTCGGCGGCCGCCTGCACGACCAGCCCGGCCACGTCCTTGCCGGGCCGCCAGCCAGGCGCGGGGGACTCCAGCTGGAAGGTCTCACCGCGGTTCACCGAGAAGGCCTCGACCCTGACCAGCGCCTCGCCCGGGCCGGGCCGGGGCTCCTCGACCTCGGCGAACTCGACGGTCTCGTCCGCCCGGCCGGTGGGCACCAGTGCCTTCATCGCTTCCTGCTCTCCTGATCGTGGATCGGCGGCCGGCGGCTCACCCGCGGCCGGTGGGTCCAGCAGACACCGGCCGGCCGGGCCGGGGCCAACAACCGTCCGGTCCCGGCGACAACCGACGGTTGTCGGGCTCCACAGCGGGCGCGCGCCCGCCCACATGCCGCCCTGTCGTCCGCGCCGCCCTGTTGTCCGCGCCGTCCTGTCGTCCGCGTCGTCCTGTCATCCGTGTCATCCGCGTCGTCCGCGCCGTTCGGGCCGCCCATGCCGTTCGGGCTGCCCGCGCCGCCGGTCATCGTCCGACCCGACCCGTGGAGGGCGGCTGCGCCGCGGGCCGTTACGCTGGGCCGCCATGGATCTCGATCTTGCCCAGGTCCGCGCCTTCACCGCCACGGCCGACGAACTGCACTTCGGGCGGGCCGCCGCCCGCCTGGCGATCAGCCAGCAGGCGCTCTCCAAGCGGATCGCCCGCCTGGAGAACGCGCTCGGTGCGCGTCTGATGGAGCGTGACGCGAGGGGCGTCACGCTCACCGACGCAGGCCGGCGCTTCCTGGAGCCCGCCCGGCGTGCCCTCGCCCAGGGCGAGCAGGCGGTGGCGGCGGTGGCCCGCAGCCGCCGGCCGCTGCGCATCGACGTCTGGGGACACCTGTACGCGCCGATGCGCACGCTGGCCCAGGCGGTCGGCCGCCCGGCCGGACCGGAGGCCGGGCAGGGGAGGGGATCGGAAACGGAGGCCGAACCGGAGATCGAGCCCGTACCGGGGCGGGACCTGGCCTCGGTGGCGGCGGCCCTGCGTTGGGGCGAGTCGCACGCCGGCTTCGGCCGGGTCCATCCGCTGCCCGCGGGCGACGACACCGGGCTGACCCACCGGCTGGTCCGTCTCGAACCCGTGGACGCCCTCGTCAGCACCGACCACCCGCTCGCCGGCCGGGACGTGCTCAGCCCCGCGGACCTGCGGGGCAGCGTGCTGCGCTACCCGGCGGCCGTGGACCGCCTGGACTTCCTCACCCGGTTCGCCGACCGGTTCGCCGTCACCGCGCGGGTCGGCGGACCCAACCTCGGCCTGGAGCACTTCGTCGAACGGATCCGGACCGACCCGGGTTGCTTCTCCCTCTTCCCGGCCGACTGCCCGCTCCCCGACCTCCCGGCCGCCGCCCCCGTCCGTCCGTCCGTCCGTGCGGTCCCACTGGCCGACCCGACCCCGCTGTACGCGTGGTCACTGCTGTGGCCGTCGGACCCCGACGCCGCCCATCCCGGTCTGGACACCCTCCTGCGCGCCTTCGCCGCCCGGGCCCGGAGCAGTCGCTGGCTGGACTACGACCCCACCCGCGACTGGCTGCCCGCCCCCGACCTGGCCGCCCTCCGCGGGCTGTGAGCTGCCGGGGCAGGCCGCGTGCGACGCGATCGCCCGGACCCAGGCGGAACCCGAGGCGTCAGTGATCACTTCAGCGCGCGGGCGGTTTCGACCGCCTGCCGGACGTCCGGGTGCGCGTCGTCGGCGAGGCTGTCCAGCAGCTCGCCGACCCCGGGTGTGGACCACCGGGCGACCGCCCAGGCCAGGTGTCCCCGGACACCGGGGTCGGGGTGGGTGGCGAGGTGGGCGAGACGGACGAGCGGGCCGCGTCGGCGCATCGCGAACCAGTACAGCGCGTCCCGGAGCGCGGCCGGGTCTCCGGGGTCACCGGCTTCCGCGATCCGGGCGAGCAGTACCCCGACCCGCGGGGGCGGGCCGTCCAGGGGGTGCGGCAACCGCTCGCGCAGGCGCCGCGAGCCGTACTCGCCACGGATCCGGCACCCGTTGCAGGTGCACGGGCGCACACCGTGTGCGCCGGGCATGTACCGCCACCCCGCGACCTGCGGCGGGGTGCGGATCCTGTGCACTTCGCGCGGACGGATCGCACGGGGCACGAACACCTCCCATCCGCGGGGATCCTTCGTCGCGGCGATCCGCCGCACCGCCTCCGCGGCGGTCAGAGCGGCCTTCACCTGGTCCGAGTAGCGCCCGACCAGCACCTGTTGTGCGTCATCGAGACGCAGGTGGACGGCGAGCAGCCCGCCCTGGCTGCCGGACCGTGCCAGCTCGCGCAGCCACTGGTGGGTCACGGTGTACGACGGCAGCACCGGGAAGCAGTACACCCCGCGAGCCCCGCTCCGCTCGTAGCTCACGGCGCGGATCCCGGACCGCCGGATGCGCGGCACGTTCGCCGCCGAGGTCAGATGCACGAACATCGCCATGACCGCGCATATTAGACGATCACTCCGAAGGATTTCGGAACACCGGAGAAGGGTCGGTGGAGCGAGCGCACGGGAGAGTCCTGCCCGCGCCGGTCACCGGCTGCCCTGGGGTTCTCGCACCCACTCCAGTGCAATGATGAAATGATCACCGGATGAACGACGACGCCTCCGCGCCGACGCCCGTCATCCTGGGGATCGACGACCTCCGACCGCTCCCCAGGGCCACTCGGATCGCCCGCACCAGCCGCGAAGGCATCCGGCTCCTGCAGGAGCACCGCGGCGGCTTCATCGACGAACTCTGGCTCGACCACGATCTCGGCGGCGACGACGACATCCTTCCCGTGGTGACCCTCCTGGAAGAAGCCGCCTTCAGCGGCGAGCCCTTCCGGATCGGAACGGTCTTCGTTCACAGCGCCAACCCCATCGGCGCCGCAACCGTCGTGCAGGCACTCACACGCTGGAACTACCGAGTCCGACGCGCTACGGCCTAGCGAACCCGCCCCGGGGCCGAGACCTCGGCGCCCGGCACGACCCGCGAGACGCTGCGATCGGCCCTCTCGCGGGCGGCGGAAGCCGTTCGAGCAGCGGCTCACCCCGACCCTGAAGGGCCACCTGACCGTTGTGGGGCAGTAGCGTGCACCCATGACTTGGCGGGGACCGACGTATCGGACAGTGGACGGGGAGCGAATCGACGGGGCCTGGTGCCATGTCTGGCGGCGGCACCGACCGGACGGCGAGTACTTCATCGACGACCTGATCGTCTTCGCCGACGGGACGATCAGGTGCAGCGAGCACCTGGACCTGCCCGGCCTCGGAAAGCTGTTGGCATCTGGGCGGATCGCCGTGACGAAGCCGGGCTCTCCCCGGATTCCGGACGAGCCGTCGAAGTGGCTCTCCCGCCGCGGTGAGGCATTGACCCCCGAGGGCTTCCTCCTGGAGGTCGCCGACCAGATCGAGGAGCTCAGCGGGCGCCCCACCTCAAGGCAGCGGTGCCGGGACGCGATCCGGCGTTTCCCGCAGGAGCCGACCGAGCAGGCCCGGACCCTGCTGCGGGACGCGTATTCACCGCCCCGGCCGGGGCGGAGTCGGGGGCGATTCCGGCGCCCGGTGAGGAGACCCGGCTCGACCACCTCGGCGTCGAGGTCGGGTCTGTCGAACAGGTCGCAGCCGCGACCGTCCGGTTCGGGGGCGCCGGCCTCGCCACCTTCGAGGAGGCCGACACCTCCTGCTGCTACGAGCTCCAGGACAAGGTCTGGGTGACCGGCCCCGGCCGGGTGGCCCTGGGAGGTCTACGTGGTCAAGGCGGACGCCGACACCCTCGGCAAGGGTGCGGCTGCGCCGGACGCCTGCTGCGGTACCGCTGCGCCGTAGCCGGCCCGGTCCCGGGTTTCCCGGATTTCGAGGATGCCGTAGGCGGTCGTGGCTGTTGCTGCGGCTGTGGCGTGGTCGTGGTCAGCCGACCCGGATGACGCTCTTTCCGCGGGTGGAGCCGCTCGCCAGGTCGGCGATCGCGCTCTCCACGTCGGCGAGCTCGTGCTCGGCGGTGATGTCGATGCGCACCGAGCCGTCGGCGAGCAGTGCCAGTGCACGGGTGACGCTCGCGGCCAGCCGGCCGGGGTCGGTCCGGCTCAGGAGGTTGCTGTTGTAGGTCATCAGGGACTGCCCGTTCATCAGCAGGTCGTTCGCCGAGACGTCGACCGGCTCGAAGGTGGAGATGTTGCCGTAGACCGCGAGACGGCCGTGCGGGGCCAGTCGCGCCAGGTTCGCGATCCGGGTCGCACCTCCGACGGGGTCGAGGATCGCGTCGAAGGTCTCCTCGCCGAGGGCCTCGGGGAACTCCTCCCGGGTCAGCACCTCGTGGTAGCCGAACCGGCGCGCGTACTCGGCCCGGTCGGGGTCGCCGGCCACGCCCACGATCCTCCGGGCCCCTGCCGCGGCGGCGAACTGCACCGCCAGGGTGCCGACCCCGCCCGACGCCGCGTGGATGAGCACGCTGTCCCCGGGGTCGATCCGGGTGACGGTGTTGATCAGGTCGTAGGCGGTCGGGGCGGTCCAGCCGGCCCCGGCCGCGGTCCGTTCGTCGACGCCGTCCGCGCGGACGGCCAGTGCGGACGGGGCGAGCGCGACCTGGGCGAAGCCGCCCCCGCCGATGAGGGCGGTGACCTGCTCCCCGATGCGGCTCCCGTCCACGCCGTCGCCGACCGCGACGATCCGGCCGGCCGCCTCGAAGCCGGCTGCGAACGGGCGGGGGACGGGGAAGTGACCGTCGCGCACCAGCACGTCGCCCCACTGGACGCCCGCGTAGGCGACCCGGACGGCCACCTCGCCCGGTCCGGGCACCGGCTCGGGGGCTTCGGTGAGGCGGAAGTGGTCGTCGGTGCCCAGAACAACAGTCTTCATCGAGTTTCAACTTTCTGCGTCGACTCAGTAACCTGACACCGGTGAATCTAGGAGTATCAGGTAGTTGAGTCAAGTGAGGAAGTTGAGACATGGCTGAGGTGCCCGTCGAGGAGTACCTGTGCACCCGCATCCGCCGTGCCGAGCAGGCACTGATGGGCCACCACGAGGCGGTGCTGCGCGGCTACGGGCTGACCATGACCCAGTACGCGGCGCTCCTGGCGCTCTCCAGGGCGGACGGCCGGTCCGGCGCGCAACTCGCCCGCTCCTGCGGCGTCTCCCAGCAGAGCATGGCAACCGTCCTGAACGGCATGCAGACCAAGGGGCTCATCGACCGCCAGGCCTCCGCGGCCCATGCGAAGGTCATGCTCGCCACCCTCACCGACGCCGGGCGGGACCTGCTCGACCAGGCCTACCAGGAGGTCATCGTGCTGGAGCGCGCCCTCACCGACCGCTTCAGCCCCGACGAGCACCGGCAGTTCTGCGAGCTGCTCGACCGCGCCACCGCCACCCTCGTCGAGCAGACGCCCAAGCCCGCGGGACGCTGACCCCGTCGCCGTCGCCGTCGCCGTCGCCGTCGCCGTCGCCGTCGCCGTCGCCGTTGCCGGGGCCGGGGTCGAGCGCGGGGTCGGGGGCGGCGACGGCAGTGCCGCAGGCGCGGCTTCCTAGTGGAAGGTGAACGCGGGTGCGGTGTCGGCGGCCTGGGCGGCGCGGTAGACGGGCCAGGCCAGGGCGAGGTCCTGCCACGGCAGCCCGACCGGCGCGAACACCGTCGGCCGGTCGCCCTCCCGGGCGGGGACGGTGCCGCGCAGGACGTCCGACAGCGTGCCGGCCGCGTCGTCGGCCCGCAGGCCGGCGCTGTGCAGCACGCCCGAGGCCGAGGCGAGCGCGGTGTCGTCGACCAGCAGGCGGCTCGCCCGGAGCAGCGCGGGTGACAGCTCCGTCTTCCCGGCCTCGTCGAAGCCGAGGCTGGTGATGTGCAGCCCGGGCCGCAGGGCGTCGACGTCGAGCAGAGGCTCGCGCGACCAGGTGGCGGTGATCACGATGTCCGCCGCATCGGCGGCCGCTCCGGCGGTGGGCAGGACCTCGCCGACGGCCGCCGCCCGTTCCGGATCGAGGTCGTGGGCGTACACCCGGCCGATCGGCCGCAGCGTCCGCAGGGCCCGCAGCGTCGTCCGGCTCTGCGCTCCCGCACCGATGACCGCGACCGTCTCCGCACCCTCCGGTGCGAGGACGTGCGTGGCCAGGGCTGCGGCCAGCCCGGTCCGCCAGGCCGTGACGGACGCCGAGTCGAGCAGCGCCAGCAGTTCCCCGTCCGCGAGCGAGTGCAGGCAGACGACCCCGCGCAGCGCCGGGGTGGCACCCGGGAACTTCGCGTTGACCTTCACCGTGTACGCGGGGACGTCCGGGAGCAGCCCCGGGATCAGGCACATCGCCGTGCCGGGACCGGGCAGATCGGCGCCCACCCGCCGGGCGGCGGGCAGGAGGTCGCCGGCGCGGAACCCCGCCTCCAGGGACTCCAGCACGGTCGGCACGTCCAGTGCCGCTTCGACGTCCGCGCGGGAGAGCAACAGGGTCATGGCGGAGTCTCCCACCTGGTGGACGGACCGGACGGACCGGGATGCAGAACGGGGGTGGCAACCGTGGAACGGTTGCCACCCCCGCAGGTCGGAGCGCCGGGCCCGAATCGAACGAACTCTTCCCACTGAAAGTGGGCGTGCTGCCAATGCACTACCGACGCCTGGCCGACCGGGCTTCCGGCTGCTTCCGCAACCCGCCCTGCCGACGAGGAAGAACCTACCAACGGATGATCGGAAACCGAAATCGCCCTGAACGCCGCTTCCATGACGGTTCGCCGCCGGCCGGTGGTAGGTGCAGGGGTACTTCGGAGCCTGCCCGGGCGGGCGTCGCCCAGGGCAGGCTCGGGGCAGGCCGAGGACAGGCCCCGGACAAGCCCCGGCAAGCCCCGGACAAGCCCCGGGCAGGCCGCGGGCGTGCCCGGAAAACGCCTTGCCGCCGGGAACGGTCGGGGACGATCCTCGGGCATGGACCTTCCCCTGCACGTGATCGAACTGGACGCCGACCTGACGCTGCGCCGCTTCGCGGGCGACGCGGACCTCCCGGAATACCTCCGGGTCGTCGAGGAGTCGCTGGAACACCTCCGGCCGTGGATGACCTGGGTCGCCGAGCACAGCCGGGAGAAGATCGCCGAGTACCTGGCCGTCCGTCAGGAACGCTGGTCGAGCGGGACGGACTTCGCCTACGCGATCGTGCTGGACGGGGCGATCGCCGGCGCCTGCGGGCTCTTCCGGCGCGAGGGCACGGCCGACGACGGCAGGGAGATCGGCTACTGGCTGCACCCCGCCGCCACCGGTCGCGGGGTGGCGACCCGCAGCGTCCGCGCGCTGGTCGAGCAGGCGTTCCGGCTCCCCGGCGTCGACCACGTCGAGATCGTCCACGACGTGGCCAACCGGGCCAGCGGCGCCGTTCCCGCACGGCTCGGCTTCACCGCACACCTCCGCCGCCCGGCCGAGCGGCTGGCCCCGGCCGAGAGCGGGGAGGAGCAGGTCTGGCGGTTCACCCGCCGTCAGGCGGGGGCCGGGGCGGCCGCCGAGGCTTCCTGACCGCGCGGGGTCGGCTCCCGTTCCGGGCCCGACGGCGGGTGGCGGCCTGCGGGGGCAGCCCCGGATCAGGGCTGGAACGGCATGCCCGGCCGGGGGCCGCCCCGTCGGTGGAGCCGGCGCAGGAAGGAGAGCACGCCGGGGGTGCCGGCCGCCCAGGCGGCCGACTCGGCGGCGGGGTCGCCCCGGGGCGGCGGGTGTCGGCGGCGATGCGGGGGGCCGGTCCTCCGACTCCTGCCGTCAGGTCAGGAGTCGACGGGACAGTCGAAGCGCGTCGGGATGTAGGTGACCCACGGGTCGTCGATGCACGCCACCGGGGTGAGGTCCTCGTCGAACTCGTCCTCGAAGGTGATGGTCTCGTCGTCGATGTCCAGCGGGCCGGCGTCGCGGATGTCCAGGGCCAGTGCGCTCATGGGTGGTTCCTCCCGTACGGGTTGGCGGATTCCTTGCGGCATGCCCATGCTGGCCGGCCCAATCGGTTCACCACAGGGGCTCGACATCGCCACATCTGTGGACTTGCGGGGCGGCCCTTGACGGGATGTGTGTGAGGGGCGGAGCCGCGTCCACGGTTGTACGGCCGGCTGGCCGACTGGCTGGCGGGCCCGCCGGGGCGCCTCACCTTCGGTCGCCGATGTCGTCGGTTCCGGAGCCTGCGTGAAGGGCGGACCCTGATCGTCCTTCCGGCGAAGGCGTTGCGATCGGAGAAGTGCTCGGCATTACCGGTCGGCGGCCGGGCTGTCGGACGCGGTCATCGAGCAGGGATGGCAACGCGGCCGTCTCGCATGAGGTTGTCGGCCACCGGCCGGTTCGGCGACGAGGGCCGGGGCGGCGGCGCCGCAAGGGGAGACGGGACGTCTGAGGGAAAGGCGGATTTATGGTTCGTCATACAATGAAGTGTCACATTCTGTCGAAACCGGTGATCGCGAGACGGCCCGGTGCTACGGTCTGATCATGTCCAAAATCGACATCGATCTGCTGACCGCCGAGTTCTTCGGGGCCTTCGACAACAGGGACGGCAAGCCGGCCGACGTGGCGCGGCTCCGGCGGCTCCTCATTCCGGGTGGCGTGATCGTCAAGACCGGCCCGGAGCTGACGGTCTACTCCGTGGAGGAGTTCATCGAGCCGCGCGAGCGGTTGCTGAACGAGGGGCGGCTGGTCGGATTCTCCGAGTGGGAGACCTCCTCGCGGACCGAGATCGAGGGGGACATCGCGTCCCGGTTCGGCGAGTACCGCAAGTCCGGGATCCTGGACGGGGAACCGTTCGAGGGCGGCGGGACCAAGACCATCCAGTTCGTCCGGACGGCGGAGGGCTGGCGGATCGTCGCGTTCTCCTGGTACGACCGGCCCTGACCGGCCCTGACCGGCCCTGATCAGGGGGCCGGGCGCCCCCGGGGTGGCGGCGGATCATCCCTGGCCGCCCGGCCAACCGAGCCCCCGCCCCTATCCCTATCCCCGCGGCGTTCCTGACCGGAGCCCGCACGGGCACCGGTCAGGCGGAGCTCCGGGCGACCGGGTTACGGGAAGCTGAGCCGGGCGACGACGGGGGAGTGGTCGGAGGGGCCGGGGTGCGGTGCGGTCGGCTGGGCGCCGTTCACGTCCGGCAGGCTCGCGGTCCCGGTGGAGACGGCGGTGACCCGGTCGAGCAGCGCGTGGCTGATCAGGATGTGGTCGATGAGTTCGCGCTGACCCTCGAAGACCCGGGAGAAGCCGCCCTCGGCGAGGATGCGCGGGGCGAGGTTCCAGAGCCGGCTGCCGTCGCGGAGGTCGGGGTTGTCGAAGCCGCCGGTGCCGATCTGGGAGCCGGGAGGTCCGTAGAGGATCTGGGTGGTGGCTGCCTGCCACTCGTCGTTGAGGTCGCCCAGGACGACGACCCCGCGGGTGCGCCCCTCGTCGGCCAGCAGGCGGTCGGCCAGCTGGCGCACGGCTGTGGCCTCGGCGCCGCGCCGGAACAGGGCGTAGGCGGCGTAACGGGCCCGCTCGCCCTCGTCCTCGGTGCTGTGGCGGTTGCCGGGGAAGGTGAGGAGCTTCGACTTCAGGTGGCAGACGACGAGCTGGAGGGTGTGGCCGGGGGCGGGCTCGACGGACACGGCCAGTGCGCCGCGCCCCATCGTGTGGATCGGCTCGCCGACGTCCTCGACCTGGATCGGCCGCAGGCGGTCGGGGAAGGCGGTCCGGTCCTCGATGCGGGTGAGGGGGTGGCGGCTGAGGAAGCCGACCCTGATGCCGCGGCTGTCGGGGTGGTCGGAGATCTCGGTGTGCCAGTCGCCGTCGAGGCGCTGGGCCAGGTCGGCGAGTTCCGCCGGGCCGCCGACCTCCTGGACGCCGAGGACGTTCGGTGCGATGCGGTTGACCGCGTCCGCAAGGGCGGTGAGTTTGGCGTCGTAGACGTCCTGGTTCTTGGCGGCGCACCGGCGTGAGGGCGGGGCGCCCTCCTCCCGGGGCCGGCAGAGGTTCTCCAGGTTCCACGTGCCGATGACCACGTCCATGTGTGCTCCTGTCGCCGTGTCGGGGCGGGCCCCGGCGTCCCGGTGCCGCTGTCGTGGCCCAGTGTCCCGGCCGTCGGGGGGTGGCCGGCCGGGAGGGCGGGGGCGGCGCACGCGTGTTCACCCGCGTGGTCGTGAGTCCGACCGGAAATGAGCCGAATATGTGCCATGAATGAGAGTCGGAAGTCAATTCTGGATCGGAATTGACCGACTTGGGAAATCCCCGGAATTCCCTGGCGATTTGACGTAGGGGGGCAGTACGCTCACGGAGCATTGGCACCGGGTCGGCGGACACGGGGCGTCGTGCCATGCGGACAGGAGATTCCCGGTGATCGATCTGCTGTTGTACCCGCACACCGACCTGCACGTCGTGCTCACCGGCGCGCCGCCGTTGAAGCTGACGTTCCTCACCCGTGACGAGGCCGTCCCCCCGTCCGACGCTTTCGTGGTCACCCCGGTGGCGTCCAGCCGGTGCGACGTGGACTTCTTCGCGCCGCACAAGGACAAGGGGTTTCGCTTCGAGGGCGTACCCGTGTTCGACAAGGCGACCGGGACCGTCACCGCCACGACCCCCGGGGTGTTCCTGTTCCAGGCCCGGCTGGACGACCGCTACATCGTCGGGCGGCTCCAGGTGCACCGGTCGATCGTCGGCTGGTGGTTCGGGAACGATTCGATCACCACCGCCCTCGACCCGCGGGTCGCGCACACGCAGCCGTCCGTCTACGCCAAGTTCAGCGACGACCCCGGCGTCGGGACGGACCTCGTCGGCGACATCACCGGCCACGGGTACGTCCAGCTGACGCCGACCGACCCGACCAAGCTGGCCGTGACACCGCAGGGCCGGGTCCGGGGCCTCGTCGTCACACCGCTGCTCCCGGACACCGTCTGGAAGATCTCCGGCTCCATGGCCGGCGTGAGCCCGCCACAGCCGCTGGACGTCCGGGTGGTCGACTACGCCGCGCAGCACGCGGTGGCCCAGCAGCAGGGCGGCGACCCGGCCGCGATGGCGGAGAAGCACAACGTGCTCTTCCTCGCCGAGGGCTTCCGCGAGGAGGACCGCGGCCGGTTCGACGAGATCGTCACCCGGGTGACGCACGAGATGTTCGAGAAGCCCGCGCACGAGCCGTACGGGATCCTGCGGGGCAGCTTCAACGTCTTCAAGGCCTTCGCCGCGTCCCGGCAGCACACCGTCACCTGCGGCTTCCGGGTCACGGACGCCAACACGACGACGGAGGCGGGCCGGGCGAAGGGCAACGGGTTCCCCATCCCGCTCAACCGGAAGGTCTCCGCCGGGAACTTCTACACCCTGGAGGAGCTCGTCCAGCGGGTCGGGCTGCCGAAGCGCGACGATCCGCGGACCCCCGCCAAGTGCCTGACGGACTGGCAGAGCCAGGACCTCGACGACTTCAGACCGGAGCGGACGGACACCCCGCTCATCGAGGCCTGGAAGCGCCACCAGTCGGTCGGGATCCTGCACGCCCGCGACACCTTCCTCGGCTTCTACCTCGGCACCCGGTTCGCCGACCGGGAGTCGGGCCGGGGCCCGGTCACCAGGCCCGGCGCCGACGCCGTCAACGACCCTGCGGTCAAGGCGTTCGTCAAGCGCGTCTACGAGTTCTACGCGAACCCGCCGACCAGGACCCTGACCCTGGACCCGCGCCGCCACCCGCCCGAGCTGTACATCAGCGGACGCTACGTCAACCCGGCCAACACGCTGATGCGCTACGTCGGCGGCCTCACCGTCCCCGGCGCGGCCGGGCCGATCGGCACGCACTGGCAGCCGGACGACGGCCGGTACCAGCCGAGCCGCGGACTGATCGCGGTGATCGCCTACGACGGCGTCGTCGGCGGTACCAACATCAACGTCAGGACGGTGACGGCGCAGACGGTGCACAGCTTCCCCGCGCTGCCCTTCGTCTACGCCAGCGCGGCCGACCGGCGGGAGATGCGGCGCGACCCGCTGGACGCGATCGCCGTGGACTTCGACGACGTCGTCCAGACGGTGGCGCACGAGTTCGGCCACAGCTTCAACCTGGAGGACGAGTACGAGTACACCGGCGGCGACGGCGACGACGCCAAGCGGACCAACGACCTGACCGCCGACAACGCCTCGGTGCTCGGCTTCCTGCGGTCCGGCACGGACCCGAACGACCGCCACATCGAACCGGACCGGATCAAGTGGCTCAAGCTGCCCCGCATCCGCACCGCCTCGGTGCTGCTCGCCGACTCGGTGAACGTGACCACGCCGGTCCGGGGCGTGAAGCTCACCGTCGGCCCGGGCAACATCGCCGAGTGGACGCTGGCCAGGACGCTCCTCACCGAGGTGCGGCTACGGGCCTTCGGCATCCTGCCGGGCGGCCAGCAGCTCCCCCTGAGCACGGCGGGCGACCGGTACCTCGACGGGCTCCTCGTCGGCGCCGTCCTCCCGGCCGAGGGCGCGATCGTCCTCACCCGGGCCGGGTCGGCGCCCTTCCCGACCTTCGTGAAGGGCTCGCTCGTCTTCGTGCCGCTGAAGGACAAGCAGCGCGAGCCGCTCCAGGTGGTGGAACCGAAGGTGCTCAAGTTCCTGCGGGACAACCACACCCCGCTCAACCTGGACCCGGACACGGCCGAGCGGAACGACGAGGAGGACGTCCCCCTGGAGATCCCGGACTTCAGCGCCCCCTGCAAGCCGGCCCGGCTGGTCGGCGTCTACGAAGGGGCCGCCCGGGTCGCCGGCGCCCACTACCGGCCGACCGGCCGGTGCAAGATGCGCAAGAGCTCGGTGGAGTTCTGCCACGTCTGTGCCTGGCTGATCGTCAACCGCGTCGACCCGACGTTCCACGCCCTCCTCGACAAGCACTTCTACCCCGAGTCGAAGAAGGAGGCGAAGAAGCATGAGTGAGCCGGGCACCTTCGAGCGGATCCTCGCCGAGGTCGGGCAGGCCCTGCTGCCGCTGCGCGAGGCGCTGGCGACACCCGCCGCGTTCCGCGGGCTGCTGCGCCGGCTGGGATGGCTGGTCGACGACATCCCCCAGCCCTTCGTCGAACTCCGCACCGGCGTCGAGACGCTCTACGACGCCCTGCGCAGCCTGCTCGGCGACGGCGGGCTGAACGTGGGCGGCACCGCCGGCGACGGCGGGGCCGGTGCGGCCGCCTCCTTCTCGGCGGACGACGTCAAGCGTGCGGTCGGCGCCGTCCAGGGACTGATCAGGGGCATCCACGCGATCACCGACGCACCCGCGTCCGCCATCCCCGCCTCGCTGCGCGCCGACGGCTTCCCCGCCCTCTTCCCCGGCCAGCTCCTCGACCACCTGGTCGTCACCTACCTGCAGCGCTACCACCCCGGCGTCGGTTTCGCCCTGCGCAGCCTCGGCGTCATCAGGGCCCGCTACGCCCCGGCGACCGGCGGGCGCCCGCCCTACGTGCACCTCTCGCTCGACCTCGGCGAGCTGCCCAGGGCGCTGACCGACCCCTCACAGGTACTCAGGAACGCCTTCGGCTGGGGCGAGCCCGGCCTCGACCACGCCGCACTGCTCTCCCAGCTCGACAACCTGCTGCGCTCCGTCGTCCCGAGCGTCGAGGTCGAGGACGTCCCGGACGCGACCGCGGCGGCCGTCCGGGGCAGCGCGCCCGACCCTCTCCTCCCGCCGTCCAGGGCGCTGGCCGCCGTCCTCTTCGAACGCGTCCAGCCGTCGGCGCGGATGGCGGCCGAGGTCCGGCTGCTGCCGCTGCCCGCCGCCGACGGCGCCCTTCCGGGCCTCGCACTGCTGCCCTCCTTCGCCGGGCGGCAGGGCTTCCGGTTCGAACTCGGTCCGGACATCGCCGTCACCATCCGCAGCGACCTGGACCTCCAGGGCGGGGTCGCACTGCTGGTCCGCCCCGACCGGGGCGTCGAGATGGTCCTCGGGTTCGCCGGCTCCGGCACCCCGGCCCGCGCCAACGGCGCGATCGACGTCCGGATCGAGCGGTCCGGTCCGGCCGGCGAGCCGACCGTGCTGCTCGGCTCGCCCGGCGGTACCCGCCTGCAGTACCGCCGGATCGCCGGCGTCGGCGGGGTGCGCCTGGTCGGCGAGGCGGTCGACTTCTTCGCCGAGATCGACCTGGAAGGGCTGGAGTTCGTCCTCTCGCCCGGCGGCGCCGACGGCTTCGTCTCCTCCATCCTGCCCAAGGACGGCCTCACCCTCGGCGCCGACCTCGCCGTCGGGCTCTCCCACCGCCAGGGCTTCTACTTCCGCGGCACCTCCAACCTGGAGATCCACCTCCCGACCCGCCTGGAGCTCGGCCCGCTGGAGATCCAGGGCCTGACGATCTCGGCCTCGCCGTCCGCCGACCGGCTGCCGATCGGCCTCGGCGCCTCCTTCAAGGCCCGGCTCGGACCGCTCACCGCCGTCGTCGAACAGATCGGTCTCACCGCAGACCTCGCCCTGCGCTCGAAGGGCGACGGCAACCTCGGCCCGCTCGACGTGTCGCTCGGCTTCAAACCGCCCAAGGGCGTCGGGCTCGCGGTGGACGCCGGCCCGGTCAAGGGCGGCGGCTACCTCTTCTTCGACCCGGACAACGGCGAGTACGCCGGGGCGCTCGACCTGGAGTTCTCCGGGCTCGTCGAACTCAAGGCGATCGGCCTGATCAGCACCCGGATGCCGGACGGCACCGACGGGTTCTCGCTGCTGATCGTCATCACCACCGAGTTCGGCGGCACCGGCATCCAGCTCGGCTACGGCTTCACCCTGCTCGCCGTCGGCGGAGTGATCGGGCTGAACCGCGGCATGAACCTGCAGGCCCTCGCGGAGGGCGTGCGCACCGGCGCGGTCGAGTCGGTGATGTTCCCCAAGGACGTCATCGCCAACGCACCCCGGATCCTCTCCGACCTGCGCCGGTTCTTCCCGCCCGAGCGGGGCCGGTTCCTGATCGGCCCGATGGCGAGGATCGGCTGGGGGACGCCCACCCTGGTCAGCGTCTCGCTCGGGGTCGTCATCGAGATCCCGCCCGGCAACATCGCCGTCCTCGGGGTGCTCAAGTGCGTCCTGCCGAACCGGGAACTGCCGCTGCTGGCACTCCAGGTCAACTTCGTCGGTGCGCTGGAGGTCGACAAGTCCAGGCTGTGGTTCTTCGCCGAGCTCTTCGACTCCCACGTCCTGACCATGACCATCGACGGCGGCATGGGCCTGCTGGTCGCCTGGGGCGACGAACCCGACTTCGTCCTGACGGTCGGCGGCTTCCACCCGTCCTTCAAACCGCCGCCACTGCCCTTCCCGGTGCCCAAACGGCTCTCGGTGGACATCCTCAACCGGCCGGGCCAGCTGATCCGGGTCTCCGGCTACTTCGCCGTCACCAGCAACACCGTCCAGTTCGGCGCCGCCGCGGAACTGCGCCTCGGCTTCGGCGGGTTCGGCATCGAGGGCCACCTCTCCTTCGACGCGCTGTTCCGCTTCTCGCCGTTCGCCTTCACCATCTCGATCTCCGCCGGGGTCTCGCTGAAGGCCTTCGGCGTCGGCGTCTTCGGCATCGACCTGCGGTTCCAGCTGGAAGGCCCGGCGCCGTGGCGCGCGCACGGCAGCGGCTCCATCTCCCTGCTGTTCTTCGAGATCTCCGCCGACTTCGACATCACCTGGGGGGAGGAGCACACCACCACCCTGCCCCCGGTCGCCGTGCTCCCGCTGCTGGCCGGCGAGATCGCCAAGACCGAGGGCTGGCAGACCAGGCTGCCCACCGGCGGCGGCAACGCCCTGGTCACCCTCCGGCAACTGCCCGAGACCGACGAGCTGGTCCTCCACCCGCTCGGCACGCTGTTCGTCCGGCAGCGGGCCGTCCCGCTCGACGTCCGCCTCGACCGCGTCGGCGCGCAGCGGCCCGGCGACGGCCGGCGGTTCAGCCTCGCCCCGGCACCGGACAGCGGTCTGGTCCGGGTCTCCGTCACCGGCGAGAAGTTCGCGATGGCGCAGTTCCAGGACATGGACGACGCGGCGAAGCTCTCCCGCCCCGCGTACGAGAGCCAGGACGCCGGGCTGGAGCTGACGGCGGCCGCCGGCACCCTGCTCTCGCCGCGCGTGGTACGCCGCAGCGCCCGGTACGAACTCCACATCATCGACAGCGGGGTGCCCGCGACCGCCGCCGCGGCGCGCCGGGTCGTCCCCATGGCGGCCCGCTCCCGCACGGCCGCCGGCGGCGCCGCGCCGAAGCGCTACCACAGCGTCAGCCCGGCGGTGTTCACACAGCTGCTCCGGGGCAGCAGCACCAGCCGCTCGCCCCTCTCGCAGCACGAGACCGCGCTGCGCAGGCCGTTCACGGCCGAGGAGACCGTCCGGCTCGCCGACAAGCGCTACGTCGTCGCCAACGTCCGCAACAACGTGCAGGCCTACCCGCCCGGCGGCGGCCTCGCCACCGCGACCTTCCGCAGCCGGACCACGGCGGAGGACGCCCTCGCCGACTGGGTCGACCGCGACGGCAGCCTGGCCGGCACCCTGCACGTCATCCCGGAGGACGAGGCGGTGGGCGTGCCGTCCACCCCCGGCACCTGGACGGTCGCGGGGCCGCCGCCCACCGTCGCGTGGGACGTCGAGGCGGTCCGCCTGACCAGCGGCAGGATCCTGGTGGCCGGCGGCACGGACGCGGCCGGCCGTGCGCTCGCCGCCACCGCGCTGTTCGACCCCGTCGCCGGGACGTGGACGGCCGCCCAGCCGCTCACCGGGGCCCGCAGGCTGCACTCCACCACCAGGCTCGGCGACGGCCGGATCGCCGTCGTGGGAGGCCGCTCCGGCACCGGCGGCCCGGCCGGCAGCCGGGACTCCGCGGACGGCGCCGGCCCCGGAGGCGACACGGCCGGCCGGGGCCTCACGGACAGCGGCACGGTGCTGGCCACCGCCGAGCTGTTCGACCCGGCGGCCGGCACCTGGACCGCCACGGCCGACGGGCTCGCCACCGCACGCCACGGCCACTCGGCGACGCCGCTGCCCGACGGCACACTGCTGGTCGCCGGCGGCACCGACCGCAACGGCCGGGCCCTGGCCGGGGTCGAACTCCTCGACCCGGCCACCCGCACCTGGCGCTCCGACCTGCCCCCGATGACGGACGCCCGGACCGGCCACCAGGCCGTGCCGCTGAAGAACGGCCGGGTCCTGGTCGTCGGCGGCGCCCTGCCCACCGGCGGGCCGGAGCGGGCCCTGGCCCACTGCGAGCTCTACGACCCGGCGACCGGCACCTGGACACCGACCGGGAGCCTGCTGACCGCGCGCAAGGGCCACCAGGCGACCCTGCTGGCCGACGGCCGCGTCCTGGTCACCGGCGGCGACCCGACCCCCGGGCCCGGCCGCTACGACCCGCGCAGCCTCGCCACCGCCGAACTCTACGACCCGGCCACCGGCAGCTGGACGGCCGCCGCCCCGCTGCCCGCCGGCCGCGGCCGGCACCGGTGCCTCGCCCTGCGCTCCGGCCTCGTCCTGCTGATCGGCGGCACCGGCGCACCCACCCGGCGGACCGGCTACCGCAACGTCGCCGCCTACGACCCCGCCCGCGGCAGCTGGAGGACCACCGGGAGCCTGACCACCGGCCGGTCCGGCTTCGCGGCCGTGGAACTCACCGACGGCCGGGTGCTGACCGTGGGAGGCGTCGCGCTCGCCGGTGCGGCCGCCCCGGGCCCCGACCCGCTCGAACCGGCCGCCACCACCGAGCTGTACATCCCCTGACGACGGAAGGTACGACGCGATGACCAGTCCCACCGTGGTGGCCGCAGCGACGTGGACGGCCGCGCACGACCTGACCAGGGCCGCCGCCTGGCACGGGCAGCACGACGGGCCGGTCGTGCTCAAGGGCACGAGCAAGGTCCTGGTGGTCGGCGGCGCTGACGCCGGCCGGGCCGCGCTCGGCCAGGCGCTGGTCTACAACCCGGCCGACGACACCTGGAAGCCCACCGCCACCCAGCCCGCCCCCCGCAGGCTCCACACGGTGACCGCGCTCGCCGACGGACGAGTCCTCGTCACCGGCGGGATCGGCGGCTCCACCGCGCCCGGCCTGGCCACCGCCGAGGTCTACGACCCGGCGGCCGACACCTGGACCTCGGCCGGCACCATGCGCCAGGCCCGCTGGGGCCACAGCGCCGTGCTGCTCCCCGACCACAAGGTCCTGGTGGCCGGGGGCACCACCGTCCGGGCCGGCGGGAGCACCCGGGCCCTGCGCTCCGCCGAGCTGTTCGACCCCGCCGCCACCACCGACGCCGCCCGGTGGACCCAGGCCGCGGAGATGACCGACGCCCGCACCGGCCACCCCGCCGTCCCCCTCAAGGGCGGCAAGGTCCTGGTGGTCGGCGGCACCGTACCGGTCGGCACCGACCAGGACGCCGCACTCGCCTTCTGCGAGCTGTACGACCCGGCGACCGGCACCTGGACGCCGACCGGGAGCCTGCTGCGCCCCCGCGCGCTGCACCAGGCCACCGCCCTCTCCGAGACCACCGTGCTGGTCACCGGCGGCCGCGCGCCCGGCGCCGACGACGACGGCACCTTCGACCCGCTCAGCCGCCGGACCGCCGAACGCTTCGACCTCACCACCGGCACCTGGACCGCAGCCAGGGACCTCACGGCCGGACGCGCCGCCCACCGCGCCGTCCCGTTCGGCGCCGGCCGTGTCCTGGTGATCGGCGGCGCCGGCGGCGGCGCCGACGAGGCCGGCTACCGCAGCACCGCGCTGTACGACGCCGCCACCGACCGCTGGACCGCCGGACCGGGCCTCGCGACGGGGCGCTGGGCCTTCGCCGCCGCCGTCCTGCCCGGCACCCGGGTACTGGTCACCGGTGGCGCCGCCCGCTCCGGCCTCGCCGCGGCCGACCCGACGGTCACCGAGCTGACCGCGGCCACGGAGCTCTACGACGGGAGCGGCGCATGACCGCGAACGGCTACTCCTTCCTGCCCTGGCTGCGCACCGGCCTCGCCACCCGGATCACCGGCGACCCGGGCACCGCCGCCCGCGCGACCGTCCCGGTCGAGCTCCTGCTCGGCGGCGAGTCCCTGACCGGCGCCCCGCTGACCCCCCTCCCGGTCGGACGACCGGTCCAGCTGTACGGTCCGGGCGACATCACCGGCGTCGACTCCCGCGCCGTCTCCCGCCTGGAACCGCGCCCGGGCACCACCAACGTCGAGCCCAACTACCTCGCCCACATCGAGTTCTACGACGAGGGCCTTCCCTGGCGCTACAGCCCGGCCGCACCCGACGCCGCCACCGGACGCCTCGCGCCCTGGCTCGCACTCGTGGTGCTGGCCGCCAGGACCGACCCGGCGGGAGCGCCCGCGGAGTTCGAGGACGGCACGGGCGGCGGGCCGCTCCCGTTCATCACCGTGAAGGACCCGAACACCCTGCCGCCACCCGCCCAACTCGGCGCCTGGGCCCACGTCCACGTCCACGGCGCGCTCGACCTCCCCGTCGCCAGGGACCTCTCCGGGCCCGGCGACCCGGTGCTGCACGCCTTCGAGGAGGTGCTGCGCACGGACCCCGACCGGGCCTGCTCCCGGCTGGTCTGCCCGCGCCACCTCCAGCAGGACCGGACGTACGAGGCGTTCCTGGTCCCGGCCTTCGAGACCGGGCGGCTGGCCGGGCTCGGGCTCGACCCGGCCGCCTCCCCGGGCGCGCTCCACGCCAGTTGGGGCCCGCACTACGAGGGCCGCCAGGCCGAGGGCCGGCTGCCCTACTACCACCGCTGGTCCTTCACCACGGGGGCCACCGGCGACTTCGAGTACCTGGTCCGGCTGTTGCAGCCGCGCCGCCCGGACCCGCGGGTCGGCCGCCGGGACCTCGACGTCCACCGGTCCGCCGGGCCCGGGCTCCCGCCCATCACGACCCCGGCCTCGATCGGCGGGGTCCTACGACTCGGCGGTGCGCTCCAGCTGCCCGAACTGCCGGTCGACGACTGGGAGAACTGGGACAACTGGTACGACAGGCCGCCGCCCGCGGCCCCGTACCCGCACCCCTTCCAGCAGGCCCTCGCCGGGCTCGTCAACCTGGCCGAGGCGTACCGGGACGCCACCCCGGCGGCGGTCCACGGCGCGCTGCCCGCCGCGCAGGCGCAGTCGCTGTCCGCCGGCGTGGACCCCGTCATCACGCCCCCGCTGTACGGCCGCTGGCACGCACTCACCTCCCGGCTGCTGGTCGGCGCCGACGGCCACCCGGTGCCCCCGCCCGCCGACCGCAACTGGGTGCACCGGCTCAACCTCGACCCGCGCTACCGGGTCGCCGCCAACTTCGGCGCCCAGGTGGTCCAGGCCCGCCAGGAGGAGTTCATGGACGCCGCCTGGGCCCAGGTCGGCGACGTCCTGAAGGCCAACGCCAGGATCCGCGAGGCCCAGCTGGCCCGGGAGGTCGGCCACCGGCTCCAGGTCAAGCACCTGGAACCGCCCGCCCCGCCGGCCGTCCCGCCGCCCGGCGCGCTCGCCGCGCCCCCGCCGCCCTCGGGCAAGTACCTGACGCTCACCGCTCCCGCGCACGGGCGGGTCACCGCCCCGGCCACCCCGGCGCCCGCATCCGCCGCAGCGGCAGCCGCAGCCGGTGCACCCGCCGCGTCCGCCCCGGTCGCCGAGGACCTGGCGGTGGGGTTCCGGGTCGCGGCCAGCCGGGTGGCGGCGGCGCCGGTCTCCGCCCCCATGCGGCGGATCACCCGCCCCGGCTCCCGGCTGATGCGCTCCCTGACCTTCCCGGCGGACCGTCCGCGCGAGGCACTGGTGCCGCGGATGGACGCCGCCGTCGGCCCGGTGACCGCCGCCGCGGTCAAGACCAGACCGGCGGCCCTGGTCACCCCGGCACGACTCGACCGCGAGCTGCACCCGGTGATCGGCCTGGCGGCGGCCGCCGGGGACGCCAACCCGGTCGGCTCGCTGCCGGTCAGCCGAGACTTCGTGATCAAGGAACTCGGCGACCCCGTCCCACCGACCACCGGCGGCACGGAGGACAGCGAGGAGGCCCGGCGCTTCAAGGACGCGCTGAACGAGCTCTACGAAGGCTGGGCGTCGGCCGCCGCCGTCGGGCGGCCCGCCGTCCGGGAGCAGCTCGGGGTGACCGGCACCACCGGCGCCGTCCTGGAACGCCTGCGTTCGGACACCACCGTCCCGAGGAGCCTGCTCAGCTCCGTCAGCCTGCCCGAGCGGCTGCGGCCGTTCGCCGAGGAGTTCATCGAGGCGATGGCCTACCCGGTGATCGACCTGCCGATGTACCAGTCGCTGATCGACCTGTCGGTGGACGTGTTCGCCCCCAACCTCAACCTGATCCCGGCGAACTCCATCACGCTGCTGGCCGACAACCGGAGGTTCATCGAGTCCTTCCTGGTCGGGCTCAACCACGAGATGGCCCGGGAGATGCTCTGGCGCGAGTTCCCCACCGACCAGCGGGGCACGCCGTTCCGCCAGTTCTGGGACCCGCGCGCCGTGCTCTCCCCGCCCGGGGAGACGCCCGGCCAGCGCCGCGAACGGCTCTACGACATCCGGCCCGTCCACACCTGGGGCCCGGCCGCCCTGCTCGGCCGTAACGACAACCGGCAGCTGCCGGGCACCCACCAGAAGGAGGACCTCGTCCTCGTCATCCGGGGCGAGCTCCTCAAGAAGTACCCCAACGCCGCCGTCTACGCGCACCGGGCCGCCTGGCCGCTCGACGACGACGGCAACCCGGTCACCACCGGCGAGCGGGTGCCCGCGCCGCTGCCCGACGAGGACCACCCCTCCCCGGACCTGGTCCGGCTGCCGCGGTACGAGGCCAAGGTCGAGCCGGACATCCACCTGCTCGGCTTCGACCTCGACGCCGCCGAGGCCCGCGGCAAGCCGCCCGGCGACCTGGGCTGGTTCTTCGTCATCAAGGAGCGCCCCGGCGACCCCCGCTTCGGCGTCGACGAACCCGAGGGCCCGCCGGCGCCGGTCGAGGTCTGGAACGACCTCAGCTGGCGGCACGTCGATCCCGACCACCTCGGCTTCATCGAGTTCGGCGACGCCACGCACGTCGGGCTCGCCGACTTCAACGGCTCGGAGGACGACCAGGAGAAGCAGGAACAGCGGCAGGAGGACGCCGCACTGCCGCTCTGGCACTCCGGCCTCAGCTCGGCCGACATCGCCTACATCCTCTTCCAGGCACCGGTCCTGGTCGCCGTCCACGCACAGGAGATGCTCCCGGTATGGCCGACAACGACCTGATGGCCGACGACGACGCGACGGCCGACGCAGCCACCGGCGACACCGCCGCGCCCGCCCCGGGCCGGGCGCCGGTCCCGGGCCCCGTGCCCGCCCCGGATCCCGTACCCGCGGCAGCCCCCGTGCCCGCCCAGGGCCCGCCGCCCGCCGCGGCTCCGGCGCCCGCCGCGGCTCCGGCGCCCGCCGCGGCCCCGGTGCCCGACACCGGCCTGAGCGACGACTACCCGGTCCTGCTCGGCCCGGTCCGGATCGAGGCCCGGTTCACCGCCACCGAGTTCCTGATCCGCGTCTTCCCCGACGAGTGGTCGGTCGACAGCTTCGAACCCCGGCCGACCGAGGCCGAACTCGGCGCACTCGACGCCTACTGGACGGCGCTGTGGCGCACCGGCGGCGACGCCGTCGGCGAGCAGACCGCCTGGCACGAGCTGGTCGGCCGGATCCCGGCCGGCCGGGCCACCTGGCTGCTCGGCGACCACAAGCCGGCCAACCCCGCCGACCGGCCGGTGTCCGTGCCGGCCGGCGCCACCGTCCTCGTCGTCCGCAGTGACACCGCCCCGCCCGCCGCCGCCCGCCCGCCCGCCACCGCCTACTGGACGTCCGTCTGGCGGGCCCACGGCGACCGCGCCGCCCTGCGGGCGGCCGAAGCCGCGCTGCTCGCCGCCGCCGGCCCGACCAGGGCGGCCGCGATCCGCGCCCGCCGCCCGGCCGGGATCGACGCCGCCCCGACCGGGACCGGCGACACCGTGGTGGTCGCCTTCCTCGTGGTCCCGCGCCCGCCCGCCTCGGCGATCGCCCCGGAGTCCTGGACCACCGCCGCCAGGGCCACCCTGCTGCCCGACCGCTTCCGCTTCCTGGGCTGGGCCGGCGGCCGGAAGGTCTTCGACCTCGACGGCGAACCGGTACCGGCCACCCTGCCGGTCAGCCCCGACCCGGCCGCCACCGACCGGCTGAAGGTCGACGAGTCCACCGGCGCCCTCCACGTCCCCGAGGAACTGCGCTGGCTCACCGAGTTCGAGCGCGCCGTCACCCTCGGCATGGGCCTGCGGATGCCCCTCACCGCGGACCTCAAGGGCGGCCTCGACCGGCTGGTGGTCCTCGGCCTGCGCCGCCGGTCCGCCCCGGAGCAGACCGCCACCGACCTGACCGCCCTGCTCACCCGGCAGCTCCGCAGCCCGGCCGGCCTGAGCCTGCTGCCGCAGGGCACCCCGACCAACAACACCGAGCAGGCCCCGGCCGGCCTGCACCCCGGACTGGAGGCCGACGCCGGCCTGCGCTCCGCCGCCACGCTCCGGGCCGCCCCGGCCGGCGCCGACTGGACCGCCCGGACGGACGGCCAGTGGTTCGCCGAGCTGCTCGGCCTCGACCCGGCCGCCCTCGCCGGGATGGCGCACGCCGACGCCACCGACCAGCGCGAGGCCCGGGCCGCCAACACCGCGCTCTGGCCCACCACCTGGGGCTACCACCTGCAGACCATGCTCCACCCGGTGCTCAGCCGCGACGCGGTCGAACAGACCAGGCGCTTCTTCGTCCGGTACGTCTCCGGACGCGGTCCCCTCCCCACCGTCCGGATCGGCCGCCAGCCCTACGGGATCCTGCCGACCACCGCGTTCACCCGGCTCGCCTGGCCCGCCGCCGCCACCCACCGCCGGGCCCTGCACACCGTGCTCGGCGAAGCCGCGGCCGACTGGCAGGCCGCCACCGCCAAGGTCGCCCACCTCGACGGCCGGGCCGACGACGCCCACCAGCACCTGCTGGACATCCTCGCCCTGCACCCCACCTCGGCCGAGTACCACCAGCGGTACGCGCAGAGCGTCGAGGACGTCTTCAACCGGGAGAACCTCGGCGCACTCGGCTCCACCGTGCTGCCCGCACTGGAACGCCTCGGCATGCCCGGCCCGATCCGCGCCCTGCTCACCCGGCTCGGCCACCCCGACACCGGCCCCGCCCAGGACCCGGACCTGATCCGCCGCCTGTTCACCGACACCCACCACCCGCTGCTGGCCCCGCTCGTCGACGACCGGCCGCTCTCCGAGACCGCCCCCGTGCGGCCCTACACCGCCGACGGCGCCAACTACCTGCGCTGGCTCGCCGCGCACGCCCGCACCGGCCTGGAGACCATTCGCACCGAAGCCGGCTTCCCCGCCGACGACCGGCCCGCCGCACTGCTGTACCTGCTGCTGCGCCACGCGCTGCTGCTCGGCTGGGCGGACGCCGCCACCGAACTGGCGATCGCCCACGGCGTCGCCACCCCCGCCGAGGCCGCCGGCACCGACCCGGCGTTCATCCACGTCAGGATCCCCGCCCCGGGGCAGGCCATCCCCAGCGAGAGCCGGTTCCGGCGCCTCTACTCGCCCTCGCCCGAGATCACCGGCGACCCGTCCCGGCTGGTCGTCGACCACATCCCGCTGGTGCTCGGCACCGACCCCGCCACCGCCCGCCTCACCGAACAGGCCGACGCCCTCGACCTGCTGACCGACCTGCCGACCGCCCGGCTGGAACGCCTCCTCGCCGAGCACCTCGACTGCGCCACCTACCGCCTCGACGCCTGGCGCCTCGGCCTGGCCAACGAACGCCTCGCCGAACTGCGCTACGGCCCGGACGGCCCCGACGGCACGGCCCCGGCCCGGCGCGGCCTCCACCTCGGCGCCTACGGCCGGCTGGAGAACCTCCGCCCCCGACTCCGACAGCTCACCCCGGTCACCCTGACCGGCCCGCTCGCCGAGGTCTTCAAGGGCACCACCCCGCTGATGCACGACTCCGCCAACGGCGGTCACCTGCACGCGCCCTCACCCGACCAGGCCAGGACGGCGGCCGTGCTCCGCGCCGGCTACCTCGCCAACGGCACACCGCAGAACCCCGGCTCGTTCGCCGTCAACCTCAGCTCCGCCCGGATCCGGACCGCCCTCGGCATCCTCGACGGCATGCGCCGGGGCCAGTCCCTCGGCGCCCTGCTCGGCTACCGCCTCGAACGCGCCCTGCACGACGCCCACGAACGGGCCGAAGTCGACAGCCTCGTCTCCGCCCTGCGCCTGCACTTCCCGCTGCGCGCCGGCCGGATCGCCCAGACCGTCCCGCACCAGGCCGACGGGCCCGACCCGGCCAAGCCCCTCGCCATCGAGCAGATCGAGGCCCGCAACGTCGTCGACGGACTCGCACTGGTCCGGCACATCACCCGCACCGACGTCCCCGACACCTACCCCTTCGGCCTCGGCAGCGCCCTCCCCGCCGTCGACGAGAAGCAGCAGACGGTCGTCGACCGCGCCGTCCGCGGACTGCTCGACGTCCACGACGCCCTGGCCGACCTCGCCGTCGCCGAAGGCACCCACCAGGCGCTCCTGGGCAACGCCGAACGCGCCTCCGCCACCATGGACGCGTACGCCAAGGAAGGCCTGCCGCCCGAACCCGCCGTGATCCGGACCCCGCGCAGCGGCACCACCCTCACCCACCGCTTCGGCCTGCGGCTCACCGCGGGCCTCAAACCCGACCAGGGCGCCCCGCCGTTCAGCCGCAACAACCCGCGCGCCCAGGCCGAACCGGCCGTCAACGCCTGGCTGCCGCGGCTGCTCCCGCCGCCCGACACCGTGGTCGCCCAGGTCACCTGGACCGACCCGGTCAGCGGCCGGCCCCGCTCCCGCGCCGTCACCCAGGCCGACACCGGCCTCCAGCCCGTCGACCTGCTCTGGGCCCTGCGCCCGGTGGGGGAGGGCGCCATGACCGACCTCGACGACCGGATCACCGGCGTCGTCATCGCCAAGGACAGCCCGCGTCCCGACGCCGAACTCACCATCCGCTACACCGAACGCGTGGCCGGGAAGATCACCTTCTTCGAACTCTCGCCGCTGGTCGGCGCCTTGCGCTCACTGCTCACCACCGCCCGGCCGCTGCGGCCCAGCGACCTCGTCCCCGCCGCCGGCCCGACCCCCGCCGACCGGGCCGCCGACACGGCCGTCTCGCTGCCCAGGGAGCGCCCCGCCGCCGTCCGGGCCTCCCTCGACACCCTGCGCCGCGCCCTCGCCGACTACCTCGCCACCCTCGCCCCGCTCTTCCCCGCCGACGCCCCGCCCCGGCGCGCCGACCTGCTCGCCGGCATCGACACCCTGCTCACCGGCTACGCCGGCCTGGTCACCACCGCCGGCGGCTTCGGCCTGGTCCGAAGCGGCTGGGGCGAACTCGCCCAGTGGCGCCGCGGCGTCTTCACCGACGTCCTCGCCGCCGTCGCCGCGACCGCCGAGCGGATGGCCAGGGCACTCGCCCAGGCCGACGCCCTGCTCGCCGCCTACGACGCCCTGCCGTCCGCCACCTCCGACGCGGAACGCTTCCACCTGCTGCAGCGCGCCGAACGCCTGATCGCCACCAGACCGACCGCACCACTGCCCTCCCGGCCGTCCACCCTGCGCGTCACCGTCGCCGGCCGCCGCCAGGCCTTCGACAACCGGCTCCAGGCCCTCAAGGCGCAGGCCAGGACGGGCCGGACGACCCTGAGCGGACTGCTCGCCGAGGTCGCCGCCAAACTGCCGCTCACCGACATCGACCCGACCGGCCTGGACCTCACGCCCCACCAGGACCGCGTCGTCGCCCAGGGCCGCGAACTGCTCGACCGCACGGTCGCCCTGCGCACCGAGATCACCGGCCGGCTCGCCGCCGCCGACCGGGCCCTCGCCGAGTACGACGCCGCCGCCCCGGGCCCCGACCGGGTCGAGGCCGCACTCGACGCCCTCCGGGCCCTGCTCGGCGAGGACGCCCTCGCCGTCCCCGAGTTCACCCCCGCCGCCCAGCTCGCCGCCGACTGGAAGAAGGCCCGCGACGACAGCGCCGCGCTGGTCCAGCACCTCACCAAGCCGCCGTTCGGTCGGGACTTCCCGATCGACGACTGGGCCCACGGCATCGCCCGGGTCCGGGAACAGCCGCGCCGCTGGGAGCAGGCCGTCCTGCTGAGCGACGCCCTGCGCGGGCCCGGCGGACTGCTCGGCGACCTGCTGGGCGAGCTGCTCCAGGCCAAGGAACCGCAGCTCGTCCCCGTCCAGCTGCCCTACCGGCCCGACGACCACTGGCTGGCCATGGACTTCAAGCCCGGCACGGCCGTCACCGAGGACAAGGTCCTGTTCACCGCGCACTACGCGCCCGACCCGCCGCCCGGCACCACCACCCAGGCCGGCCTCCTGTTCGACGAGTGGACCGAGGTCGTCCCCGCCGAACGCGAGACCACCGGCATCGCCGTCCACTTCGACGGACCGGACTCCGAACCGCCCCAGGCGATGCTGCTGGTCGTGCCGCCGGTCCGCACCGGCACCTGGAGCACCGACGACCTGCTCGCCGCCGTCGACGAGACCTTCGACCTGGCCAGGACGCGGGCGGTCGAACCGGCACACCTCGACGACACGCCCTACGCCCAGCTGCTCCCCGCCACCGTCCTGTCGGCCACCCGGCAGCCGATCACGATCTCCACCGATCTCGCCGTCGCCAACCAGCGCTGGAAGGCCGCCCATGACTGAGCCCCGGATCGACGACCTCGCCCGGGCGATCGAGGCCCGCACCCACCCGGCCGTCGGCGTCTGGAACCGCCTGGAGGGCCGTCCGCGCACCACCGACTTCGAACGGGCACTGCGCGCCGAGGTACGCGACCCGCTCTGGCTGCTCACCCGGCAGTGGCAGCTCGGCGAGTTCCGCGGCAGCGACGCCGGCTCGCCGGTCACCGCGACGTACTCGGTCGGCGGCGCCGCGCCCGGCCGGTTCCGCCCGGTGGGCGGCGCCGCCGAACCCCTGCCGCCGGACCGTCCGCTGGAGGCCCTCGCGGAGCGGCGCCCGGTGCCCTTCCGGTTCGGCGCCGACCCGGTCGCCCTCGACCTGCGGCTCGCGATCGGCCGCCGCTGGCTCAAGCTGATCGGCCGGAACCCGGCCCTCGGCGACCTGGTCTTCGACTTCCGCGGCCAGTACGTCAAGCTCTACCCGATCGCGCTGCCCGACCCCGACGGGGACGACGACGCCGCACGGGTCGCCCACCCCGAGGTCTGGGCGACCGTGCAGGCCGTCGCCGGCCGCCGGATGGACGGCTACCTGCTCTACCGCCACCTCAAGACCGGCGGGCGCGCCTCCGACCGCATCAACGACCTGCTGCACGTGCACTACCCCGCACTGGACGCCCTCGGCGACCGCCTGGTGGCGTGGTTCGACGGCCTGATCGACCAGCCCGCCGGCGACGCCACCTGGGACCCGCGCCGCCTCGAACACCGCTTCTCGGTGGCGACCGCGGGCGAGGACGGCACCGAGACCGTCCTCACCGCGCAGGAGTACCCGGGCGGCGAACTCGACTGGCACGCCTTCTCGATCGACCCGGACACCGCGGTCGGCGGCACCGGCCCGCCCCCGCCCCCGCTCAACCGCACCGTCTTCCCCGCCCCGGTCCGCTTCTCCGGCATGCCGCTCCCGCGCTGGTGGGCACTGGAGGACGGCCGCACCAACTTCGCCGCGGTCTCCCCGGACAGCACGGACCTCGCCCGGCTGGTCTTCCTGGAGTTCGCACTGGTCTACAGCAACGACTGGTACCAGCTCCCGTGCGACCTGCCCGCCGGCACCCTGGCCTCGATCCGGGGACTCGCCGTCACCGACGTGTTCGGCCAACGGCTCTGGATCACCCCGGCGGGCAGCGGCAGGGACGAGGACTGGCAACGCTGGTCGATGTACACCCTCGACACCATCGGCGACGAGGACGTCCCCGCCGACACCCGGCTGTTCCTGCCGCCCAGCGTGCCGAAGGTGGCCGACGGCCCGGCCCTGGAGGAGGTGTCGCTGATCCGCGACGAGAACGCCGACCTGGTCTGGGGCATCGAACGGACCGTCCAGCTCGCCACCGGCGAGGGCCGCCGCGGCAGCGAGGTCGCCGCCGAGATCCAGGCCCACCACCTGCGCCTGCACCCGCCCGCGCCACCGGACGGCCCGCTCGCGCCCATCACCTACCGGGCGATGAACTCCGTCCCCGAACACTGGATCCCGTTCATCCCCGTGCACGTGCCCGGGGACAACCGCAGCATCCAGCTCCAGCGTGCCGCGATGCCCAACGTCGTCGGGGTGCTGCCGCCCGTCCAGCCCCGGACGTCCCTGCTGCGCGAGGGACTCGACGAGACCGAACCGCGCGGGTACTTCGTCAACGAGGAGGAGGTCCCGCAGTCCGGCACCAGGATCACCCTCGCCTACAACCGCACCCGCTGGCGCGACGGCCGGGTCTGCCTCTGGCTGAGCGCCGCACGCGGGACCGGCCGGGGCGAGGGATCCAGCGGCCTGGCCTTCGACCTCCTCGTCGACACCCCGCCCACCGACCGGTGACCCACCGAGCAGCGACCCACCGAGCAGCGACCCACCGGCGGGGGAGGTGTGAGGTCGTGACAGCATCCGGGGTGTGGTGATCTACGACGAACGTCTCTCCGTCCCGAGGCGCTGGTGGCTGACCGTCCTGGTGGCCGCCGCCGCCCTCGCGGCCGCCCTGCTCCCGCTCGGCGCGCCGGCCGCGGCCGCCGCCGCGGCCCTCCTGCTGACCATGGCGGCCTCGGTGCTGTGCTGGTACGGCGCCGCCCGGATCCGGATCTGCGACGGCGTCCTCGTGGCCGGTCCGATCGTGCTGCGAGGCGAGCACACCGGCGCGGTCGAGATCCTCGACGAGGCCGCCGCCTTCGCCTGGCGCACCCGCCTGGCCGGTCCGCGGGCACGCCTGCTCATCCGCACCTACCTGCCCCGCGCCGTCCGCGTCGAGGTCGCCGAGCCCGCCCTGCTCTGCTCGTACGTCTACCTCTCCACCCGCCGTCCGACCGCGCTCGCGGCGGCCCTCGCGGAGGCGCGCGACCGCTACGCCACCACGGCGGCCCTGCGCGGCTGACGGGATCCGGCCCGGCGGGGGCGGCCTGGCGGGGTCGGCTCGGCGGGTCGGCCCTGCTCGACGCGCCCGGCGGGTGCGCCTCAGACGGCCCTCGGTTGCCGCGATGAGCAGCGGACGTCCGAGCCTCCTCGGGCGGTCGACCGCACCCCATGGCTCCTACGATTCGAGTCATGGCTCGTTCTGACGATGTGCAGCCCGCGTTCTGGGACGCCGGCAGCAACTGTGGGGTGTAGCAGCCGCTGACCGACCAGGCTGTGCGGGACGCCGAGCGATTGCTCGATGTCACGCTCCCGGCCGCGCTGCTTGATCTGTTGCGCGTTCAGAACGGAGGCCGGGTGACAGACGCTTGGAACGCTTCGTCGAGGGCCTCACTTCCGCCGGCGACTTCGACTGAAGCGCCACCGGGACACATTCGGCTGACCTCGCGAACCGGGCAGATCCCGCCCACGTCACGGCAGGGCGAACGCCGCCTGATGCGGCACTGGACAACCGCCGCACCTGCCAGGAACCCCGCCGTGTCACCCGCCCGGCCCGGGGCAGTCTCCTCACATACCCTCAAGTCACATACCCTCAAGCCGTTCATGGAGGTCCTCGGCGAATCGCGTCCGATAGACGCCGTGGACGATGGCCCCGGGAGACTGGTAGCCCCTGTGCTCAGGGTTCGAGACAACCCCGTCCCACGGCGCCACGCCTTCTGGAAGCAGCGGAGCGCGGCCCAGATACATCCGAGCGACTTCTTCCAGCCGTCGTTCTCCCGCAATCACCGAGCTCCACAGCCCGTAGCCCTGCCCGACCACCCACATGCACAGATCCTCGGTGCTGTCCTCGGACCAGACGTCCCCGTCCACGCTCACGCCTTCCGAGAAGTCGGCGAGCGATTCCGCCGCGGACTCGTATGCGAGCGCGAAGGCTTCAAGCACCTCCCGCGAGTGGGACTCCAACCACAGCTCCAGGGCGGACAGACGCGGTCGTGTCGTTTCCAGGACCTCCCAGAACCAATCGGAAGCATGATCCGGTCCCATCGCGGCTCCCGTGTCGACGGCTGCGGTACTCGCCCGACCGTACAGCGCGGTGGAGTTCCCCGGACACGCCCGGGCCTCATCGTCGGCGAACGGCGCTGACCATCTGCACAGGCACCGGTCTGTCGTCGGGCCCGCGCCGCCTCACATCCGGGACCTCAGCACGTCGACCTCGCATCCCGGCGCGAACGGGTCGAAGCCGTGCTCGATCAGCCAGCGAACCACCAGCAGGCTCCGCAGCGACCACCACGCGTGGATCACGTCGAGGTCGATGTCGGTGCCGTAGCCGGCGAGGACGTCGCCGAGGTGCTCCTCGTGTCCGAGCGTGAAGGTGGCGAGGTCGTACAGGGCATCGCCCTGGCCCGCCTCGGACCAGTCGATGATGCCCGTGACCTCGTCGCCGTCGACGAAGACGTGCGCGATCTGCAGGTCGCCGTGCGTGAACGCCGCAGTCCACGGTCGGAGCGCGGCCTGGGCGACCTGGCGGTTGCGGGTGACCAGGTCGGCGGGCAGGAGGCCGTTCGTCACGAGCAACTCGCACTCGTGGTCGAGTTCCGCCGCCAGCGTGACGGTGCTCCGGCCGGCCTGGCCCGGCCAGGGCGGCAGCGGGGCGTCGTGCAGCTTCCGGATGGCGGCGCCCGCCGCGGCCCACGCCGCCGCCGACCCGGTCGACGGCCCGCCGAGGCGCCCGAGCGTCGTCCCCGGGATCGCGGCGATCGCGAGCACGGGCGGCTTGCGCCACAGGACCTCGGGGGTCGGAACCGGCGCGAGGGACATCGCCTCGACCTCGACGTCGATGCGCGCCTGATCGGCGTCCACCTTCAGGAACACGTCGCCGACGCGCAGGGTGGCGCGCTCGGAATGGGCGACGACGAGTTTGACCTCATCCATGGGCGACCAGTATCCCGGGGACGGTCGCCGACGTCGCCAGGTTTATCGCGCGCGATCACGCGGCTGACCACGTCCCGCTATGCGGCGGCCCCGGTTGTCGAGCGACTAGTTGACCAGACCGCCTGCGGCCGACCCAGGAACCACCGCGCCCGACGGGGCCCGCCAGGGCTGTCGGCGTGCCGTGCTTGGATACGGCCTTGCCCCGAGCGTGGAAGGAAGAGAACTTGACGCGCACGACACCACCGCGGCCTCTGGACATCACTACAGGGTTTCCGGAACTCGCCGGCCTGGCCAGGACAACCACCCGCCTGCACCCGACTCCCGGAGCGCCGACCGTCCACGACAGTTCGGTGGGCGGTCCCCTGCTGTGGCCGGTGGACGAACCCTGGCCGGAGAATGAGCCGGGGTGTCCGCCGGTCAGGCCGGTGCAGAGGCCGGCAGACGTCCACCAGGTGCGGGCCCTGCTGACCCAGGCGTGGGTGCGGCTACACCCTGCAGGTCTACAGCTGCGTCAGCACGCCCTCGCACCTGCCGCGCACGATCATGCAGTAGCCCGGGCCAAGGCACCCCGAATGGCGACTCCCACCGTGATGAGGATCCGCCGGACTCAAAGAGCAGTGTCGGTGGTCGTACAGTTCGGATCTACCGAAATTCCTGTGATCGGCCCCGCGTTCACCGGGCCGAGCGCCGTGTTGTCACACGGCACGTAGCACTGGAAGTGCGGGGGCTCGGCCGCACCCGCCCGTCCTGACACCCGCCGGCCCCGCCGTTCGCCGGCCCTGCCGACCGTCGGTCCCGCCGTCCGCCGGCCTCGGCTGCCCGCCCCGGCACCCGCCGGCCCTGCCGGCCGTGGACCGTGTTGCCTCAGCGGTCCTCCGGCGCACCGGCGCCTACGGGGTGCTCGGCGGCCGGGCGGTCGCTGCCACCCCCTGTCCCCGCCGAGCCGAACCTGACCGCCGAGACCTCGGCGTGTCCGATCCGCCGCAGGGCCAGGAGGACCGGTTCGTTGAGCACGGTGAGGGCGACCATGGCCTCCAGCTGCTCCTCGGCGGGGTAGCCGGCCAGCACGTCGAGCTCGAACTCGGTGAGGGGGGCGACGGCGGCCGCGTACGGGCGCAGCCGGGTGATGTCGCAGGGGTGGCCGAGCCGTTCGAGCGCGGTGACGGCGTCGACCAGGTTCCAGTACAGCGGTGAGTCCTGGCACTCGCTCCAGCCGGTCTCGGCCAGCAGCTCGTCGACGGCGGCGCGGGCCGCGGTGCCGGGTTCGGGCCTCTCCTCCTGGTCCGGGCGGCCGCTGAACAGGGCCTCCTGGGCGGCGCCGAACCGCTGGTGCTGGTCGAGCGTGTCGTCCTCGGCGGCGCGGATGACCTCCTTGGTGGCCGCGATGCTCATCCCGCCCACCTGGACGAGGGCGCGGACCAGTCGGAGCCGGCGCAGGTGGGCCTCGGTGTACTCGGAGCGGGAGGCGGTCACCCGGTCGCCGGCGGGCAACAGGCCCTCGCGCAGGTAGTACTTGATCGTCGCGGTCGGCACGCCGCTGCGGGCACTGAGGTCGGACAGCCGCATGGCGGGCTTTCCTTTCGGACGGGCTGGACACCCCGGAGGGATAGTGTCACTATCTTAATAGGGATAGCGACACTATCCATGAACCTCAGGGGTGAGTCATGGCACCAACTACCCTTTCACGCGGGCGAACCACCGATGCCCACGACGGCGACGTCGTCGTCTTCCTGATCGGCATGCGCGTCAACCGCTGGCGCGCCGTGCGCCAGTGGTGGCCCGCGTTCAAGGCGATGCCGGCCATGCTGCGGGAGCTCGCGACCGACCCGGACTCGGGCATGGCGGGCTTCCGGGTCGTGGTCGGCGGCGGCCTGCGCGAGATCACGGTGATCCAGTACTGGCGGGACGCGGACCGGCTGATCGCCTACGCCTCGGCGACCGACCGCAACCACCGGCCCGCCTGGCAGGCGTTCAACCGCCGCGCCCGCGCCGCCTCGGCCGCCGAGATCCCGGCGGCGGGGATCTGGCACGAGACCTTCCACGTGCCCGCCGGCCGGCACGAGTCCATCTACGTCGGAATGCCGGACTTCGGGCTCGGTGCGGCGTTCGGCACGCAGCCCGTGGCGAAGCGCGGCGACACCGCCGCACAGCGGCTTGCCCGCCAGGCGGGCTGACCACGGCGGCCCGGGCGGGATCCGGGCGGGGCGGGATCATGGGCGGGGCGGGGAGGGGTGGGATCGTGGCGGGTCGGTGTCCGCGCCGGGCGGGCCGGCTCCCTCCCTTCGGCCCGCGCCCTCCGCTCCCTCCCGTTGGAGCCCTGTCCTCCCTGGTCAGCCGTCCGTTCGGTCGGCGGAGCCCCTTCGGAGATGTGGTCTGATGGTGCGATGATCGACGAACGCTTTGCCGCAGAGTGCCTGACCCCCGTCGAGGAGGTGGTCCGGCAGGCGGCCGCCGCCGAGATCATGCCGCACTTCCGGACGCTCGCCGCCGACCAGGTGGCCGAGAAGAAGGGCCCGCACGACCTGGTGACCATCGCCGACCGGCGCGCCGAGGCGTACCTGTCCGCGGCCCTGACGGCGCTGCTCCCGGGCTCGGTGGTGGTGGGGGAGGAGGGCGTCGACGCGGACCCCGACCTCTACCAGGCCCTGAGCGGCGACGACCCGGTCTGGATCATCGACCCGATCGACGGCACCCGGACCTTCGTCCGCGGCGGGGAGGGGTTCTGCACCCTGGTCGCCCTCGCCCACCAGGGCGAGGTGCTGGCCTCCTGGACGTACGCGCCGGCACGCGACGAAATGGCGACGGCGCTCCGGGGCGGCGGCGCCCGGTTCGACGGCGTTCCGCTCCACGCCGGATCCCCCGAACCCGGTGCACCGCTGGAGATCGCCGCCTCGCACCCGTCCTACACCACGCCCGAGCTGAAGCACTCCCTGCTCGGGCTGCGCACCGCCGGGGTGACCACCAGGCCGTGTGCCGGATCGGCCGGTCTCGAATACCTGGCCATCGCCCGCGGCCGCCTCGACGCCACCGCATTCTGCTGGGAGAGCGCCTGGGACCACGCGGCCGGCCTGCTCCTGGTCGCCGAGGCCGGTGGCGCCCACACCACCGTTGCGGGCGTCCCCTTCCGCCTCGCCGGCGGCAACACCCTCCCGTTCACCGCCGCCCGGGACGCCGGGACCGCCGAACGCGTGCGCAGGCTCCTCGCCGCCGAGTGACCCACCCGTACCTCCCGCGGTGCCGAGTGGCCCACCCGCACCCCCGCACGCCCGCGCCGGACACGGTGTGCGGGGGAGTGCCTCCGCCGGGGGAGTGCTCGAACCGTCGCCTGGCTCCACCGGTTCGAACGCCTCCGCAACCGCTACGAACGCCGAGCCGACCTCCACCAAGGGCTGCTCGAACTCGCCTGCAGCGTCATCTGCTTGCGCAGACTCCGCAAAGGGTTCCCCGAAGTGATCAGCACGGCCGTACCGGACTCGTTAGGAGCCCCGGAACGGAGAACTCGGCAGCCAGGAATTCAGCCTCCGCCGGCGTGACCCGCAGGCCTGGGCCCAGGAGGTCACGCAGCATTCCGGCGGTCTCGGCAACCGTCCCACCGTAGGTCTGGCCGAGGGTACGAAGGACATGGGCCCGGGCGGGTTGCTGGGCGACAACGCTGAGCACAACGCCTCCCGTGGCCCGCAGGACAGCATCCCGGAGCCACTCCGGCCCTATTCCCTCGAAGCCCTCGTCCGAGCACTCGTGGCAAATCCGGCTGTCCCTCCAGTAGAGCCGTCCGGCCCGGACGACCTGCTCCGGCACGCTCGTGGAGGGGCGTCCGCAGTACCAGCAACAGCCCGGATCGACCCTACTCATGCTCGGCAGCACCCCTGGGTGTGAGGGCGTAGGGCCTGGAGAGAGTTCGGTCCGACGTCACGACTGCGGCGTCAGGAACCGGATTCACGGTCACCGCCGCATTCTGACGGAGCAGCCCAGGCGGTCGCCACCCCGTTTACCGGGGCCGCCGACCAAGCCGGCACTCCGAAACGGTCAGTTAGGGTTGGGGCAGCGGTTGGTCCACGAAAAGCAGGGTGTGGGGATGTCCTCGGAGTGGGATCGCCGGCGGATGCTGCGCGACGCCTACAAGGCGGAGCGCAAGCGTGATGAGTGGGACCGGCTCGGCATCGACCGCGGACAGCTCGACGATCTCCTCGACCACGTCGAGGAGTGCCTCGCGGATACCGGCTGCGATCACACGCTGAGGTACTCCCGGGCCTGGGCCGGCGACAGGTCGGTGGCGTGGTCCGAGCTGGAAGCGGGCCTCCTGGCCGGCGGCGCAGGCTGCGACTGCGAGGTGCTCCTGAACGCCGACCCGGACGAAAGAGTCTGATTTCCGCGTTCTCGACGGTGCTCGCCGCCGGGCGAACGCCTGGATCCACGGCTTCCGACGCCCTCCGGTCCGCCGGGACGTCCGCGACGACATCCACGCCCCGCAGGGCCCTCCCCTCCGGTCTCCCCTCCGGTCTCCCCTTCGGTCTCCCCGTCGGTCTCCCCGTCGGCCCCGCCGCCGCGCCCTCCGAAGACGCGCGACACCGAGGCGGGCGGCCTGCGGGGTCAGCCGAACGGGGTCCGATGCAGTGAGATCAGCAGGCGCCAGCTGCGGGCGGCGAGCTCCTCGGAGGTGGCCGGCACGAGGCCGTGCAGCCAGTCCGCCAGCAGTGCGGTGAACGTCGCGGCGACGGCGGTGGCCACCAGGTCGGGGTGCGGCGCGCCGGCCAGGGTCCGCTCGGTGCGGCTGCGCTCGCGCAGTTCGCGGTGCAGGACCTCGCCCAGGGGGCCGGCGCCGCCGGGCAGCAGCAGCGAGCGGTGGACGGCCGCGTGCTGTTCCACCTCGGCCAGGAACGCGGTCAGCGCGGCCGGCGGTGCGGCCGGGTCGGGGATGCCCCGCCAGGCGTGGAGCGCGTCGACGCCGTTGCGGGCGACCTCGGCGCAGGCGTCCACGGCGAGGGCCTGGAGATCCTCGTAGTGGACGTAGAAGGTGGCCCTTCCGACGGCCGCGCGACGGACCACGGCGGCCACGCTGACCTCCGCGAGCGGACGTTCGGCGCACTCGGCGAGCAGCGCGGCGCGGAGCCTGGCCCGGGTGCGGTCGGTGCGCGCGTCGCTCATCGGGCGGCCAGTACGGCGGCGAGCGCGAGGGCGCCGGGCAGGGCCTGGGCGAACAGGATCCGGCGGTTGGCGGTCGCCGCGCCGTAGAGGCCTGCCACCACGACGCAGGACAGGAAGAAGACCTGGACACGGAAGCCGGTGGGGTCGTCCGCGATCAGTCCCCAGACCAGGCCGGCAGCCAGGAATCCGTTGTACAGGCCCTGGTTGGCGGCCAGGGGGGCGGTGGCCTTCGCCATCTCCGCGTCGAAGCCCGAGAGGCCGCGTCCGGGCGCGCGCTCCCAGAGGAACATCTCCAGCACCAGGATGTAGCAGTGCAGCGCGGCCACCAGGCCCACCAGTGTGTTCGCGACGATTCCCATGACCGGGCTCCTTCTGGACGGTTGTCCATCAATCATAGACACATGTCCAGGAGTGGCTTCACGCCCATGTACTTCAAGAGATGAAGTCCCCTGATGGGTATGGAAGTTCTTTGCTTCACCTCTTGACCGGAGTCTGCCAAGGCGGGACAGTGTGGCGACCGCTGAGAGCGCTCTCAGCCCGCCTCGCCCCCGTTCCTCTCGCCCGCCGCGCCCCCACCGCGCCGAGGGAAGGCACCCCCATGACGGAACCAGTCCCCGCCCCCGCACCGCCGCCCGCCGGGCACCACCCGGCCCGCCGCCACGCCGGGCCCCGCCGCAGCCTGCCGGTCGCCCTGCTCACCGTGCTCGCCCTCCTGCTCGCCGGGTTCTGGACGGCGGCGGGCGCGCGGGCGGCGGCCGACTACACCCAGTCGGCGACCACCGCCGGCCCCGGATCGGTCCGGTTCACCTTCACCCCGACCACGCCCACCGCCCTCGTCGACGTCCACTACCGGCCGAGCACGGGCGGCCAGCAGGACTTCCGGATGACCCGCAGCGCGGAGAGCTGGCAGAAGACCGCCGACGGCCTGGCCGCAGGCTCCACCCTGGAGTACTGGTTCACCTACGAGAAGGCCGGCCCGCTCCACGACACGCCGCACTTCACCGTCACCGTGGGCCCCTCCGCCCCGGGCGGGCCCGGCGGTGGCGGCGGCCCCGGAACCTTCCCCCTGACCTTCGTGAACAACACCCGGGGCGCCTACCCGGACTCCCAGGTCTACGTGACGGTGCTGGGCATGGTCACCCCGGGCCAGTGGTCCTACCTGAGGCCCGACGGCTCGACCGCGCACATCGACCACCGCGACGCGGCGGCGCCCGGCCACCTGACCAAGAACGGCGTCGCCTACCCGAACATGTCCTTCACCCTGGACCGGGCGCGCAGCGTTCCCTCGCCCGCCTCGATCCGCGGCGGCCGGATCTACGTCTCGCTCGGCTCGCCGCTGTTCATCCCGGTCTCGCCCGACGACCAGGGCTGGGGCGGTCCCGATCCGCGCAACCCCGCCGACCCCAACAACGACGTCTACTACGACTGGTACGAGTACACCTACGTCCACGGCGAGGTCGCGTTCGGCGGCAACACCACCCAGGTCGACGGCTTCGGCCTCCCGCTGACCGCCCGGCTGCAGCAGACGTCGAGCGGCTACGACACCACGGCCGGCATCACCCGCACCCGTGCCGAGGTGATGGCGGGCTACGCCGCCGCCGTCGGCCCCGCCTTCCGCCCGCTGCAGGGCGCGTACCGGATCGTCGCGCCGCGCTCGTCCGGCCTGTTCCTGGCCGGCGGGGCGCAGCAGGCGTACCTCCAGCCGGTCATCGACCGTTTCTGGTCCGCCTTCAGCACCGGGCAGTTCACCCTCACCCGGCTCGGCGAGACCTTCGCCGGACGGGTCGGCGGCGACACCCTGACCTTCACCAAGAACGGGGCCGGGCCGTTCCGCCTGGCCAAGCCCACCTCGCCGGACGTGATGGCCTGTGCGGGCGCGCTGGCCAGCGGCAACGACACCGAGAAGCAGCTCGGCGCCGAGCTGTGCGCGGCGTTCCACCGCGGCGTCGCGCTCACGCCGGCCGACTGGTACCGGCCGGCGGCCTACTACCGCAGCGGTGCGGCCGGGAACGACTACGCCGCCTACCTGCACGGCGTCAGCCTCGGCGGCCGCTCCTACGCCTTCCCGTACGACGACGTCAACGACCAGTCGTCGGTGCAGATCCTGGGCAACGCCGATCCGCCCGCCGGCCTGACCCTCGGTGTCGGCTGGTGAACCCGAGCCGGCGGACGGGAGCTGCACTCCCGTCCGCCGCACCTCCCCGGCGCCGGGGGCACCGCACCACCCGGCGCACCGGGCCGACCTGACCCGTCGGCCCGGCCCGGCCCACCCGAACGGTCCGGCCCACCCGAACGGTCCGAGCGACCCGGCCGGGCCGGCCCACCCGGCCCATCCGATACACCCGACCCATCCGATCCACCCGAAGCGCACCACCCCCACGTCCGCCCACCCACGGAGGTGCACCACCGTGTCCGGAAACACCACGCCCGACGCCGCCGAGGCCAGAGCCGCCGCCACCCGTCGACGGCGCCCCCGCAGGGCGCCGGCCACCGTCCTGGCCGCCGCCGGCGCGGCCGCCGCACTCTGCGCCGCACTGCTCGGCTCCACCGCCACGGCCGTCGTTCCGCCCGCCCCGGCAGGCTGGACCACCGTCTGGAGCGACGACTTCGGCGGAGCCGCCGGCACGCTGCCCTCGGCCGCGGACTGGATCGTCGACACCGGCACCAGCTACCCGGGCGGCGCCGCCAACTGGGGCACCGGCGAGGTCCAGAGCTACACCGCGGACACCGCCAACCTGCGCCAGGACGGCGCCGGGAACCTGCGCATCACCCCGATCCGGGACGCCGCCGGCAACTGGACCTCCGGGCGGATCGAGACCCGGCGCAGCGACTTCGAGCCGCCGGCCGGCGGCAAGCTGCGGATCGAGGCCCGGATCCAGATGCCGAACGTGACCGGCGCGGCCGCCGACGGCTACTGGCCGGCCTTCTGGACGCTGGGCGCGCCGTACCGCGGCAACTACTGGAACTGGCCGTCCATCGGCGAGTTCGACCTGATGGAGAACGTGAACGGAGTCAACCAAGTCTGGGGCACCCTGCACTGCGGCGGCAACCCGGGCGGTCCGTGCAACGAGACCTCCGGGCTCGGCGCCGTGCACGCCTGCCCGGGCTCGGCGTGCCAGGGCAACTTCCACACCTACGCGATGGAGTGGGACCGCAGCGTCAGTCCGCAGCAACTGCGCTGGTACGTCGACGGTGTGCAGTTCCACTCCGTCACCTCGGCACAGATGGACGCGGCCACCTGGAACGCCGCCACGGCGCACGGGCACTTCATCCTGCTGAACGTGGCGATGGGCGGCGCCTTCCCCGACCCGGTGGCCGGGCACCGGACGCCCACCACCGCCACCGTCTCCGGCGTCCCGATGCTGGTCGACTACGTGGCGGTCCACCGCACCGGTGGCACGACCACGCAGCCACCGACCACCCCGCCGACCACCACCCCGCCGACCACGACGCAGCCGCCGACCACCTCGCCGCCCGGCGGGACCGGCAGCGCGTACGCCACCATCCAGGCCGAGGCCTACGGGGACCAGTCGGGGACGGCGGTGGAGACCACCACCGACACCGGGGGCGGTCGGAACCTCGCCGCCCTGGCCGACGGGGACTGGGCGCTGTACCGGGGCGTCGACTTCGGCGGCACCGCGGCCCGGCAGTTCAAGGCGCGGGTGGCCTCGGGCGCGGCCGGCGGGGTGAGCGGGCTGGTGGAGGTCCGGCTGGACAGCCCGAGCAGCGCCCCGGTCGGGTCGTTCGCCGTGGCCGACACCGGGGGCTGGCAGAGCTGGACCACGGTGCCGGCCAACATCAGTGCGGTCACCGGTCGACACGACGTCTACCTGACCTTCACCAGCGGCCAGCCGGCCGACTTCGTCAACGTCAACTGGTTCACCTTCAGCACGACGTGACACGGGAAGCCACACGGGAAAGCACACGGGCAACCGTGCGGCGGCGGCAGGCGGTCACGGCCTGCCGCCGCCGCGGCGCGCGGGTGCGGGCACCGAGGTGGGAGCGCTCTCAGCGGTGCCCGTGACCCGCTAGGCTCTGAGGACGAAGCGTCCGCGCGAGAGGAGCCCACGGTGCCGGAGCAGCCACCGCGTCCCACGGTCGAGGCCGACCCGGCCGTGTCGCGTCCGACGCTGGAGTCGGTCGCCGAGCTGGCCGGGGTCTCCCGGGCCACGGCCTCGCGGGTGGTGAACGGCGGCGCCGGGGTCCGGGCGGCGCTGCGGGAGAAGGTCGAGAAGGCCGTCCGGGACCTCGGCTACGTCCCCAACCTGGCCGCCCGCACGCTGGTCACCCGGCGCAACCAGGCCGTCGCCGTGGTGGTCGCCGAGCCCGGCAGCAGGCTCTTCTCCGATCCGTTCTTCGCCCAGCACCTGCGCGGCATCGGCCGCGAACTGTCCGCCGCGGACAACCAGATGGTGCTGATGATGGTCGAGGACCAGCACGACTACGAGCGGGTCGGCCGCTACCTGGCGGGCGGACACGTGGACGGTGCGCTGCTGTTCTCGCTGCACCAGCCGGACCCGCTGCCCGGCATGGCGCGCCGGTCCGGTCTGCCCTTCGTGGTGGGCGGCCGGCCCGGCTGGCCGGGCGCGGACTCGGAGCGCGACCTGGTGTACGTGGACAGCGACAACCGCGGCGGCGCCCGGCTGGCCGTCGGCCACCTGCGGTCGCTCGGGCGCACGGCCATCGCCACCATCACCGGCCCGCTCGACCAGACCTCCGCGCTCGACCGCCTGGACGGCTACCGCGACGTGCTGCCCGACGGCGACCCCGCGCTGGTCGCCGAGGGCGACTTCACCGCGGACGGTGGCGGCCGGGCGATGGCCGAACTGCTGGCCCGCCGGCCCGGCCTGGACGCGGTGTTCGCCGCCTCCGACACGATGGCCTCCGGTGCGCTCAGGGTGCTGCGCGAGGCGGGCCGCCAGGTGCCGGAGGACGTGGCCGTGGTCGGTTTCGACGACGTCGAGTCGATCGCCGCCTGGACCGAGCCGCCGCTGACCACGGTGCGCCAGGACATCGAGGAGATGGGCCGGTTGATGGCCCGGCTGCTGCTGCGGCGCCTCGCGGTGGGCGGCGTCGGTGCGCCCGGTGGTCCGGCCCCCGCCGGTCCGGGTCGGGGGGCGGGCGGCCCCACGTCGGTGATCACCGCGACCCGGCTGGTCCGGCGCGCCTCGGCCTGAGCGTCGCAGCGCCCGGAAGGCGGGCGGACCGCGGCTGACGGCGGCCGCGGGGGAGAGTGGGGCCCGGGCGCGCGCCGCCCTCCGAGTCGCCCTCTGAGCCGCCCTCTGAGCCGTCGTCCGAGTCGTCGTCCGAGCCGTTGTCCGCGGCGCCCGCGCAGGCCGTCCGCATCCGCTGCCCGCCTCGCGGCGCTGAGCAGGGCCTTCGCCCGTTGCCTTCACCCTCTGAACGCCTGAGCGCAGGTGTCCCGGAGATTACGTTCGGATTTCGACCCCTTGACCGGCCCGCCGGTGCACGGCACTCTCCTCTCAGACGTTCTGAGAGCGCTCTCAGAGAGCGCTCTCACGTTCCGCCACCGAACCTCACCCTCGCCACGCAGCCCACCCGCCCCGCCAGGGAGACCCCATGCGCCGCTCCGCCGCCGCTCTCGGCAGCACCGCCCTCGCCGCCACCCTCCTGCTCGCCGCCTGCGGCGGCTCCGCAGGGTCCGCCGGTTCCTCCGGCGCCGCCGAAGGCAAGGTCACCATCACCGTCGACCTCTTCGGCACCTTCGGCTACAAGGAGAGCGGGCTCTACGACGAGTACACCAAGCTCCACCCGAACATCACGATCAAGCAGAGCGACACCCAGGACGAGGGCCAGTACTGGCAGGCCCTCCAGACCAAGCTGGCGGGCGGCGGCGGACTCGCCGACATCCAGGGCCTGGAGGTCGGCCGGGTGGCGAGCGTCCTGCAGCGGCAGGCGGACAAGTTCACCGACCTGAGGACCCTCGGCCTCGGCGCCGTCAACGACGAACTGGTGCCGTGGAAGGGCGCCGCCGTGAAGGCCGCCGACGGCCGCGTCCTCGGCGCCGGCACCGACATCGGACCGGAGGCGATCTGCTTCCGCACCGACCTGTTCAAGGCCGCCGGACTGCCCACCGACCGCACCGAACTGGCCGCCCGCTGGTCGACCTGGCAGGGCTACCTCGACCTCGGCCGGCAGTACGTGGCCAAGGCCGCGCCCGGCAACGCCTGGACCGACAGCGCGGCCGGCGTGTTCACCGCCCAGGTCGGCCAGCAGAAGGTCCGCTACGCCGACGAGAGCGGCAAGCCCGTCCACGAGACCAGCGAGGCCGTCAGGACCGCCTGGGCCGACGCGGGCCGCCTGGTCGCGGACGGCCTCTCCGCGAAGCTGCCGCAGTGGACCCCGGAGTGGAACAAGGCCTTCAGCACCGGCAAGTTCGCCACCCTCAGCTGCCCCGCGTGGATGCTCGGCTACATCAAGGGCCAGGCCGGCCAGGCCGGTTCGGGTACCTGGGACGTCGCTCCCGGCCCCGGTCGGACCGGCAACTGGGGCGGCTCCTACCTGACCGTGCCGAGGGCGGCCAAGCACCCGAAGGAGGCCGCCGAGCTCATCAAGTGGCTCACCGCCAAGGAGCAGCAGACCACCCTGTTCACCAAGCAGGGTTCCTTCCCCTCCTCCACCGGCGCCCAGGCCGCGATCAAGGACGTCGCGGACCCGTACTTCAACAACGCGCCCATCGGCCGGATCTTCAGCGAGTCGGCGGCCGCGATGCCCGCCCAGGTGCTCGGGGTGGACGACGGCGTGATCGGCAAGGCCTTCACCGACGCCCTCGGCGAGGTCGAGCGGACCGGCACCGCGCCCGACACCGCCTGGAAGCACGCGACGGACAACATTCGCAAGGCGAGCGGCAACTGACGGATCACCAGGAACACCGCCATGGCCGTCACCTCCTCCGCCCGACTGCCCGCCGCCGGCCCCGCCCGGGTCCGTGCCGGCCGCGGCGGGCGGCTCGCCCCCTACGGCTTCCTTGCCCCGTTCTTCGTCCTCTTCGCGGCCTTCGGGCTGTACCCGCTGCTCTACACGGCCTACGTGTCGCTGCACCGGGTCGAGTTGCAGAGCACCGACCGGATGGACTGGCTGGGCCTGCAGAACTACACCCGGCTGCTGGCCGATCCGTTCTTCTGGAACGCCCTGCGCAACACCTTCACCATCGGTGTCCTCTCCACCGTCCCGCAGTTGCTGATGGCCCTCGGCCTGGCCCACCTGCTCAACTACCGGCTGCGCGGCCGGACGTTCTTCCGGGTCGCGATGCTGCTTCCCTACGCGACCTCGGTCGCCGCCGCCACGCTGGTCTTCGCCCAGCTCTTCGGACGCGACTACGGCCTGATCAACTGGCTGCTGGGCCGGCTCGGACTCGCCCCGGTGGACTGGCAGGCCGGCACCTGGGCCTCGCAGTTCGGCGTCTCGGCGATCGTCACCTGGCGCTGGACCGGCTACAACGCGCTGATCTACCTGGCCGGCATGCAGGCCATCCCCGGCGAGCTGTACGAGTCGGCGGCGGTGGACGGCGCGTCCAGGTGGCAGCAGTTCCGGCACGTGACGATCCCCGGCCTGCGTCCGACGATCGTCTTCACCGTCGTGGTCTCCACCATCGGCGCCACCCAGTTGTTCGGCGAACCGCTGCTCTACGAGGGCAACGCCGCCGGCGGGATCTCGCACCAGTACCAGACCCTCGGCCTCTACCTGTACGAGCAGGGCTGGAGCTTCTTCCACCTGGGCCGGGCGGCCGCCGTGGCCTGGGTGATGTTCCTGCTGATCGTCGTACTCGCCCTGTCGAACGCGGCGATCGCCGCCCGGCGCAACCGTACGGACCGGTGACCTCGTGACCACCCTGCGACCGCCCCGCCCGCGTCCCGCCCGGCTGGGCCCGGCCCGCCGCCCGGCGCTGTCCGGCGGGCGGGCCTCCCGCTCGCCGCTGCACGGCGGCCCGCTCGCCTACGCGGTGCTGACCGCCGCCACCGTCGTGTTCGCCTTCCCGTTCTACTGGACGCTGGTGGCCGCCAGCCGCACCAATGCCGAACTCAGCGCGGCGACACCGGCGTTGACTCCAGGCCCGAACCTGCTGCACAACCTCGGCGAGGCACTCCGGCAGGCCGCCATCGGCCAGGCGCTGCTGAACTCACTGCTCGTCGCCGCCACCGTCACCGCCGGGGTGGTGCTCTCCTCGACGCTCGCCGGGTTCGCCTTCGCCAAACTGCGCTTCCGGGGCCGCGGCCTGCTACTGGCGGTCACCGTCGCCACCATGATGATCCCGCCGCAGCTCGGTGTGATCCCGCTGTTCATGCTGATCGTCCGGCTCGACCTGCAGAACACCCTGCCCGCGGTGATCCTGCCCTCGCTGGTCTCCGCCTTCGGGGTGTTCTTCATGCGGCAGTACCTGCTCCAGGCGCTGCCGGACGAGCTGATCGAGGCCGGCCGCGTGGACGGCGCCTCGCTGCTGCGGATCTTCCGCTCGGTCGTGCTCCCGGTGGCCCGGCCCGGCATGGCCGTCCTGGGCATGCTGACCTTCATGGCCACCTGGAACGACTTCTTCTGGCCGATCGTCGCCCTCAGTTCGCAGAACCCGACCGTGCAGGTGGCACTGAAGTCGCTCGGACAGGGGTACGTCCCCGACCAGTCGGTCGTCATGGCCGGCGCGCTGATCGGTACCCTCCCCGTCCTGCTGGTGTTCGGCCTGCTCGGCCGCCAGATCGTCGGCGGCATCATGCAGGGCGCCGTCAAGGGCTGAACACCGCCCCGCCCGTGACCGCACTCCCGCAGCCGAACCCGAACCCGCAGCCGCGCACCCTTGCCCTCGCCTCGGCCCGCACCGGTGCGGCCGCCGCCCGCACCGTCTCCGCCGACTCCTCACTCCGGAAGGCCCCATGACCGACCAGGCCCCACCGCCCACCTTCCCCGCCGACTTCCTCTGGGGTACGGCCACCGCCGCCTACCAGATCGAGGGCGCGGCCGCCGAGGACGGCCGCACCGCCTCCATCTGGGACACCTTCAGCCGGACCCCGGGGAAGGTCCGCAACGGCGACACCGGTGACCTCGCCACCGACCACTACCACCGCTACCGCGCGGACATCGCGCTGATGGCCGAACTCGGCCTGCCCGCCTACCGGTTCTCGCTCGCCTGGCCGCGCATCCGGCCCGGCGGCCGCGGCCCGGCCAACAAGGCGGGCCTGGACTTCTACGACCGGCTGGTGGACGAGCTGCTCGGGCGCGGCATCGCCCCGGTCGCCACGCTCTACCACTGGGACCTGCCACAGGAGTTGGAGGACGGCGGCGGCTGGACGGACCGCGCCACCGCCCACCGCTTCGCCGAGTACGCCGCGCTGGCCGCCGCCCGCCTCGGCGACCGCATCACCACCTGGACCACCCTCAACGAGCCCTGGTGCAGCGCGTTCCTCGGCTACGGCAGCGGCGTCCACGCCCCGGGCCGCACGGACCCGGCCGCCGCCCTGCGGGCCCACCACCACCTGCTGCTCGCGCACGGCCTCGCCGTCGGCGCGCTGCGCGCCGAACTGCCCGCCGCCGCACAGGTGTCGCTCACCCTCAACCTCGCCGCCGTCCGCCCGCACACCGACCACCCGGCCGACCGCGAGGCGGCGCGGCGGATCGACGGCCTGGCCAACCGGATCTTCCTCGACCCGGTGTTCCACGGCCGGTACCCGGCGGACGTGCTCACCGACACCGCCGGGGTCACGGACTGGTCCTTCGTCCGGGACGGCGACCTCGCCGAGATCTCCCGCCCGCTCGACTCGCTCGGCGTCAACTACTACAGCCCGACCGTGGTCGCAGCCGGCGAGGCGGACGAGCGGGCCGCACGCGGGGACGGCCACGGCGGCGGACCGTCGCCGTGGCCCGCCGACCACGGAGTCCGCTTCCTGCCCGCCGAGGGGGAGCGCACCGCGATGGGCTGGCCGGTGGACGCCGGCGGCCTGTACGAGCTGCTCACCCGGCTGCGCGACGAACTGCCCGGCCTGCCCCTGCTGGTCACCGAGAACGGCGCCGCCTACGACGACTACAGCGACCCGACGGGTGCGGTCCACGACCCGGAGCGGGTCGCGTACCTGCACGCCCACCTGGCCGCCGTCCACCGGGCGATCGGTGACGGCGCACCCGTGCGCGGCTACTTCCTCTGGTCGTTCCTCGACAACTTCGAATGGGCGTACGGCTACGGCAAGCGGTTCGGCATCGTGCACGTGGACTTCGCCTCGCAGCGGCGCACCCCGAAGGACAGCGCCCGCTGGTACGCCGAGGTGGTCCGGACCGGCATCCTGCGGCCGCCCGGCCGGATCCCCCCGGGGCGGCAATCCCTAGTGCCGGAGGGCTGACTGCCCGTCGTCCAGCACGACCAGTAGGGCGAAGGCGAGCACCCACAGCAGGGCGAGGAGCGCGGCGCAGGCGATCGCCGAGACGACGAACTGCCGTGTCACGCTCTTCGTGTACCACTTCATGCCGAGCCTCCGCCGCTGTCCGTCCCGAATCGATCACAGTGACGTGGTCCGCGTCCGGACGGTTCCCCGCCGACTCCGGCCTGTCCGCCTTCCCGGGCGGACGGGCCGTGGCGTCCCGCGCCGGGCAGGGGTGGGCGGTCCGGTCCAGCGGTTGCCGGCGCATTCCGGTGGCCGGTCGGGACGGCTCAGGGGACCGTTCGGGTGGCGGCGGGGTTCGGCGCCCGGGCGGGGCGGGCAGAGCCTTCGGCATGACGACTCCCTCGGCTGCGACCACGCGCCCCGGTGCGACCACCGTGCCCGGCCACCGCCTCCCGCATTCGCCCCACCTGTCGCCGGACTCCGGCAGCGGCCTCGCCCGGGCCTTCCGGGCCCACGCATGAGCACCGCCGACCGCCACGGAAAGGCAGGACGGACCCCATGAGCACGTTCGTACTCGTCCCCGGCTTCTGGCTCGGCGCCTGGGCCTGGGACGCCGTCACCGCGCCGCTCCGCGAGGCCGGGCACACCGTCCACCCGGTGACCCTGACCGGCCTGGCCGAACGTTCCGACGAGGCCGGGCCGGAGGTCGGGCTGGAGACGCACATCGCCGACCTGACCGGCCTGATGGCCCGTGAGGACCTCCGGGACGTCGTGCTGGTCGCGCACAGCGGCGGCGGTGCCCCGGTCACCGGCGCGGCCGACCGGATGCCCGAGCGGATCCGGCGGGTCGTCTACCTCGACAGCGGACCGCTCCCGGACGGCGCCGCGCTGCGCGACCTCTGGCAGCCCGCCTACCGGGCCCGCGCGGAGGCGAACCTGGTCGGCGGCTGGCGGCACCCGATGCCGCCCTGGGAGGAACTCGCGGCCGACGGCGCGAGCCTCGACGGCCTGGACCAGGCCACCCTCGACCGCATCCGGGCGCGTGCCACCGACGTGCCGGCCAAGGCCTTCACCGAGCCCCTCCGACTGACGGGCGGCGGGCACGGGACGGCGAAGGCGCTCGTCTCCTGCTCGTTCCCGCTGGACCAGATCCGCGCGATGATCGCCTCGGGGAACCCGTACTTCGCCGCGCTCGCCGGTCCCGAGTGGGCGCTGCGCGAACTGCCGACCAGCCATTGGCCGATGTTCTCCCGGCCCGCCGGGACGGCAGCGGTGCTGGAGGAGCTGGCGGCCCTCTGAGCGGGCGGCTTGTGAGTGGTCGTCCGTTCCGACGCTGAGGCCGGCGAGGGGCCGGTGAGGGGCGCCGGCGAGGCGGCCGGTCAGGGGCCTGATCGGCCCGGGCCCGGGCCCGGGCCGATCCCGTGAGTGCCCGGGTCCGGTGGGGGCCGGGGGAGCCCGCCGGTTCGGGCCCGGCGCCCCCGGCCGGCTCAGGTGGTGGGGCTCCCGGGCGGGCGGAGGGTTCGGCGGACGGCGTTGCGGAGCCAGTGGTGGGCCCTGTCGGCCGCATGGCGGGGGTGCCAGGCCATGCCGACGGTCACGGGCGGCAGCGCCAGGGGGATGTCCAGGAGCTGCAGGCCGAGGGCGATGGCGTCGCCGGTGAGGGGCGAGGGGGCGGCGCCGGGGAGCGCTGCAGGTACGAGGCAGACGACGTCGCTGCGAGCGGCGAGCGTCATGGCGGCCAGGTGGCCGGGGAGGACGATGCCGACCCGCCGCCGAAGGTTCTGCTCGGCCAGGGCGGTGTCGAGGGGGCCGGTGAACCGGCCGCGGCGGCTGACCGCGACGTGTCGGGCGGCGGCGAGCCGGGCCGGGGTCAGGGGACCCTCGGTCAGCGGATGGCCGGGCCGGACGGCCGCCACCATCCGGAGGCTGACCAGCGTCTCGACCCTGGTCTCGGGGTCCACGTGGTCGATGGACCCGACCTCCAGGTCGATCCGGCCGTCGCGCAGGGCGGGGCCGGCCTCCAACTCCTCGGCCAGGAGCCGGAACGAGATCCCCGGCGCCTCCTGCTCGGCCAGGCGCAGCAGCCCGGGGGCCAGTGCCGCGCCGACCAGGTCGGCGGTCTGGAGGGTGAAGGTGCTGCGCAGGGTGGCGGGGTCGACGCCGGAGTCGGGGCTGAGCAGGGCTCCGAGGCGCTGCACCACGGCTGCGGCTTCCTCGCGCAGGGCCTGGGCGCGCGGGGTGGGGACCATCGTCTGCCCGGCCCGGACCAGCAGCGGATCCTGCAGGGTGCGGCGCAGGCGGGCGAGCGTGCGGCTCATCGCGGCGGGCGAGGTGTGCAGGCGGGCGGCGGCCCGGGTGACGCTGTTCTCGGCCAGCAGGGCGTCCAGGGCGATGGCGAGATTGGCGTCGAGGGACGAATCCGGGCTGTTCACCAGGGTTATTCCACTTCGGTCAATGATTCCGTGCCGACGTTCCCATTGTGGCAGCACCGGGCTCCTCAGCAGGATGAAGGGCGTACCGACCAGCGCGACCCGCGAGGTTTTCATGATCGTCATAACTGCTCCCACCGGGAACATCGGCCGTCACCTGCTCTCCCGGCTCCTGGAGTCCGCGCCCGCCGCGGGCGAGGAACTGCGCGTGATCGTGCGCGACCCCGCCCGGCTTCCGGACGCGTCGCGCGGACGCGTCGAGGTGATCGTCGGCTCGCACGCGGACGCCGAGGTCGTGGACCGGGCCTTCGAGGGCGCGGACGCGGTCTTCTGGCTCGTCCCGCCGGGTGCCGCCCCGACCCCGCAGGCCGCCTACAGCGGCTTCAGCGGACCGGCCGTGAGGGCGCTCGCCGCCCACCGCGTCGGCCATGTCGTCGGCGTCTCCGCACTCGGCCGCGGCACCCCGCTCGCCGACCGCGCCGGCCTCGTCACCGCCACCCTCGCCCTGGACGACCTCATCGCCGAAAGCGGCGTCGCCTACCGGGCCCTGGCCAACCCGTCCTTCTTCGAGAACCTCCTGGAGGAGGCCGACTCGATCCGCGAGAAGGGCGTCTTCACCGACTCCGTCGACGCCGACCGCAGGGCTCCGCTCGTCGCCACCGCCGACATCGCGGCCGTGGCCGCCGGCCTGCTGCTGGACCGCTCGTGGACCGGCACCGGCAGCGTCCCCGTGCTCGGGCCGCAGGACCTGTCCCCCAACGACCTGGCCCGCATCATGACCGAACAGCTCGGCCGCCCCGTCCGCTACCGACGCCAGTCGCTCGACGAGCTGCACACCGCCCTCGTCGGCCACGGCCTCGACGAGGCATTCGTGCTGGGCGTCGTCGACATGAAGCGGGCCAAGGACGAGGGCCTGGACGCCGGCGTCGCCCGCACCCCCGCCACCGCCTCCCCGACGGGCTTCGAGCAGTGGTGCGCCCGCACCCTCAAGCCCGTCGTCCTCTCCTGAAGCCCACCGCCCACGCCCGCATCCCCGCCCGCATCCACGGCCTCGAACCCGTGGCCACCGTCACCGCCTGACACGCCACCCACCTCGCGCGACCTGGTCCGACGCCTGCTGCCCACAGGACGTCCGCTGCCCAGGACCGGGCGGAGGGCGCCGGGTCGGGAGGAGCCGAACCGCGGGTGGGAGGCGGGTCCCTCACGTCGGCTCAACCGGCGAGGTGCCGTCGGACGAACGGTGCCGTTGCCAGGACGAACACGGTGAAGGCGAGCAGCCGTTGGAGGCCGGGCTGAGCGGCGAGGCCGGAATGGTCCCATCCGCCGGTGCGTGCTGTCAGGCGGTTCGCGGGGAGACGAAATCGACTCGCCCCACCCCGATTTGACCGGGAAACTCGCGCCATGACCACAGACTTCACGGTGCGCCCGGCCCGGCCCGCCGACGCGGGCCGCCTGGCCGAACTGCGCTGGATGTTCAAGCACGAGGACCACGAAGGGCGGCCACCGGCTCCGGAGCGGCCCCGGGAGGAGGCAGAGCACTGGATCCGCGACCGGCTCGCGGACGGCCGCTGGTCGGCCTGGGTCGCGGAGACCGAGGGCGAGATCTGCGGTCACGTGTTCCTCTGCCCGGTGGAGCGGGTGCCGGAGCCCTACGAGGACAACAGTCCGATCGGCTACGTCACGAACTTCTTCGTCCTGCCGTCACGACGGAACGGGGGAATCGGCTCGGCGCTCCTGGAGGCGCTGAAGCGGCATTCGTCCGACACCGGCCTCGAAGGCTTGATCGTCTGGCCGTCGGAGCGCAGCACCCCGCTCTATCAGGGTTTCGGCTTCCGGGCCCCGGAGGAGCTGCTGGAACTCCCGCTCGACACCTGAGAACCACGGGGCCGGCCGGGGAGGTCCGCCGCCGGGGGCGTGCTGTTGACGACCCGTCGTCAGGTTCCCTGACGGGAATGTCATTAACAGTCCTAGGCTCGGGAATGTCAAGGGGGCAGGGCGGCGGAAGTCGCCGGCCCGTTCGGGGCCGCGTCGGTTCGGCGGGACGGCTCCCGTCCCCTTTTCGTGGAAGAACCCTGGTTCGGGAGGTTGTCGTGGTCCGCGTGCACGGGCTTGTCCGCTGTTTCCGTATCGGAGGATGGGGTTTCGGAGGGCGCTGAGCCGAGCGGGGGGCGGGTCTTCGGGCCCGCCCCCACCCGTCTCACCGCTGCCGCGCCGTCGGCACGTACCCTCACCCGGGCACCCGGGCACCCACTCGCTCACTCACTCACTCTGCCCGCCGTCCCCTCCGGCGGGGCCGCACGACGGAAAGGCGGACCGACCCTGAGGACGCACATCCCGTACCTCCTGGCCTGTACGAGCACGGTCGCGGCCCGCGCGGCCGACGAACGGTTGCGCCCCTACGGCCTGACGGTGCGTCAGTACGGCCTGCTCGCCCAGCTGCGGGACGAACCCGAGCTGACCATGGCGGAGTTGGCCCGCCAGCTCGGCATCGCGCGCCAGTCCGTGCACGAGCTGGTGGACGCCCTGACCGAGGCGGGCCACCTGCGCCGCCGCCCCGGGGCCACCGACCGCGCGCGCCGCCTGGAGATCACCGACACCGCCCACTACCTCCTGACCAGGATCGAGGGCCCGCTGGAACGGGCGGAGGCCGAACTACTGGAGCCGCTCTCGCCGCAGGAGGCCGAGACGCTGCGCGTCCTGCTGCAACGGGTGCTCGCCCACGCCACGGACGACGAGTCCTGGCTTCCGCCGGTCTGATCCGTCCCGGGAGGACCGGCCGGGCCCGGCGCAGCGCACCCGATTCGCCGGCCGGGCCCGCCGGTGCCCGGTCGGAAGGCGTCCGGTCAGAAGGCGTCCGGCAGGCACTCCTCGGCCAGCTCTCCGTTGAAGGCGTTCCGTGCGTGCTGGAGCATCCGCCGGCTGTAGGTGCGGTCCGTCGCGAGCGCGGAGTAGCCGTCGCCCTGGACGTCCACCAAGCCGACGGTGGCGGCCAGGTAGACGTCCAGGCCCGGGTACATCAGCTCGATGCAGGGGATGTCGTCGACGTCCAGGGCGAACACCGGGTACTCGCCGTGCGCGTCGGGCTCGCCGGTCGCCAGGACCCGGCGGGAGTCCGATCCGCCCGGGAGCAGGAAGCACTCGTCGAAGCGGTGCGACAGGGTGTCGAAGCAGGAGCCCCACATGTCGCCGTACTCGTCGTCGGCCAGTTCCCCCAGCGACCGCGGAGTGAACCGGTCGTCCGGTCCGAGCCAGTCGAACCGGCGCAGCAGGCCGGTGTCGAACGCCAGCCAGCGCCGCAGGCTGGGCGGGAGCGGGCGCCCGCTGGGGAAGGTGAGGGCGTCCAGGACGTCGGCCGGGAGCGGTGCGGGCTCCCCGTCGACCCACGGTCCGACGAACGGGGCGTAGTCGAGGACGAGCCGGTGCGGATCGGCTTCGACGGAAGCGATGACGCGCTCGGTCAGTTCGATCCCGTGGGCGGCGGTGGGGGACGTCGGGGACGTCGGGGAGGTCATCGGTCTGGGCGTCCTGTTCGCGGGTGGTCCTCTGGTGCTCGGTCGCGCCGAATCTACGGCCGGGCACCGACAGTTGGCGGACCGGGGTGGGCGGCCGGACGGTGCCACCCACCCCGTCGCGCGGTCAGGGCCGCCGCGGCGGGCCGATCAGCGGGGTGCAGACCGGGGCGGCGAGGCCGATGAACACGACGAGTTCGCGGCCGCCGGGGTTGGTCTGGAGCGGGACGGTCTGCCAGTTGTTCGCGACCCAGACGTTCCCGGAGGGGTCGATCTGCACGCCGGTGTTCCGGGTGAGACCGTCGAAGGTGTAGCCGGTGTCGGGCGGCGAGATGGGCTGGCCGGTCCGGTGGCCGGGCGGGCAGGCGGAGAGCCGGGTGCCGCAGAGCCGGGCGAGCCGGTGGCCGCCGAAGTTGGCGACCCACACGGTGTCGTCGCCGTCGACGGCGATGCCCCAGGGCAGGAAGAGCCCGTCGTTGACGAAGGGCTGCTCGGGGGTGGTGCCGTCGGGGCGGACCAGGGTCACCGAGGCGCCGGGCACCCGCTGCACCACGTCCTTCACCGCGTCGGCCAGGTCGGCCGTGGTGCCGTCCTCGCAGGGGAGCGGGACGACGCCGCTGTTGGAGACCCAGGCGTTGCCCGCGCTGTCGGTGGCGATGCCGAGCGGCCGCCTGATGCCCCCGCCCGTGACGGTGCGGACCGGCTCGCCCCCGGGGGAGAGCGTCATGACGTTGTCGCTGCCGTTGCCCGTCACCCAGACCTGTCCGCCGCCGTCCACGGCGAGGTCGAAGGGTTTGACGAGGCTGCCGTCCGGAGGTTCGACCGCGCGTGCGGCCTGCGGGTCGCCGTGCGGGATCACGGTGACGCTGCGGCCCCCGCAGTTCGCCACCCAGATGGTGCCCTGCTGGTCCGAGACGGTCCCCTGGGGCTGCACGATTCCGCCCGAACGCCAGCCGTCGGCGGGGGACTTGGCCGTGCCGTCCGCCCCGAACTGGGAGACGCTGCGGTGGAGCGGGTCGGGGTCGGTGTCGCAACCGGTGCCCTGGAAACCGAAGTTGGCGACCCAGACGTCGCCCTCGGGGTCGAGCGTGATGCCGAACCCCGCGCCGTAGAGGCCGCCGCCCTGGTAGGGGGCGCCCGGTGCGTCCTCGCCGGTCGGGGTGAACTTCAGGACGGTGCGGCCGCCGCAGGCCGGGATCCGGGGGTCGGCGCCGTACTGGTAGTCGTTGGTGACCCAGGCGTTGCCGTCGGAGTCGAAGGCGATGTTGCCGGGGCCGTCGAGTTCGTGGCCGTTGCCGGTGTAGCGCAGGGCCAGCGTCCAGGCGTCGGGGGCGGCGGGCAGTGTCGGCCGGTAGAGCGGCTGCGCCGAGGCGAGGGCGAACAGTTCGGCGGCGTGCTCGCCCGGCGCGTGGGCGATGTCGACGGCGGCCTCGAAGGTGTTCTCGGGCGCGGGTTTCCCGGCCTGCCGCGCGAGCCGGAACAGTTCCGCGCAGGTCCGCCCGTCGACACAGCCGGCCAGGATGTCGGCCAGCGTGTTGAAGGCGGCCAGCGTGGAGGTCTCCGCACCGTTGGGCGAGGTGGCCAGCACCCGCGCGACGCCCCCGTCGGTGAGGTCGGCGAGGTTGTGCGAGATCGCGGCGGCGTTCTGCAGCCCGGGGTGGCCGCCGGAGATCCCCTCCGGGCCGGCGAACCGGGCCATGGCGTAGGCGGCCGCCACCGTCGTCCGTTCGTTCACCACCACCGCGGGGTACTCGTGCGGTGTGCCCAGCACGGCGGCCAGCCCGACCGGTCCGCCGCCGCCCCGTTCGGCGAACAGGTCGTCGCCCCGTTCGGCGAACACGTAGAGCACGGCGCGGGGGTCGGCCGGCCGGTGGTAGGAGAGCCGGAAGCGGCCGTCGGCGTCGGTCCGGCCGCGCGCCAGGGCTTCGGCGGGCGCGCCGGGCCGGTCGCCGGCCCGGTAGAGGGTCACCCGGGCCGAGCCGATCGGCGTGTCCCCGCTGCGGACGACGCCCTGCTGGACGTCCGGGCCGCCGCTCTCCGCCGGGGGGCTCCCCGAGGCGGCCTGGGACGTACCGACCGTCAGGGCGAGGAGGGCTGCTGCGAGCGGGAGCAGGCCCCGGCGTAGGCGCATGTCGTGGTTCCGTTCCATCGGTGGCGGAGGGGCGGTCGCCGGCGGGCCGGCGGCTCCCGCCCGGACGGCAGCGCCAAGATCGCACGCGGGTTCGCCCGGGTGGTGTGCGGCGGGCACGGTGCGGTGGTCGATTACACCCATCGGGTGAGGCCGTACGTCCTCCCGGCAGGGGTCGGCGGTGCACCCGGCTGTCGGGCGGCGGGCCGTACCGCGCGGCGGGCTGATCAGCATGGCGGGCCGTACCGCGCGGCGGGCCGTCCCGCGCGTCCGGCTGTTCCGCGTGCCCGGCAGGCGACCCTGCCGCGCGGGCGGCCCGGTCAGTCCGGGGCGGAGTCGGCGTAGCGGTCGGCGGCGAAGGCCCGGATCGCGTCGGGGACACCCCGGCCCCGGTCCGGCAACCGGTCCAGGCGCAGCAGCGCGTAGATCTGGTGGCCGTCCACGGTGTGGGGACCGTTCGATGCCGAGGTCGGCCCCCGGCGCCGAGTACACGGCGAGCCACGGGTCCCGACCGGTCACTCTCGGCAGTGGCCCGCACGTCACGGCGGAGAGCTGCTCCCAGTGCAGGAACACCTCGTCACCGGTCGCCTTGCGGACCTCGATCCCGGCCGGGCCCACCCGGAGCCGCAGCGGCCGGCGCCAGTGCTGGACGGTCCGGAACACCAGGGAGGTCTCGACGATGCCGAGGATGGGCCAGAGCGGGGGCCCGAGGCCCACCGCCAGGGGCACGGCGACGGCGGTGGCAGCGGTCAGCAGCAGGAATGAGCGTCGCCAGGCCCTCCGGCCGGCGGTGAACAGCCGTTCCGGTCCGCCGTGGCGGGGATCCACGGCGTCCGTCGGACCGTTCGGGAGGACGCCGGGAGGGGCGCTCTCCAGCCGGGTCCCGGCGTGGCGGCGCAGCGCCTCGGCGAGTTCGGGGATCGGCTGGTCGAGGTCCTCGCAGTCCAGCACGGTGTAGGAGTGTGCGCGGCGGCCGAGCCCGTCGGGCCTTCGCGGCAGGGTCGCGCCGGGTACCAGGGTGAGCACCAGCCGGGGCTTGGGCGGGACCACCGGCGCGTCGTCCTGGTCGCGGGGCGTGACGTCGGTGACCGGCGGGTGGAACAGCACCGCCGACTCGACGTGGTGCCAGGGCAGATGGGCGTCGTGCAGGGTGATCCCGTGCTCGTCGATCCGCAGCCGGAACGGTCTCCTCAGTCGGGCCAGGTCGCGGATCCCGATCAGACCGGCGGACGCCAGGAGCGCCATCGCGAGCAGGGTGGTCGTCCGTGGCAGGCTGCCGGTGACGAGTGTCCAGACGGCCGTGCCGGTCACCACCGTCAGCGACCAGAGGATGCGGAACCGGGCGCGTCGGCGGATCTGCCCCCGAATCGTGAACTCCACTTCCAGGCCTTCCTGTTGGAGTGTCACTGTCGCCCCGAGCCTGCCCGCGCGCGGGCGCCGGGCGACCTCGGCGGCCGTGGTGTGGCCCGACCGTGACGCTTCCGGGACGCCACCTCCTGCCCGCAGGTCCGGACCGGGTCCGGAGCGGGTCCGGAGCGGGGCCGGGCGGTGTCGGGCGGGTGAACCGCCGGTCGCGGACGGGGCTGGGATCCGCGTCGCGTCGCCGGTGTGGTCGGCAGCGGCCGCACCGGGAGCGCCGGGCGGGCGCGTGACGAACCGGTGCCGGGTGGGGGCCCGCGCAGGGAGCGGGAGTCGGGAGTCGGGAGTCGGGAGTCGGGAGTCGGTGCCGACGGCTGCGGCGGCCCGACGGTCACCCGTAGCCGGGCGCGCGAACCGTCGGCGACATCGCGGCGCATGGTCCCGCCGATCGGCGCGGGGCGCGCCGCGGAGCCCCGCCGTCCGACCGGGGAGTGGCGGGTCGATGAGTCGACGGTGTCGCGGGCAGCGGGCGTCCGCCGTCCGCCGGCCCGGCGCTCACCGCGGCGGGGGACCGGCCTCCCCGGCGCCGCTGTGGCCGCCGCGGCCGCTGTCCACACCGTCCGTGGGCTTCGCGCCGTCCACGCCGTCCACGCCGTCCACGCCGCCGTCCGGGCCGCCCGCCCGCGCGTCGGACGACGTCAGCATGGCGACCGTCGACCGGAACGCGGTCCGGTAGACGCTCGGACTGGTGCCCGTGTACCGCTGGAAGTGGTGCCGGAGGTTGGCGGGCGTCCCCAGCCCGGTGCGGGCCGCGATCCTCGCCACCGGCTCGTCGCCGCGCTCCAGGAGGCGCTGCGCCCGCTGGACGCGGGAGCGCAGGAGGTACTGGAGCGGCGGCAGCCCGGTCTCCGCCCGGAAGCGGCGGGTCAGGCCGCGCACGGTGAGCCCGGCGTGGTCGGCGATGTCGTCCAGGGTCAGCGGATGGTCGAGGTGGGCCTCCATCCACCGGACGGTCGGCGCCAGGCCGGGCCCGGACGCCCCCGGCACGGCCGCGCCGCCGCCGGCCCCGCCGTCCAGGGGCCCGTTCGGGGCGTGCAGTTCCAGGAAGACCTGCCGCTCCGTCTCGACGGCGACGGGCACACCGTGGTCGAGGGTGATCAGCCGCAGGCAGAGGTCGAGGCCGCCGAGCACCCCGGCGGCGCTGTAGAACGGGTCCGCCTCCACCACGGCCCCCTGCGGGTCCACCGTGACACGGGGATGACGCCTCGACAGCTCGGCGGCGAGCCCGCGCCCGGTGGCGGCCCGGCGGCCGTCCAGCAGTCCGGTCGCGGCCAGCGTGAACGCCCCCGAGCCGACCGTCCCGATCCGGCAGCCCCGGGCGGCGGCGGCCAGCAGCGCGTCGGCCACCCCGGGCGGCGGTCCGTCCGGGGCACCGTCGGGCCCGGGCACCAGCACGGTGTCGGCGGCGCCCAGCCCGTCCAGACCGTCCAGGCCCCACGGGGTGTCGAGGCCGAAGGAGGCCGGGCCGCCGGTGCTGCGGAAGCCCGGGGCCGCGCAGTACCGCACCTCGTAGGAGACCTGCGGATGGCAGCGGGCGGCCGTGCCGAAGCACAGCCCGGGTGCGGTGAGCCGGTGGCCCGGCACACCGTCGAGCGCGAGGACGGCGATCACTGGCATGTCCAGAATTTAGCCCAGGGTGACCCCGGGGCCGCTGTCGGCCCCCGGGCCCGGAGCGAAGGATGGACGCAGACGGCACCGCAGGTCAGAGGCCTGCGGTCGCCGGTCCCGACCATCCCGCGGCGCGCCTGCGCGCGCCCCCCGAACGAACGGATCGCTCGTGTCCAAGCCCAGTTCCCGCCTGCGCCGTGCGGCGCGCACCGTCGCCGTCGCCCTCGCCACGGCCGCCTGCGCCGCGACCATGACCGCGCCGGCCGAGGCGATCGTCAACGGACAGGACGCCACCGCCCGCTACCCGTTCATGGCGTCGATCCCGATGACCGTCCCGGGCCTCGCGTTCGACGACGGCGTCTGCGGTGCGACCCTGATCCACCCCCGGTGGGTGCTGACCGCCGCGCACTGCGTCGACACGAACCTGGTGAAGCCCGACGGCATCGTGCGCATCGCCTCCGACCGCCGCACCTCCGGCGGCACGGTGCGCGGCATCGAGCGGGCCGTGACCCACCCCGGCTACGCGCTCGGCTCGCCCAACGAGAACGACCTCGCCCTCGTGCGCCTCGACCGGCCCGCCCCGCAGACGCCGATCCGGATCGCGGACCGCCCCGGGGCCCCGGGGACGCCGACCCGGCTCCTCGGCTTCGGCACCGTCGTCGACACCACGGACATCACCAAGGCCGCCTTCGCCGGGCGGCTCCAGCAGCTCGACACCCGCCGCGGCGCCGTCGACGAGTGCACGCCCGGCCGCGCGGGGCTGACCCGGCTGTGCACCATCAGCCAGGAGCCCGGGGCGATGGCCTGCATCGGGGACTCCGGCGGCCCGCAGATCCAGCGCGGCCGGGGCGGGCGCTGGGAGCTGATCGGAACCACGTCCGGCGACGGTGACACCGACCCCACCTGCTCGACCGGCCCCGGGCTCTACACCAGCGTGCCGGCGTACGCGGACTGGATCCGGGCGACCATCCGGACCTACGGGGACTGACGCCCCACCCGTCCGGCGCGCCCGGCCGTGCGGCGTGCTCCGCCGTCGCCATCGCTGTCGCTGTCGCCGCGTGGTGCGCCCGCCCGTCCGGTGGCCCGGCCCGTCCGGCGCGCCGGACGGGCCCGCGCGTCCTCCCCGGCGAGCGCCCACCCTCCCCGTCCGTGTCCGAACCCTCCCGGAATATCCTTCCACCATGCCAGTGATCGCCGTTCTCGCACTCGACGGCCTGCCCGGACACCACCTCACCACCCCGGGGCTGGTGTTCGGCGCCGCCGCCCGCGACCGTCCCGCCGCCGCGTACGACGTCCGGCTGTGCGCCGTGGGCGACGGCCCGGGCCCGGCCCGGATCGGGTCGCCCGCCCCGGCCGCGATCACCCTGCCGTGGGGCCTGGAGGGCGCGGCCGGCGCGGACGTCGTCCTGCTGCCCGCCCACGAGGCCGGCGAAGCCCACCGTGACCGCCCCGCACCGGAGTTGCTCGACGTCCTGCACGCGGCCGCCGAGCAGGGCGCCCGGATCGGGGCCGTGGGCACCGGGGTGTTCGTCCTCGCGGCCACCGGCCTTCTCGACGGGCGCCGGGCCACCACCGGATGGCGGCACCAGGAGGAACTGGCCCGGCGGCACCCCCGCGTCGAGGTCGACCCCGCCGGGACGCTCGTCAGTGACGGCCCCTTCCTGACCTCGGCCGGGGTCTTCGGCGGGATGGACGTCTGCCTGCGGGTGCTCGCCGAGGACCGCGGCGAGCAGGTCGCCGGCGAGACCTGCCGCGAACTGCTCAGCCCGCTCCTGGTCCACGCCGAACGGGTCCGCGACGGCATCGACCGCCGGCTCGCGGACAGCAGCGGACTCGACGACACCCTGAGCTGGCTGGAGACCCGGATCCACCTGCCGCTGACCCCGGCCGACATCGCGGCGCACGCCGGCATCAGCGTCAGCAGCCTCAACCGCCGCTTCCGGGCGCGCACCGGGGGCAGCGCCGCGAGCTACCTGCTGCGCCTGCGCCTCCGGCGGGCCCGCGAACTGCTGGAGCGCACCGACGAACCGGTGGAGGCGGTCGCGGTCCGGACCGGCTTCGGCTCCCCGGCGGGCCTGCGGCACCACTTCGCGCAGCTCACCGGCACCACGCCCAGCGCCTACCGCGCCCGCCACCGCACCACCCCGCCCGGCCCCTGACGTGCGGCCGGGCCGGGCCGGGGAGGCCGGCCGAGTGGGAAGCCCGCCAGCCCGTCAGCCCGCCAGCCCGCCAGCCCGTGGGCCCGTCAGCCCGTGCGCTCGGCCGCGTAGCGGTTGGCGGGCCGGGGCAGGCCGAGGTGGCCGCGGAGGGTCCGCGCGGTGTACTCCGTCCGGAAGGCGCCGCGACGCTGGAGCTCGGGGACGAGTCCGCGGGCGATCGCCACGAGGTCGTGCGGCAGCCGGCCGGGGCGCAGCCGGAACCCGTCGAGCCCCGCCGTGTGCCGGTCGAGGAGCAGGTCGGCGAGTTCGGAGGGCGTCCCCGTGAAGATCTCCGCGTCGGAACGCAGCGGTGCGCCGTCGAGTCCGTCGAGGCGGTCCCGTTCGCGCGCCGCCTCGCCGGGGCGTTCGTCGAGGAGGACCAGGAGGTCGGCGAAGACCTTGAGCGGCAGGTCGGCCGGCCTGCCGACCGCGGCCCGGGCGGCCGCGACCTCGGCCAGGATCGCTTCGGTGCCGGCGGGGGAGTGCGGGGTGACGAAGACCAGGTCGGCGCCCTTGGCGGCCAGTTCGTAGGGGATGCGCGCGTGGGCGAGGACGGCGACCGGCGGCTGGCCCTGCGGCGGGCGCGGGGTGATGGACGGGCCGCGGACGGCGAAGTGCTCACCGGTGAAGTCGATCGGGTGGAGGCGGCCGCGGTCGAGGTAGCGGCCGGTCGTGGTGGAGCGGATCTCGGCGTCGTCCTCCCAGCTGTCCCAGAGCCGCCGGACCACGTCGACCACGTCGGCGGCCTCGTCGAAGAGCGGGGCGAGGCGCTTGGAGATCGTGTCGGGGTCGTGGATGTCGTCGATGGTGAGCTGCGGTGTGCTGCGGCGGCCGAAGTGGGCGGCGTCGTCGGCGCGGGAGGAGAGCTGCGGGCGCCAGCCGGCCCGGCCGAGGCTGGTGAAGTCGAGGGTGGCGAGGGCCGTGGAGAGGTGGAACGGCTCGGTGTGGGTGATGTTGGTGGTCGGCACCAGCCCGATCCGCGAGCTGAGCGGTGCCACCCGGGCGGCGACGAGGACGGCGTCGAGCCGGCCGCGAACCTGGTCGGTCCGCTCGTCCGGCCCGGTGGGGTCGGCGGACTGGAGGGCGAGGGTGTCTTCGAGGGTGACCAGGTCGAGCAGGCCGTGTTCGGCTTCGGCCACCAGGTCGGCCCAGTAGCGGGCGGTGAACAGCTCGCCGGGGCGGGCGTCCTCGGCGCGCCAGGCCGCGGGGTGCCAGCCGGCCCCGTCGAGCGCGACGGCGAGGTGCAGCGGAGGCCGGTCCGGCCGGGTGCGGCTCATGCGGTGGCCTCCTGTGCCGGTCGGCGGGCGTCCGTCAGCCCGAGGTGGTCGCGGAGCGTGCTGCCGCTGTAGTCGGTGCGGTACACGCCCTTCTCCTGGAGCAGGGGCACCACCCGGTCGACGAGTTCGTCGAGTCCGCCCGGGGTCAGGTGCGGGGTGATGACGAACCCGTCCGATCCGTCGCTCTGCACGAACTCGTCCATCGCGTCGGCGACTTCACGCGGCGTACCGATGAACGTCTGCCGGCCGGTGACCTCGGTGACCAGCTCGCGGACGCTCAGGCCGCGCTCCTGGGCCAGGGTGCGCCAGGTGCGGGCGGTCTCGGCCCGGTCGATCCGGAAGAGTGCGTGTCCCTGGAGCAGCAGGCTGTCCGGATCGGGGTCGATCTCCGGCAACGGGCCGTCCGGGTCGTAGCCGGAGAGGTCGCGGCCCCAGACGGCCTCCAGGTGGGCGATCGCCGTCTGCGGGCTGATCTGTGCCCGGCGGATCTCGGCGGCGTGCTCGTGTGCCTCCTCGGTGGTGTCGCCGAGCACGTAGGAGACGGCGGGCAGGATCTTGAGCTGGTCCGGCGTGCGGCCGTGGCCGGCGAGCCGGCCCTTCACGTCGCGGTAGAAGTCCTGTGCCTCGGCGAGCTTTCCGTACCGGCTGAAGATGACGTCGGCCTCGGCGGCGGCGAACTCCCTGCCCTGCGGGGACTCTCCGGCCTGGATGACCACGGGGTGGCCCTGCGGCGGGCGCGGCGTGTTGAACCGGCCGGCGATGTCGAAGTGCGTGCCCCGGTGGGTGAAGGCGCCCGCCCCGGGCCGGACGAACCGGCCGGCCGCGGTGTCCGCGAGGACGTCGCCGTCCGCCCAGCTGTCCCACAACTCCCGTGCGGTCTGCAGGAACTCGGCGGCCCGGGTGTACCGGTCGGCCTCCGCGAGGAAGCCGCCGCGGCGGAAGTTCTCGCCGGTGAAGTCGTCCCAGCTGGTCACCACGTTCCAGGCGGCCCGGCCCTCGCTCAGGTGGTCCAGTGCGGCCAGCCGCCGGGCCACCTCGTACGGTTCGTTGAAGGTGGAGTTGACGGTGGCGGCGAGCCCGATCCTGGAGGTGACGGCCGCGAGCGCGCTGAGCACGGTCAGTGCCTCGGGGCGCCCGGCGACGTCCAACTCGTAGAGCTCGCCCTTGTGTTCACGCAGCCGTAGGCCCTCGGCGAGGAAGAAGAAGTCGAACTTCCCCCGCTCGGCGGTCCGCGCCACGTGGGTGAAGGTCTCGAAGCCGATCTGGCTGCCGGCGCGCGGGTCGGACCAGACGGTGGGGTTCCCGATCCCGGGAAGGAACACGGCGAGGTGGATCTGCTTACCTGGCACGACGAACGACCGCCTCCTGTCAGCCCGTTGGTCCGGGCCCGCCCATCCTGCGCAGGCCCGGGGAGCGCGGGCAACCGCCGCAACCAACTGTTCACGGGCGGCAACGGGGCGCCATGCGGGGACACCGCAGCGGCGAGATTTGGACAGATGAAGGCTGAAACCGGAAGTAGTCTTCAAAAACAAGGTTGGAATACAATATTCCGATTGAATCCATGGCAGTATGTGAGGTGTGAAGCGTGAAATGTCACATGGCTTCCAATGGACATCCCTACCCACGAACGGGAAACACCCGATGAATCGGCTCCTCGCCATTCTTGCCGGCAGTACTCTCCTGACCGTCGCCGGCGCCGCTCAGGCCTCCGCCCAGGTCGCCGACCGGGCCTCCGGGGAGGCCGCGTCCGCCGCCGTCACGAGGACCTGCGTGACCGGCTACCGTGGCGTCGTGGTCAACGAACTCTGCGCCGTCGTCTACGGGAACGAGGTCTCGTTCTCCGCCACGGCCGAGCCGCTCGGCGTCTCCTGGACGTCGCGCAAGGTCGGCTTCACCTTCACCGCCTCGGTGGTCGGCGGCCCCCAGCTCGGCGCCTTGAAGCCGGCCCCCGTCGTCCCGCGCAGCGGCGTCGAGGTGGGCCGGATCACCGGCTCCGCCCCGTGCGGCTCGACCGTCGAGGCCCTGGTCGACGTCACCGAGTGGGGCTGGCCGCCGTCGACCGCCACCCTCGCGGTGCCCGTGGTCTGCTGATTTCCCTCGGGGGGTACGGGCCCTGCCTGGCCGGTCAGGCAGGGCCCATCCCGCCCGACCCCGCCGCCTCCGAAGCGCCGCCTCCTGTGACCTGCCTCCTGCGGTCTGTCTTCCGGTTCCTGTCTCCGCTGCCTCCCGCCTCCCCGCCTCCCCGCCTCGTGACGGGGTCGGGACGGGGTCGGGACAGGAGGGCGTCGGGACGGGACGGCGTCAGGACAGGACGGCGGCGATCAGGGCGACGTTGCCGCCGCCGAAGTTCCGGTCGAGCGTGATCCGGACGTCGAGCGGCTGGGTGGCGTCGCGGGGGCGGTAGGTCAGCGTGTGGACGAGGTAGTAGTTGGCGTTGAGCGGGCCGGGGGTGCTGCCGGCCGTGTCCGTGTAGGCCTCGGCGCTGCCGTCGCGCAGGGACGCGACGCAGCGGAGTGCCGCCTGGTGGTACCCCGTGTACAGGCGCAGGACCCGGGTGCCGGTGCCGCCGGGGACCGAGAGCCGGAAGCCCGCCCCGTCACCGCCCTGGAACACCACGGTCCGGGCCGCGTGGACGGACTCGTAGGGGGTGCCGCCGTGCCAGGAGAACGTGACCGGCTGGTCGCGGTAGTGGATCCGCCACGGCGGATCGGAGCCGAGCCGGACCGGGTCCCCGATGAGGAAGGCGCCCGTGCGGCGGGTGACGCAGTACCGGCCGTCGGGGCACTGCTGGGAGGTGGGGCCCTGCACATAGGTGTCGGTACTGTTCGCGTCCGTCGGGAGGTAGCCCCAGTGGACCCAGTCGAGGCTGTCCCCGGCGGAGAGGTCCACGTCGGTGGCGGGCAGGATCTCCCGTGAGCCGGTGAGCTCGCCGCCACCGGCGGCGGCTCGCGGGCTCGTGGCGTCCGTCCCCTTCGGGGCGGCGGGGAGTCCGCGACCCCCGAGGGCGGGGGCCAGTGCGTAGCCGGTGACGGCGGCGACGAGCGCCAGGGCCACGGGCAGGGCGAGACGCCGGACCGGGTGCGGCGGCCGGCGGCCGCTCGCGCTGTCCGTGCGTATGTCCGTGCGAGTGCCCGTGCGCGTGTCCGGGGGTGTGCCCGGAGGCGGGGCGGGTGTGTCGGCGGCTGCCGGTCCCGGGCCCGCCGCCGTGCTCGCGCTTCCGGGTGCGGCGCCGTCCGCGGGTGCGTGCGGGGGGCCGGGCGCGGCGGCGGCGTTGCGGGCGATGACGAACAGGTCGGCCTCTCCGGTCACCAGCCGGGTCGGCGCCGGCTTGCGGTCGCGGGCCAGGTTGTCCGCCAGGCGCTCGTAGACCTCGCGGATGGTCAGTTCGGCCGGTCCGCCCTCGATGCCGGTCTCGATGATCTCCGCCAGGTAGCGGGTGAAGACGGTGTGGGGGCGCCCGTCGTCGGAGTCCTGCTCGAACCGTGCGGTCCCGTAGGGCCCGGCGGCGCCGATGACCGTGACGCCCCTGATGTCCGGCACGGTGGCCAGGGTGATGAGGTCGCGCTCGGGTGCCAGCGTGCCCTCGCGGGTGACGGCGAGTCCGGCGTGGCAGCAGTCCAGGATGACGATCTTGGTGTCGGCGCGGCTGTGCCGCAGGGCGTGGCGGACCGCCTCGAACTGCAGACTGGTGGTGGCCCGCCGCTCGGCGTCCGACCGCGTTCCGGGCAGGGCCAGGCAGAGCTCGTTCCGGTCGTCGGCCTGCCCGTGGCCGACGTAGTAGAACAGGGCCGTGTCGCGGGCGTCGGCGAACAGGTCGACCAGCCGGTCCGGCAGGTTCTCGTGGCCGGGGACGTCCAGCAGTACCGAGACCCGCTCCTCGGGCCAGCCGCACAGGTCGCCGGTGAGCAGTCCGTGCATCCGGGCGATGCTGTGCGCCGCGGCGGGCACCTGGGTGAGGTGCCGGTAGCCGGCCGTGCCGACGAGGACCGCCGCCGAACGCGAGAAGTCGCGGACGCCGGAACGGTCATTCACCGAGGAGCCGCTCCAGTACGGGCAGCACGTCGTCGACGTTCTCCGCTTCGAGGGTGAAGCTCCGCTCCCCGTGGACGACCTCGACCCGGAAGTTCTTGCGCCGCGAGCGGATGAACTCGGGGAGCACCCGGATCGCCGCCACCAGACCGGAGGATCCGCCCAGCACTGCCAGGACGTCCAGTGCGCCCTGTTCGCCCGGGCCGGGCGTCCCGGCACGGCGCACGACCGCCGCCTCGGGCCCGGTCTCCGTCAACCATCGTTCCAGGGAGCCCAGTTGCTCGGGCTCCGACACCGAGATCCGGACTTCTCCGGTTCTTGACCCACTCCGCTCGGATGTCACGGCACTCCTCGTGGCGAACGCCTCCTCGGACAGCCGACAGTGTGCCAGAGGGCGGTTCCGTGCGGAGCGGAAATGCTGCGAAATCCGCTGCGGTGCGAGTGACTTGGCAGTCCGGTAGGGGGCCGGAGTTGGTCGGAGCGGGCAGGTGCTCCGGCTGCGCGGGCCGCACCGTCCGCGACGTCGTCAGCGGTGTGCGCCGCCCGCCCCGGGCCGGCCCCGGACCGCGCCGGCCCGGGGCGGGCGCGCCGGTCCGTCGGCGCGAGCGGTCACGCGGATCCGGGACGGCTCAGCCTGGCGAGACGCACCAGGGCGAGCGGGTGCTGGGCGGCCCTGCGCGGGGAGGGGGAGATCCGTACCGTGGCACGCGCCCGGTCCTCGGCGCACAGCGGCGCGGCGGGCGGGTTCATCGAGTGGTGACGTGCACTCATGTCGTCGGAGCCTTCCTGGTCGGGGGCGCGGCGGCCCTTCTCGCCGGCAACTCCAGGGAACCGGCCCGGACCGCCCGGATCAATGCGGGTGACTACCTAACGACCTGGGGGAACGCTGGGGGAGCCACCCGGGAACGGGGCGGCCCGGGGTCCGGCCGGGGCCGCAGCCCCGGGTCGTCGCCCTGCGGCCGCCCCGCCGGTCCGGCCCCCCGCAGCCGCACCCCGGTGCCGCGGCGCGCCCGCGACTCCCCGAAGCGCCGCAGGTCAGACCGGGTTCCCGTCCGCCGGACCGTCCCCGCCCTCGTCCGCATCGGCCTTCGCGAGGGCCCGCGCAGTCTCGGCACGGCTCGTGCCCAGCTTGTGGAGCACGTTCGCCACGTGGTGCTCCACCGTCCGGGGCGAGAGGAACAGCGCCTGGGCGATGTCCTGGTTGCCGGCGCCCTGCGCGAGGAGTTCGGCGACCTGGCGCTCCCGGGGCGACAGGCGCTTGCCGTAGCCGCGGCGCCCCGGCGAGCCGGTGTTGCCGAGGTCCAGGTCGCGGCGGAGCTTCTGGCAGCGCGCGATGTCGGAGGTCGCCGCCACGTCCAGGTAGACCCGCTCCGCGGCGGCGATCCGCTCGGTCGCCCGGACGCGGTCGTGCGGCGCCAGCGCGGCGGCGATCCGCTCGTCGGCCCGGGCCGCCTCGTACGGCCGGCCGATGTCGTGCCACTGGTCCCGGGCCCTGGTGAACGCCTGGTCGGCGCCGGGTTCGCCGGCCGCGCTCAGCAGCAGTCCCCGGGCGAGTTCGATGGCCGCCGACACCGCCGGGGCGCCCCGGTCGGCGAGGGCGTCCGCGGCCTCCTCGGTGACGGCGCCCGCCAGGGCGCGGCCGCCGGTGGCGATGAGCGCCTCGACGGCGACCGGCAGCAGTTCGGCGGTACGGGCCCAGGCGCCGGCCTGGCGCGCGGTGGTGAGGGCGGGGCCGACCGTGGCGGCGGCCGCGACGGGGTCGCCCTCCAGCAGTTGCAGGCCCGCGAGCCCGGCGGCGGCGCGCAGCGCGGCGGTGACCTGGGACTCCCGCTGGCCGTACCGGCCGGCGATCTCGAACTCCTCGCGCGCCAGCGCCAGCCGGCCGCGGGCGGCGGCCAGCCGTCCGAGCAGCAGGGAGCGTTCGGCCCCGGCCATCGCCAGGTCGTCGAACTCCGCGCCCAGCGTGTCGAAGCGCTGTTCCAGCCCCTGCCAGCGGCCGGCCAGCATGTCCAGCCGGATGAGCGCGAGGCGGCTGTAGCACTCCAGGTAGGGGATGGCCGCCTGCCGGGCCAGCCGCCGGCTCTCCGCGAGGAGGTGCGAGGCCCGCCGGTCGTAGCCGAGTTCGATGGCGATCTCGCCCGTGTTGTACAGCGCCCGGGTGGTCTGCCGCATGATCTCGGGACGCTCGGACGAGCGGGGCAGCTCGTCCAGCCGGTCCCAGACCGCCGGGTCGCCGTCCCGGGCCAGGAAGGTGAGGGAGGTGGCCAGCACCGCGGCGGCGACGTCCTCGTCGGGGCTGTCCGCCAGCAGGCGGTCCGCCCGCGACAGCCAGTCCGCCGCGTGCCGGCCGGCGCCGTCGCGCTCGTCCATGGCGATCGCCACCATGGCCCGGGCGGCCCGGGCGGGGCGCTCCTCCAATTCGTCCAGGGCCTCCCGGATCCGGTCGAATCCGGCCCGGTTCCCGCTGTGGACGGCGGTGAGGAAGCCGAGCGCGAGGCGGATCTCGCCGCGGTCCGCGACCGGTAGCCGGGGGTCGGCGATCATGCCGCTGAGCACCTGGATGCTGGCCGCCGGGTCCACGTCGTCGGCCGCGAGCCGGGCCAGCGCGAGCGCGGCCCGGCCGCGTCGCTGCGGGTCGAGGCCCGGTTCGTCGAGGAGGCTGCGCAGCATCGCGCGGGCACTGCCCGGGTCGCCGAGGGCCACGGCCTGGTCGGCGGCGGCCTGGGCGAGGTCCTGCCAGGCGCGGCGGTCGCCCATGGCGAGCGTGTGGTGGGCGATCTGGACCAGCGGCCGGGGGACGCGGGTGTCCAGGGCCTCGACCGCCCTGCGGTGCAGCAGCCGGCGCTGCGGACCGGGGACGCGCTGGTAGGCGACCTGCTGCGCGAGCACGTGGCGGAAGGCGTAGCGGTCCGGGGCGCTCTCGTGGAGGACGGCCGCGTGCAGGGCCTCCGTCAGGCCGTTCGCGCCGGGGCCGGGTTCGAGGCCGGCGACGGCGGCCAGCAGGTCCTCGTCCGCGGGGACGGCGAGGACGGCGGCGGCGGCCACGACGGCGTCACCGTCGCCGCTGAGCCGGGCGAGCCGTTCGGTGACGGCGTCGCGCAGCCCCTGCGGCACGTCGCGCCGGGCCAGCTCGGCGGCCAGGTCGCCGGCCGGATCGGCGCCGCCCGGACGGCTGCCCGTCCTGCCCTCGGTCCGGGGCCGTTCGGCGATGGCGAGCAGATCCTCCTCCGCCGTGAGGGGCAGGCCCTGGCTGCGGTCGAAGAGGACCCGGGCGAGGTCGGACGTGGCGCGCGGGCCGAGCGCGGCACGGGCCAGCTCGTGGACGTCGGGCTCGGTCAGCGGGCCCAGCCGGATCAGTGCACCGGCCACGCCGGGCGGGCGCCGGTAGGCGGCGCCGAACGCCGGGGCGTCGGGCGGCATGTCCTCGGCGCGGTAGGTGACGGCGAGGGCGAGCCGCGGCGGCATGTCGCGGGCCAGCTGGAGCAGCAGGTCGCGGGTCGCGTCGTCGGCCCAGTGCAGGTCCTCGATCACCAGGACCGCGTCGTCGAGGGCGCCGAGCAGCGCGCGCAGGCCCTGGACCAGCAGGTGGCGCCCGGAGAGCAGGCCCTCACCGCCGGCCGGCGCGGGGGGCAGGAACGGGGCGAGGTCGGGCAGGACCCAGCGCAGCGCGCCGGCGCTGGGCGGGAGGTCGCCGGGCGGGGGCAGCAGGGCGGCGGCGTCCCGCAGGGCTTCCACCACCGGGCCGAACGGCAGGGGTTCGCGCAGCGGGTGGCAGAGGCCGCTGAGCACGGCGCGTCCGGGGCCGGTGCCGGCCGCGACGGCTTCGGCCACCAGGCGCGACTTGCCGATGCCGGCCTCGCCCTCGACGACGAGTACGGCGGGCGGGTGCGACAGCGCGTCGCGGGCGCGGGCGAGTTCGTGGTCGCGGCCCACGAGCGGGAATCCGGCGCCGTGGGCGGTCGGGGGCTGAGGCCGGCTCATCGCCGCGGTGCCTTGGGACGGTCCTGGCGGGCGGCACATCCTGTCTGGGCGGGCATGCCCCTATGATGCCCCCGCCCCCGGCGGGGGCGTCGGGCGGGCCCGGTCCGACGGCCGCCGAAGGACCGGTCCCGGTTCCGGTCCCGCGCCGGCCGGCCGGCCGGCGCGGCTCACCTCACCCCGGCAGGCCGACGGGGACGCCGCCCGGGATTCCGGCAGGGATGCCGGTGGGGACGCCGTCAGGGACCCGGACGAGGGGCCGTACGACGCGGCCCGGTGCCTCGACGACCTCGCAGCCCGCCCGCGCCAGTCGTGCGACGGTCTCCGCGGCGGCGCGGTCGTCGAGCGAGAAGACGAACGGTCCGGGGACCAGGACGACGTCCACCCACCCGTCCTCAGCCGCCGCCAGCAGGTTCTCCAAGGCGGGCAGCGGGCCCCGGGCGGACCGGCCGTGGTCGGCGTAGACGTCCGGGAACGGCAGTCCCCGCCGGACGGCCAGCATCTCCATGGCGGTGCGCACGTACTCCGCCTCGCGGGTGTCGTAGGGGTGGCACCGCAGGTACATCGCGGGCCGTCGCACCGATCGCACCGGCGGTTGGGCGTCGTCCATGCCGTTCACCTGGCCTTGCTCGTCGTGAAGCCGTCGGGAAGCCGTCATCGAGCCGTCGTGAGGCCTCTCGTGAGGCCCGTCCTGAGGCCGGTCGTGAGGCCGGTCGTGAAGCTCCTCGTGACGGGACGGCGGTGCCTGGTGCGGTGCCGCCGGTACCCCTGTGGCCGCTGTGACTCGTGCGGCGCCCCGGGCCGATGGTCAAGCGGACCTCCGGAACGGTGCGGGGAACAATGCGGGTGACTACCCATCTCTCGTTCCCTGTCCCGGTCCGGCGGCGCCGGACCGGGACACGGGCCGCCCGCCTGTCGCGCCCCGTCCCGCTTCGCCCCGCCCCGCCCCGTCGCGATCGCGGGGGAGCGGCGCCGTCCGCCCGTGGCCGCTCCCGTTCGTGGCCGGTTCCACCGGCGCGCGCGGGCCGGGTTCCGGCGCGCCTCCACCGGATGGTTTTCGGTCACGGATGCACTATCTAAGGCCCGTTCCCCGCCGGAGGCGCAGATGTGGGTGGGAAGTGCCGTATTCCATGGCAGTATCGATGTTGCGATGTGACATATCACATTGTGTTCGAAGGGTGTCGGCCCCACACGGCATGCCTCGCCGACCCTCAGGAGAGAAGTCCCGTGAAGCGATCCGCCCTTGTCCTCGCCGCCGCGCTCGCCGTCGCCGGTCCGCCGGCCGCAGCCGCGGCAGCTCCCGCAAACACCCCCGCAATCGCCCCCGCATCCGCAGCCGTCCCGGCGGCCGCCCCCGTGACCGTGGCCGGCTCCGCTGCGGCGACGACCACCGCGACGACCACCGCGACGACCACGTGCGGCCCCGCCGTGGTGATGATCAACAGGCTGAACTCGGTCTGCGTGACGGTCGACGGCACCTCGGTCAGCGTCTACGGCACCAGCATGCAGCTGGTCCCGGGGCCCGGCCGGAGCTTCCTCTACACCACGTCCGCGGCCGTCGTCGGCGGAGCCGCGCTGGGTGCCCGCAGCGGCTCCACCTACCTCGGCGCCGGAACCGGCTACGTCAGCGGCCCGCGGACCGAGGCGCCCTGCGGCTCGACGGTCCGGGCGTCCTTCGCGCTGACGGACTTCGGTACCCCGCCGCCCGCCTCGACCGTGGACGTCCTCGTCACCTGCTGATGCAGGGCCCGCCCCGGGCTGCCGTTGCGCGGCCCGGGGTGACCCCGTCCGCGCGGGTGCCGCCGCGGCCGCCGCCGAAGCCCGGGGCGGCCGTGGCGGAGCCGAAGGGTAGGGGTCGACCGGCCCCGGGGGAGCGGAACGCGGACGCGCCGGTCCCGTACGTCCGTTCGATCCTCATGCGTTGATTCGGTCCCGGCTGGGGGCCGACCTTCGGGGCGGTCCCGGGGCCCTACGCTCGGCGGCCATGTACAGGACACTGTGGAGCCGTTCCGTCCTCGCCCTCGTCGTGCCGGCCCTCGTGACCGGCCTGTTCCTCGCGGCCGTGCCCGCCCGGGCCGCCACGGCCGCGCCCCTGCTACCAGTACCGGTCACGCTGGTGAGCGACCGGCCGACGACGCCCCCCGGGTGACTCGTTCACCATGACGGTGACCGTCACCAACCCGCACGACACCCCGATCCGCTTCGTCTTCCAGACCGTCCAGCAGACCTACGACACGATGACCGACCTGTCCCGGGGCCTCAAGTACGAGCTGACCGCCTGCAACGGAGCGCCGTACCCCCAGACGCCCTGCGGCAACTCCCAGGCCGGAGGCGTGGGCGCGTACTACGCCCTGCCGCTGGCGGCCGGAGCCAGTACGAGTTTCACCCTGACCTATGCCGTCGCCCCCGACTCCGCCTGCGGGAGCGGGCTGAACGTCGACTTCTACTCGTACGTCTACTACGAGTACGACGGCGGAGCCGCCACCAACGACGGCCTCACCGGCGGCACCGGCACGGACGTCGGCTGCCCCTGAGACTGTGCCCCGAACGGGCCGGCGACGCGGCGAGGTGCGCGCCGCCGGGCCCGCTCGGGGTTCGGGCACCGGGCCGGGACGGCCGGAGGTCAGCGAGCCGGGCCGGGCCGTTCGGCGCCGTGGTCCTGCCCGGGCGCGCGGACGTCGGAGGTGTGGACATCGGACGCGTCGAGGAGGCCGCGGAGCAAGGGGGCGAACCGGGGGACCGCGACATCGGGCGGCCAGGGCCGGTACGCGATGGTGTCGTGGGCGTGGACGGCGATCCGCAGGGCGGGCCAGAAGCTGTCGGACACGTCCCCCGTGGCGCCGTACCCGGCGGCCGCCGCGCCGATGAGCCGCTGCCAGGCGTCCGGTGCGCGCGCCCCGAGCGACCACCGCAGTTCGATCAGCTCGCCCACCGGCCACCCCAGGTCGTACGCCGCCGGGGCAAGACAGACGTCCTCGCCGATGAACACCGCGGTCCGGCCTCCCGGCCCGCCGGGCAGCAGTGCACCGAGCCCGGGTGCACCGTGGCAGAGCACCCCGCCGGCGCCCGGTGCCAGGGCGCTCGCACAGCCGCGGAGCAGGGTGGCGTAGCGCCGTGCGCCCAGCGCACCGCGCAGCAGCCGCGCACCGGGGACGGGTGAGTCGCCGGTGAGCCAGGCGTGCAGCCTGCGCAGGGCGCGGGAGGGGGCGGGCGCCGGGAGCCCCGGCGGCAGCGGCGTGCGGTGCAGGCCGGCCAGGAGGCGGCCGAGAGCGCCGACGGCGTCCACGAGTGCGGTGTGTGCCGGGTCGTCCTCCGTCGCGCCGGCGCCCAGCAGCAGGAGGTGGGCCGCGCTGAGCGGGCTGTGCGCGGTGTAGTGGCGGCGTCCGAGGCCGTCCTCCTTCCCGACGAGCCAGCCGGCGCCGACGGTCCCGGCGGTCCCGGCGGTCCCGACGGTCCCACCGGTCCCGGGGACCGGGGCCAGGCCGGCGAGCAGCTCGGCCAGCCCGGGGGAGGAGGACGCGAAGGGGGACGGCGCGTGCGGGCCGGGCGAGCGCGACCAGAGGTAGCCGTGCGCGGTGCGGCGCACGGTGGTGTGCAGCAGGCCGGTCCCGAACTCCGCGGTTTCAGCGGCCACGGCCCGCTCCCGGAGCCGGGACGGGCGCCCGGTCGGCCGCGGGGGTCGGGGCGCCGGCGACACCCCCGTGGCCGCCGGCATCCCCGGTCGTGTCGGGCCCGGCCACCCCGCCGAGCCCCTTCCCCCCGTTTCCCCCGTCCCCCCTGCGGGCCCCGCCCCCGCCCCCGCCCGCGTCAGCGTCAGCGCCGTTGCTGCGCCCGGCCCCGCTCGGTTGCCCGCCCCCCAGGGGCGCCCTCGGTTCCTCCGCGGGCGCGATCGGCCAGTGCAGCGGCAGCGGCGGCAGCAGCTGCACGGCGTCGGCGTCGGCGGCGGTGGTGGTGGCGTCGGCGCCGTCCTGGACGGTGCGGGCGTTCTGCACGGTTCTTCTCCTGCGGTGTGCGGGGCGGCCACCCGGGCGCCTCGATGCGCGCCGGCCGGGGGTGTTCGACCACGCCCCGGCCGGTGTGACCGATCCGAATCTGGCAACCGCGCCTTGTCCGGACCTTGCGAAGGGTGTTGAACCCGCAGGTCAGCGCTGATTTCGCGTTCCGGGAGCGATGGCTAGGCTTGCCACAGCGGGCGCCGGTCATCTGAAGTTCTTTCAGAAGCAAGGAGATTGACGGCATGTCAGTACGGATCCGACTGTTCGGGGGAGTCGAGGTGGAGATCGGCCGGCGGGCCGTCGACCTGGGGCACCCGCGCCAACGGTGCGTGCTGGTCGCCCTGCTGGCCGACCGGGACGTCTGCGTGACCGCGGACCAGCTGCTCGAACGGGTCTGGGGCGAGGCCCCGCCGAGGCGCGGCCGGAGCACCCTCTACAGCTACCTCTCCCGGCTCCGGCAGGCCCTGGACGAGGCCGGGGCGGCGAGGATCGAGCGCCGGGACGGCGGGTACGCCGTCGACGTCGACCCGATGGCGGTCGACCTGCACCGCTTCACGCGTTGGACGGACGAGGCGCGGAGCGCCGAACCGGCGCGTGCGCGGCTCCTGTTGGAGCAGGCGGTCGCGCTGCGGCGCGGCGCCCTGCTCCCCCGGATCGACACCCCCTGGCTGAACGGCCTCCGCGAGCGAGTCGACGAGCGGCACCGTACCGCCGAGGCCGACCTGATGGACCTCAGGCTCGACTGCGGCGAGCACGCCGAGGTGCTCGGCGACCTCCGGCGGCTGGCGGCCGACCGGCCCCTCGACGAGCAACCGGCCGGGCGCCTCATGCTCGCCCTGTACCGCAGCGGACGGCAGGCGGACGCGCTGGAGCACTACGAGCGCACCCGCCGGGAGCTCGCGGAACAGCTCGGCGTCGCCCCCGGCCCGTCGCTGCGCCGGCTGCACGTGCGCATCCTGGCCGCCGACCCGGCGCTGGAGGCGCCGCACCCCGCGCCGGCGCCCACCGGTCCGCCGAGCGCCGCACCGTCGTCCACCGCGCCGCCGTCGACCGCACCGTCGTCCACCGCCTCGCCGTCCACCGCCTCGCCGTCCACCGCCTCGTCGTCCACCGCGCCGTCGTCCGCCGCGTCACCGCTCACCGTGCCGCGCCAACTGCCGCTGCCGCCGGACCGGTTCACGGCCCGGGAGCGGGACCTGGAGCGGCTCGGTGCGCGCGAGGACGCGGACTCCCGCCCGGTCCTGGCGGTCACCGGGGCGGGCGGGATGGGCAAGACCTGGCTGGCCCTGCGCTGGGCCCACGACAACCTCGACTCGTTCCCCGACGGGCAGCTCTTCGTCAACCTGAGGGGCTTCGACCCCGCCGAGGCCCCGATCCGGCCGCAGACCGCCCTGCGCGGCTTCCTCGAAGCGCTCGGGGTGGCCCCGCACGCCGTGCCGACCGACCTCCACGGACAGACCGGCCTCTACCGCAGCCTGACGGCGGCGAAGCGGATCCTCGTGGTGCTCGACAACGCCCAGGACACCGAGCAGGTCCTCCCCCTCCTGCCCGGCGGGCCCGGCTGCACCGCGCTGGTCACGAGCCGCCGCCGCCTGCCGGGCCTCGTCGTGGCGCACGGAGCGCACGCGCTGACGCTGGGCGCGCTGTCCGGCGAGGACTCCGCCCGGCTGCTCGCCGGCCACCTGGGGCGCGGCCGCGTGGACGCCGACCGGCCCGCCGCCGACCGGCTGCTCGAACTCTGCGGGGGGATGCCGCTGGCGATCAGCGTCCTCGCCGCCCGGGCGGCCGACCGGCCCGGCCTCGCGCTGTCCGAGCTGGCGGAGGACCTCGGGCGGGTGCGCAACACCCTCGACGCGTTCGGCGCCGGCGACACGGGCGCCGACGTCCGGGCCGTCCTCACCTCGTCCTACCGGACGCTCGGCCGGCCCGCGCGGCGGCTCTTCCGGCTCCTCGGCACGCACCCCGGCCCGGAGATCTCGCTCGCCGCGGCCGCCGCGCTCGCCGGTGGACCGCTCCCGGACGTCCGTCCGCAGGTCGCCGAGCTCACCCGTGCCCACTTCCTCACGGAGGACCGGCCGGGCCGCTTCACCCTCCACGACCTGGTCCGGGCCCACGCCCTCGAACTCGTCGCGGAGGACCCCGACCGCGACGGGGCGTTCGCCCGGCTGGCCGACCACCACCTCCACACCGCGCTCGCCTGCGACCGCCTGCTGAACGTCCACCAGGACACGGCGCCGCTGCCGCCGCCGCACCCCGGCTCCGGCCCGTGGCAGCCGGCGGACGAGCGGGCCGCGCACGCCTGGTTCACCGCCGAGTACCCGGTGCTGGACGCGCTCGTCCGGCAGGCCGGCGCCGACCGGCCGGCGGCCCGGACCTGGCAGCTCGCGAGCACCCTCAGCACCTTCCTCGGCAGGGGAGCGCGCTGGCACGACATGGTGGCCGTGTTCGGGGCGGCGCTGGCAGCGGCCACGGCCGCCGGCGACCGCGCCGAACAGGCGCGCGCGCACCGCGAACTGGGCTGCGCCACGATGGAGCTGGGCCGCCAGGACGAGTCGCTCGCCCACCTGGAGGAGTCGGTCCGGCTCTGCCGGGCCCTCGGCCGGCCCGAGGTGGAGGGCCATGCCCAGCTCCTCCTCGGCTACCTGTGGGAGACCAGAGGGGACCAGGAACGGGCCCTGCGGCACGACCTGCTCGCCCTGGACCTGTTCGAGGCGGCCGGTGACGGCATCTGCCGGGCCAGGGCGCTCAACGCGGCGGGCTGGGACTACGCACAGCTGGGCCGCTACGCCGACGCGGCGGACACCTGCCGCCGGGCGCTGGACTACCACCGGGAGGTGGGGGACCACCGGGGCGAGGCCAACGCCTGGGACAGCATCGGATTCGCCCTGCAGGGCCTGGGCCGGTACCCGGAGGCGGCCGACTGCTACGAGCGCGCCCTGGTCATCAACCGGACCATCGGCCACCGCTCCAACGAGGCGCAGAACCTCGAACACCTCGGTGACGCGCACCACGCGGCGGGCAAGGTCGCCGACGCGTGCGCCGCCTGGCGGGAGGCGGCCGAGGTCCAGACCGACCTCACCCACCGGCTGGAGGACGTGGCCCGGCTCACCGCCAAGATCCGCGACTGCGTCGCGGCCTGAGCCCACCGCCCCCGCCCCTGCCCCTGCCCCTGCCCCGGCCCCGCCCCCCGCGCCCGCCCCAAGTCCCGCCTCGCCGGCCTCGCCTCTCCCCGCCCCGCTTCGGCCTGCTCCGGCCCGCCTCACGTCACCCCGCCCGGTCTCCGGCATGCGCCGAAACGCCGCCAAACACCCTCTCCTCCGCACAAAACGGCACGTTCCCACCTCCCGTGACTCAGACTCTTGCAACGTTTTCGCTTCATGCAGCGAAAACAGCGAGAAAATCTTGCTAACGCCTCGATGAGCTGACTACATTCACTTCCGCCGCTCGTCAGGGGAGCGGCGCGGCGAACCCGAGTTGCGAGGGTGGCGCCGCACCAACGCGCGACGCCGGTGTGTGCGGCGGCGGCGCATCGAGAGAGGAAGACCCGGACATGGGTGGCAGAGTCGTGGGTGGTTCGAGCCGGCGCGGGTTCCTGAAGGGACTGGGTGCCGCGGCGGTCGCCGCCGGCGGGGGTTCGGTCCTGGCCGCGTGCGGCGGTTCGGACTCCGGCGGCGGCGGTGGGAACGGGGGCTCGGGCGAGCTGTCCGGGGCGATCACCGTGTGGAGCTGGAAGAACCCCGCGGCCGAGCTGAAGGCCCTGATCCCGGCCTTCAACGCCGTCCACCCGAAGGTGCGGGTGACGGTGCAGGACATCGGCAACCCGGCCATCTGGGACAAGATCACCATCGCGATGGCGGCCGGCGGGCAGGGCCTGGCCGACGTCCTGCACATCGGCGTGGACTACCTCCCCAGCTACATCGAGAAGTTCCCCGGCGGCCTGGCCGACATCTCCAAGCTCGGCGCCGACAAGCACGCGAGCTCCTTCGCCCCCGGCCTGTGGCAGACCGTCTCGCGCGACTCCAAGGTCTACGCGCTGCCCTGGGAGGCCAACGCCGCCGGCTTCTTCTACCGGGCCGACCTCTTCAAGAAGGCCGGCGTCGACGCCACGACCATCGCCACCTGGGACGACGTCATAGCCGCCGGCAAGAAGGTCAAGGAGGCCACCGGCACCGCGCTGCTCGCGGTCGACCGCTCCGCCTCCCAGGCCGACTCGGCCAACCTCTTCCAGCTGCTGCTCCAGCTCCAGGGCGCGTTCTACTTCAACCTGGACGGGAAGATCACCATCAACTCGCCGGAGGCGGTCCGGGCGCTCACGATCATCAAGGAGATGAACGACGCCGGGCTGCTCCTCGACGTGCAGGGCTCGCCCGGCCAGCCCGGCTACGACTCCGCCGTGAAGGCCGGCAAGGTGGCGGTCTGCCCCAACCCGGCCTGGTACGGCGGCTACATGGAGACCCTCGCCGCCGACCAGAGCGGCAACTGGCAGCTCATGCTGCCGCCCGCCGTCACCCCGGGCGGCTCGCGGTCGGCGATCGTCAACTCCACCCACCTGGCCATCGCCGGGTCGAGCAAGAACCAGCAGGCGGCCTTCGCCTTCGCCGAGTTCGCGCTGACCCGGCCGGAGTCGCAGGTCGCGATCTACAAGAACAAGGGCATCTTCCCCGCCCTGCTCAAGGCCTACGACGACCCGGTGTTCCACGGCGAGTCGGCGTTCTTCGGCGGTCAGAAGTACGCCGAGGTCCTCCTCGAAGAGCTGTCCAAGCCGTCGGTGCCCACCAACTACACCGCCGACTACGCGCGCGGGCTGAAGGTCATCGACGACGCCCAGACCAAGGTCCTGCTCCAGGGCGCCGAGCCGGCCGCCGTGCTGAAGGCCGCCGCCGAGCAGCTCGTCCAGCAGACCCGGCGGGCGCAGGCATGACCTCCGTCCGACTCGAACGGCCGGCCCCGCCGGGGGCCGGCCCCTCTCCCACGAGGACTTCCGGCCCGGCCCGTCGGCGGACGGGCCGGGCCGGGGGCGCCCGCGTGGCGCCGTACCTGTTCGTGCTCCCGGCCCTCCTGCTGTTCGCGGCGTTCCGGCTCTACCCCGTCGGCTGGTCCTTCGTCCTCAGCCTGTACCGGACCGAGGGCACCACGCAGACCTGGACCGGCCTCGGCAACTACGAACGCCTGGTGCACGACCCGCTGTTCTGGAAGGCGCTGGGGAACACCGCGTTGATCCTGGTGGTCCAGGTGCCGGTCATGCTGGCGCTCGCCCTCGGCCTCGCGGTGGCGCTCAACTCGGCGCTGCTGCGCTGGAAGCCGGTGTTCCGGCTGGGGTTCTTCCTCCCGGTGGTGACCGGTCTGGTCACCTACGGCCTGATGATGGGCGCGCTGCTCAACCAGGACTCCGGCGCCGTGAACTGGCTCCTGCAGCTGGTCGGACTGCCCGAGGTGCACTGGCTCACCGACCCGTTCTGGGCCCGGATCGCCATCATGCTGGCCCTCACCTGGCACTACACCGGCTACAACGCGGTGATCTACCTGGCCCGCCTCCAGACGATCCCGGCCGAGCACCTCGAAGCCGCCGCCGTCGACGGCGCGGGCGCCTGGCGCCGGTTCTGGCACGTCACCCTCCCCGGCCTGCGGCCCGCCGTGGTGCTGACCGTGGTGCTGTCCACCATCGGCACCCTCCAGCTGTTCGACGAGCCGTTCATCATGACCGGCGGCGGCCCCGACAACGCCACCACCACCATCGGCGTGTACCTGTACCAGACCGGGTTCCGGTACTTCGACTTCGGCTACGCGTCCGCGATCGGCTACGCGCTGGTCCTGATCATCTCGCTGTTCGGCCTGGTCCAGGTCAAGCTCGCCAAGGAGGAGGACTGATGGCCGGCACCAGCCCCGCCTTCCGCGCGTCCCGACGGGGCCAGGTCCTGCTCACCGGCGGGATGCTCGTCCTGCTGGCGTTCACGGTCGCGCCGCTGTACTGGCTCGTGATCGCCTCCACGCACACCTCGCACGAGATCTTCGGCCGCCCGCCCCACCTGCTGCCCGGCGGCGAACTCGGCACCAACCTCGGCAACCTGGAGGAGTCCGTCGGCTTCGGCCGCGTCGTGCTCAACTCCGTGCTGCTGTCGGTCGTCTACACCCTCCTCGGCGGGGTCGTCTGCACCCTGGCCGGCTACGGGTTCGCCAAGTACCGCTTCCGCGGCCAGGGCCTGCTGTTCTCCGTCCTGCTGCTGGCCCTCGTGGTGCCCGCCCAGCTGACCGTCGTGCCGCTGTTCAAGATGATGGTCAACCTGGACTGGCTCAACACCTACCAGGCCGTCCTGCTGCCCAACCTGGCCCTGCCGTTCGGGATCTTCCTGATGCGGCAGTCCATGCGGTCGCTGCCGGACGAACTGCTCCACGCCGGCCGGATCGACGGCTGCGGCGAGTTCGGCCTCTTCTTCCGCATCGCGCTGCCGACCATGCGCCCGGCGCTCGCCGCGCTGGCGATGTTCCTCTTCCTCTTCCAGTGGAACGACTTCCTGTGGCCGCTGGTCGCACTGCGCGACCCGTCCGCCTACACCATCCCGGTCGCCCTGGCCGCCCTCACGGGCAGCTCCGACGTCGACTACGGGCAGCTGCTCACCGGGACGGCGGTGGCCGCGGTCCCGATGGCCGTGCTCTTCCTCTTCCTGCAGAAGCACTTCGTCTCCGGGATGCTCGCCGGGGCCGTCAAGCAGTGACCGACCCGCAGACCTCCGACCCCGAACCCACTTCAGAGAGGCCTCCCGTGGAGACCGGCTCACTCGACCTCGCCGCACTGCCCACCTTCACCGCGGACCAGTGGGGGAGCGGCACCGGCCGACTCGACCTGCTCGGCGCCCGGATCACGGTGGACGCCCCGCAGGGCACCGTCGACCTGACGCCCGCCCCCGGCGCCGAGGGCGACACCGCCGTGGTCACCGCCGCCGCCCCCGCCACCCAGGTGACGGTCCGCATCGACGTGCCGCTCGGCGACGCCGCCGGCTTCTGGCACCCGAACGCCAACTGGGAACGCACCCTGCCGGCCGACTGGTCGCCCTGGCGCTCCGTCTCCCTCGTGGACTCCGCCCCCGCCGGCTGCCTCTACGACACAGCCGGGAACGCCGTGCTCGCCTTCGCCGCCGACCGCACCGTCCGGCAGACCGCCGTCCGGTTCGGCGTCTCCGAGGAGCACAAGCGCTTCGGCGTCTGGCTGCGCTTCCCGCTCGGCCCGGGCGAGTCCTTCCGACTGCGGCTCGCCGCGCCGGGCGAGACCCTGGCCGCCGCGCTGCGCGAACTGCGGGACTGGTTCGCCGGCCTCCCCGGGGGCACGCCCCTGCCCACCCCCGACTTCGGCCGCACCCCGGTCTACTCGACCTGGTACGCCTTCACCCAGGACGTCGAGGCCGGCGCCATCGAGCGCGAGGCGGTACTCGCGGCCGAACTCGGCTGCGGCCAGCTCTTCCTCGACGACGGCTGGCAGCTGCACGGCGACGGGCGGGGCTACGCCGGATGCGGCGACTGGCGGGCCGACCCGGCCAAGTTCCCCGACCTCCGCGCGCACGTCGCCGCCGTCCGGGAGACCGGCCTGCGCTACACCGCGTGGATCGCCCCGCTGCTGCTCGGCGAGCGCGCCGACGCCCACCGGGACTGGGCGCGCTACGCGCCGCACCGCGTCCACCGCCTCGACTGCCGCATCCTCGACCCCCGGCACGCGGAGGTACGCGACCACGTGGTGCGCACCTGCCGGGACGTGGTCGAGACCTACGACCTGGACGGCCTGAAGATCGACTTCCTGGACGAGGCGGTGGCCTACGCCGCCGCGCCTGTCCCCGCCGACGCCGGCCCCGGCTTCGTCGCCGACGCCGGCGAGGCCATGGCCGTGATGATGGCCGCCCTCCGGGAGGAGCTGCGCGCCCTGCGCGGCGACGACTTCGTCATCGAGCTCCGCCAGCGCTACACCGGCCCGGCGATGACCGCCTTCGGCAACCTGCTGCGCGCCATCGACTGCCCGGCCGACGCGGTCGCCAACCGCGTCCGGACCCTCGACATCGCCATGCTCGCGCCGGGCGGCACCGTCCACTCCGACATGCTGATGTGGGACCCGCAGGGCCCCCCGGAGGTGCTGGCCCGACAGATCCACGGGGCGCTGTACTCCGTGCCGCAGATCTCCACCCGGCTGTCCGAGCTCTCCGCGTCCCACCGCGAGGCCCTGGCGTTCTGGCTGGCCACCTGGCAGCGGCTCAGCCCGGTCCTGATCGGCGGCCACTACGAGCCCGGCCGGCCCGACGAGCTGTACCCGCAGGTGACCGCCCGGCTCGGGGACCGGTGGGTGATCACCACCTACGCGGACCGGCCGGTCACGCTGCCCGCGGAGTCGTGGAGCGACCTCACCGTGGTCAACGCCTCGACCGCGGGCCGCCTCCTGCTGGAGGTCACCGGACCGGACCGCCGGGTCACGCTGACCGGCTTCACCGCCGCGGGCCGCGCACAGCCGCCGCTGGTCCTCGACCTGCCCGCGGGCCTCCACTCCGTCCCGGTTCCGGCCGGTGGACTGTGTCAGGTCATCGACCACGCCAAGTGACATAGTTACGGCCGTCGGGAAACGATCAACCCATTGGGGGTAGGTAAGTGGAGCACGAGAAGGTCGGGATCACCGAGGTGGCCCAGCGTGCCGGGGTGAGCGTCGCCACCGTCAGCCGCGTGCTCAACCGCAAGGCGGGCGTCTCGCAGAAGACCCGCCACGTGGTGGAGCGGGCCATGGAGGAACTCGGCTACGAGCGCGGTGGCACGGCCGGCGGCATCGTCGGCGTGATCACACCCGGTCTGTCGATCCCGATCTTCGGTGCCATGGCGGAGCGGATCGGCCTGGCGCTGGCCCCGCACGGGCTGCGCGCGGTCGTCTGCCCGGCGCTGCCCGGGGGCGTCCAGGAGCGGGACTTCCTCAAGTCGCTGCTGGACCTGGGCGCCTCCGGCATCGTGTTCTGCTCCGCCAGCAACACGCTGGACAACTTCGACCCCGAAGTCCTCCAGCTGCTGGAGAACCGCCCCGTCCCCTACGTCTGCATCAACGGCCGCTTCGAGGACAGCCCTTCGGTGGCCTACTCCACGGACGACTCCTACGCGGCCCAGCTGTCCGTCCGGCACCTCCACCAGCTCGGCCACCGCCGGATCGGGATGGCGGCCGGCCCGGTCGGCAACCGCCCGACGGACCGCCGCGTCGCCGGCTACCAGGCCGCCATGACGGCGCTCGGCCTCGGCGAGGACGAGCACCTGGTGGTGCATCAGACCTACTCGGTCGAGGGCGGACAGTTCGCCGCCGAGCAGCTGCTGGAGCAGGGTGCCACCGCCGTCATCGCGGCCAGCGACCAGATGGCGCTCGGCGCGATCCGGGCCATCCGCCGGCAGGGGATGTCCGTCCCCGCGGACGTCTCCGTGATCGGCTACGACGACGGCCCGCTGATGGAGTTCACCGATCCACCGCTGACGACCGTCCGCCAGCCCATCGACCGGCTGGCCTCGGAGGTCGCCCGCGGTCTGGTCGGCCTGCTGTCCGGGCACCAAGTCCCGGTCGGCGAGCTGATGTTCCAACCCGAGGTCGTCGTGCGCGGCACGACCGGCCCGCTCCGTGACCGGCGGCCGCCCACCTGAGGCCGCCGGGGACCGCCTTCCCACAACGCTGTCGGAGGATCCGCTTGTCCCCCACCCTCGCACCCAGCGCGGGCCACCGCGCCCGCGCCCACCTGGGTCTGGTCTCCCTGGCCCTGAGCGCCCTCACGCTCGCCCCCGCCGGCGCGGCCCGCGCCGCGTCCGGCGCCCCGGTCGCCCCCGGCGGCAGCTACGTCCTCACCTCGGCCGCCACCGGGCAGTGCCTGGGCGGGAAGTGGTCCGGCTCCGCCGACCTGACCCCGCTCGTGCAGCAGCCCTGCCAGGAGCGCCTCGACCAGCGCTGGCAGCTCGTGGCCAACGGCGCGGGCGGCTACGCGATCGTCAACCGCGCGGCGCCGAACGCCTGCCTGAACGTCGAGGGCGGCTCGACCGCCTCCGGCGCTCCGATCATCCTGTACCGCTGCGACGGCGGCGCCAACGAGCAGTTCACGCTCGGCACCGCGGCCGACGGCGCGACCGCCATCCACCCGCAGAACGGCGCGCTCTGCCTGGACGTGCCGGGCGGCTCCCAGGGAGCGAACGTGCAGATCCAGCAGTACACCTGCCACGGCGGCGCCAACCAGGCGTGGCTGCTGACCCGCGTCGACCCGCTGGTCATCGCCAACCCCGGCTTCGAACAGGGCGGCGCCGGCTGGACGTTCACCGCCCACACCGGCACCGCCGGCAACAACCCCCACAGCGGTTCCGGCCTCGCCTACCTGGACGCCGGAACCGGGTACCGGGTGAGCCAGACCGTCACCGCCCCGCGGAGCGGCGCGTACGACTTCAGCGCCTGGATCGCCTCCGGTGCCGCCGGCGGCACCCTGACCGTGCAGGTCAACGGCGCCGCCGCCGGGTCGGTGACCGTCCCGGAGCAGCGGACCTACGCCAAGTACACCGTCTCGCGCGTCCGCGTGAACGCCGGGGACACCGTGACCCTCGCCATCGGGTCCGCACCGGGCGGCTGGGTGAACGCCGACGACGTCGCCGTCGCCCCCGCCGCGCCCAACGACCCGCGGATCAGCTCCTCGAACGCGACCGTCACCGCCCTGTTCGACTGGGCCAAGGCCAAGGCCAACTCCTTCGTGAGCCAGCCCGGTTCGACCGGCCCGGTCAACGCCGACGAGCGGAACAGCGGCGGCACGGGCCAGGCCGTCTACAGCGACACCTACTGGGCGGGCTACCCGCACCGCTCCGGCTTCTACTCGCGCGACTTCGCCCACCAGCTGGTCGGCGCGCACCTGCTCGGGCTCGACGCGGCCAACAAGACGATGCTCCGCGCGTTCGCGTCCTCGGCCACCCCCGAGCACGGCTACGCGCCGTACTGGGCCGTCAACTTCGACGCCAAGAGCCCGCTCTCGATCGACTACCGCAGCCCCACCTCCTTCGTCCGCGAGCTGCCGGCCACCTTCGAGCTCGCCCAGAAGATCAACGAGGCGTACACCTGGACCGGGGACTCCGACTACGTCCACGACCCGGTGCTCTCCGGCTACGTGGCCAACACGGTCGGGCCCTACATCAGCCGGAGCACCGGCCCGATCGACAACGGCGGCGTGCCCGTCGCCCAGGCCACCAGCGGCGACATCTTCAAGGGCGTGGCCAGCTACAACGAGAACGGCGCCACCCTCGCCGAGGCCGGCGACGCCATCGGCTCCCAGTACCAGGCCTACCTGGCCGCCGCCGCGCTGGCCACCGCCAAGGGCGACACCGCCCGGGCCGCCGGCTACACCCAGGCCGCCGCCACGCTCAGGAGCTACTTCAACAGCAGCTGGAGCGTCGACCCGGCGCACCCGGACCGGGTCGTGCGGGCCTACGACGTGGACGGCACCGCGTACTCGGACTGGGGGAAGGAGAACTCCTGGTTCATACCGCTCAAGGGCATCATGGACCCCGGAACCCGCCAGGACGACTTCCTCACCTGGATCGACGCCCAGGCGTCCGGCTCCGGAGCGCCCGAGAACCTCGAAGCCGCGACCTACCTCCCCGACGTGTTCTTCGCCCACAACCGGGGTGCCACCGGCTGGAAGTGGATGCAGTACGTCTACGACAACATCGGCACCCCGCACAGCACCGGCCGCTTCCTCAACGGCGACTACCCGGAGATCCCCTTCACCCTGCTGAGCCAGACCGTCCAGGGCCTGATGGGCGTCCAGCCCGACGCGGCCCCGCACGCCCTGACGACGGTCTCCCGGCTGCCCGCCGACATCGGCTGGCTCGGGCTCACGTCCATCCCCGTCGGCCGGGACACCGTGTCGCTGCGGCACGACGGCACCACGAAGTCGACGCTGACCAACGACTCCGCCACCGGCAGCCTCAGCTGGACGGCCCGGTTCACCGGCGCCCACAGCGGCATCACCGTCGACGGCGCCGCGCAGCCCGTGCGGACCGTGACCGTGGAGGGCACCACGTACACCTACGCCACCGTCACCGTTCCCGCCGGCCGGACCGTCGTCGTCCAGACGACCGGCTGACCAGACCGGGCTGCGGCGCCCCGCCGACCCGGTGCGCGCCGCAGCCCGCCCGCCCTCACCGGAAGCCGATCCCCACGGACGCCGACGGCGGGGGCGGGCACCGACCACGGCCTCCCCGCACCGAAACCCGGCGGGGAGGCCGTGGACGTTCCCCGGACGGCGCGGTCGTGCGCCGCCGGGCACGGTCGTGCGCTCCCGGGGCTTGGCCGGGACCTCCGCCGCGGCGGCCGAGGCGCGGCGCGGCCTGGCGAAAAAGGCCGGAGGGCGGCGGCGGACCCGGCGTTCCCGGCACGGCCCGGGGGGACACGGGCTAGGGTTCCGGCCGAAGGGGCGGTGGGCATGGCGGTGGAGTTCGGGGTACTCGGCACGATCGAGGCGAGCGTGGCGGGCCGGCCCGCCGACGTGGGGCACCTGCGCCAGCGGTGCGTCCTGGCCGCGCTGCTCGTGGACGCCAACCGGGCGGTGCCCGCGGACGAACTCGTCGACCGGGTCTGGGCGGGCCGTGCACCGCAGCGGGCCATGGGGACGCTGTACAGCTACCTGTCGCGGCTTCGTCGGGCCCTGGGCGGTGCGGGCGCGGAGGTACGGATCGGGCGGCAGGCCGGCGGCTACGTCCTGGAGGTGGACCCGGGCGCCGTGGACCTCCACCGCTTCCGCGCCCTCGTCGCGCGCGCCCGGGCGGCGGACGGAGAACAGGCGGCGGGGCTGATGCGGCAGGCACTCGACCTCTGGCGGGGGGAGGCCTTCGCCACCGTCGACACGCCGTGGTTCCGCGAACTGCGCCGCAGTCTGGAGCAGGAACGCTTTTCGGCCGAACTCGACGGCACCGACATCCGCCTGCGGAACGGACAGCACGGCGAGGTGCTGTCCGCTCTCACCGCCCGCACCGCGCAGCACCCGCTGGACGAGCGGCTGGCCGGCCAGCTGATGCTCGCCCTGTACCGCAGCGGCCGCGGCGCCGACGCCCTGGCCCACTACCGGGAACTGAGGCACCGACTCGCCGAGGAGCTGGGCGCCGACCCCGGCCCGGCGCTGGAGCGGCTGCACCGGCAGGTCCGCGCCGACGACCCCGGACTGACCGCCCCGCGGCCCGCCCCGAGCACCGGGCCGCCGCCCGGCCTCCCCGTACCGCGCCAGCTCCCCGCCTGCCCGTCCTGGCTGACCGGCCGGGAGCGGCAACTCGCCCGACTGGACGAGGCGTTGGACCCGACGGTCACCGCCGCCGGCGCCGCCGACACGGCCGCCGTCGCCACAGGCGCGCCGGGAGCGGCGATGCCGGTCTGCGCGATCGGCGGCAGCGGCGGCATCGGGAAGACCTGGCTGGCCCTGCACTGGGCGCACCGGAACCTCGACCGCTTCCCGGACGGCCAGCTCTACGCGGACCTGCGCGGCTTCGACCCCTCGGGGGAGCCCCTGGCCCCCGCCGTGGCGGTGCGCGGCTTCCTGGACGCGCTGGGCGTCGCCTCCGACGCGGTGCCCGCCGACCCGCAGGCGCAGCTCGGCCTCTACCGGAGCCTGGTCCACGGCCGGCGGATGCTGGTCGTGCTGGACAACGCCGCCGACGCCGGCCAGGCCGCCGACCTGCTGCCGGGCAGCGCCACCTGCTCGGTACTGGTCACCAGCCGCCGACGGCTGACCGGCCTGGCGAGCTCCCACGGTGCCCGGTTGCTGACGCTCGACGTGCTCGCCCCGCCGGACGCCCGCGAGCTGATGGTCCGCCACCTCGGGGCGGAGCGGGCCGCGGCCGAGCCGGCCGCCGTCGCCACCCTGCTGGAGCACTGCGCCGGCCTGCCGCTGGCGATCAGCGTCGTCGGCGCCCGGGCGGCCGCGCATCCCGACTTCCCGCTGGCCGTGCCGGCCGAGGAGCTCCGGGACGAGTCGGCACGGCTGGACGCGCTGGACGCCGGTGACCTGACGGCCGACGTGCGCGCGGCGTTCACCGTGTCGTACCGCGCCCTGACCGCGGGGGCGGCCGAGGCGTTCCGGCTGATCGGCCTCGCCCCGGGCCCGGAGACCGGGCCGGCCGCCGTCGCCGCGCTGACCGGCCGGCCGGCCGGCGCCGCGCGCGCCGCGCTGGGGGAGTTGGAGAACGCGCACCTCGTCCGGCAGCCGGTGCCGGGCCGCTACCGGCTGCACGACCTCGTCCGCCTCTACGCGGCCGAACGCGCGCGCCAGGAGCCGGACGGCAACGACCGGGCGCTGCTGCGGCTGACGGACTTCTACGTGCACACGGCCGGTCTCGCCGCCGAGCGGCTGGACCCGCACCGGGACCGGGTGGGCCCGCCACCCGCCGCGCCCGGCGCCACCCCCGAGGAGCCGGCGGACCACGCGGCGGCCCTCGCCTGGTTCACCACCGAGCACGCGGTGCTGCTCGGCGCGATCGACCGCGCGGCGGCGCTCCGCCTGGACGCACAGGCCTGGCACCTCGCGTGGGCGCTGGAGACGTTCTTCGACTTCCGCGGCCACTGGCACGACTGGGCGGCCACCCAGCGGACCGCGCTGGACGCGGCACGGCGGCTCGGCGACCGGGACCGGGAGGCCGGGGCGCACCGCAGTCTCGGCAGCGTGCACACCCAGATGGGCCGGCTCGACGAGGGCCACGCCCACTTCCACCACGCGCTCGACCTCTACCGACGGCTCGGCGACCTGACCGGCCAGGCCCACACCCACCGCGGCCTGGGCTGGGTCCGGGTCCAGCAGGACCGGCAGCGGGACGCCCTCGGCCACGCCGAGCAGGCCCTGGACCTGTACCGGCGGACGGGCCACGCGGGCGGCCAGGCCAGGGCGCTGAACAACGTCGGCTGGCTGCACATCATGCTCGGCGACCACCGCACCGCCCTGGAGCACTGCGCGCAGGCGGTGCGGCTCAACCAGGAGATCGGCGACCGGCACGGCGAGGCGGGCGCCTGGGACAGCCTCGGCCACGTGCACCACCACCTCGCCGAGTACGCCGAGGCCCTCGACTGCTACCGGCGGGCCCTCGCGCTGGACCGGGGCTTCGGCGACCGGTACGGCGAGACGGAGATCCTGGGCCACCTCGGCGACACCCACCTCGCCACGGGCGATCCCGAGGCGGCCCGGCAGGCCTGGCGGCAGGCGCTGACGATCGCCGACGAGACCGGCCACCCGTCCGTCGAGGAGCTCCGCGGGAAGCTCGCCGCCCTCCCCGCCTCGGCCCCCTGACGCCGACGCCGGCCGCGTCGTAGCCCGCTGTCGCCGGGCCGCACCGTCGAGGCTGCATGCGGACGTCACAGATTTGTCGTGCCCCCTTCACTCCGGTGACGGCCGGATAGGACATGATCTGCTGCGGCGGGGCGTCCGCCGCAGCGTTCTGACAAGGGGACAGACACCGTGACCGTCCGCCGCACCCTCACCGGCACCCTCACCACCGGCCTGCTCGTCGCGGCCGCCGTCCTGCTGCCGGCCCGACCGGTCACGGCCGCGGCCGGCCCCGGTGACCTCCCGTTCGGCTCGGCCACCACCGTCGGACTCCACAACACCTACGACCCGGCCGCCTTCGGCTACCTCGCCCAGGGCCTCGACACCGGCACCGGCATGATCGAACTGGACGCCTGGGCGGACACCGTCACCAAGGAGTGGAAGGTCAGCCACTCCAACCCGCTGGGCAACGCCAACAACTGCGTCAGCGCGAGCACCCCCGCCCAGCTCTACTCCGGCGGCGGCAACAAGAACCTGGAGACCTGCCTGGACGACGTCCGCGTCTGGCTCGGCGCCCACCCCGGCGCCGGCCCGCTGGTCGTCAAGCTGGAGCTCAAGGCCGGCTTCGCCGGCAACCGCGGCATGGGCCCCGCCCACCTCGACTCCCTGATCGCCGCCCACCTGGGCGCCGCCGTGCTGCGCCCGGCGGACCTGCTCGCCAAGCCGGGCGGCGGCTCGTACGCGAACGCCGACGAGGCCGTCCGCGCGGGCAACTGGCCGACCAGGGCGGCGCTCGCCGGGCGGGTGCTGGTGTACGTGATCCCCGGTTCGTTCGAGGAGGGCAACCCCTTCGACACGCTGCACACCGACGTCGAGTACGCGCGCCACCTGCGCGACCTGGCCGCGGCGGGCCGGACCGGCGACGCGCAGGTCTTCCCCGCCGTGCACGGCGCCGCGTCCGGCGACCCGCGCACCAAGTACGGGGAGACCTCGATCCGCCCGTGGTTCGTGGTGTTCGACGGCGACGCGGCCGCCTACGCCGGAGGGATCGACACCTCCTGGTACGACGCGCGCCACTACCTGCTGACGATGACCGACGCCCACAAGGTCGCCCCGGCCATCAGCGGCACCGACCCCACCGCCGACCAGGCCCGCGGCCGGACCGAACAGCTCGCCCGGGCCCACGCGAGCATCGTCTCCAGCGACTGGCGCAAGCTGCCCGCCGTGCAGTCCCTGGTCCTGCCGCGCGGCTGACGGACGGCTGACGGACAGCTGACGGGAGCCTGACGGACGGCTGACGGGCGCCGCGCGCACTCCGACCCGCCACTGCAGGCAGTGGCGGGCCGGAGCTCTGACGGTGTGCCGCTCAGGGGGCCACTCGGGCGGCCGTCCCGGCGGTCACCCGGGTGGTCACTCGGGCAGTCGTCCGCCGCCCTTCCGCCGGCCCGCCGAGGCGCCGCGTCGCCGGGCGGCGACGATCAGCACCGGCGTGCCGGCGAGGAGCAGCGCTGCTCCCGCCGCCGTGACCGTGAGGAGGTCACCGGCACCGGTCTCGGGCAGCGCCGCCGGGGCGTGACCCGCAGGCTGCTGCGGGGCGGGCGGCCTCTGGTGCGGGGCGTGCGTGGGCCGCGGGGAGTGGGCGGGGCTCGGGGAGTGCGTCGGCCGGGGGGAGTGCGTCGGCCGCGGCGAGTGGGTGGGCCGCGGCGAATGCGTGGGGCTCGGGGTGTGCGTGGGACTCGGGCTCGCCGTCTGAGTGGGGCTCGGCGTCTGGCTGGCCTGCGGCCGGCCCTTGACCGTCACGGTCGCCGACGAGGGCGGCGAGGTCACCTTCGTCGGGCCGGGTGCGACGGCGGTGGCGACGGCCGTGTTGGCGAGGGTCTCCTTGCGGAGGTCGGCCTCGGTGACGGTGTAGGTGCCGGTGCAGGTCAGGGAGCCGCCAGGGGCCAGCGGCGTGGCGGGGCAGGAGAGCACCGGGGCGGTCCCCGCGCCGTCGAACGCGGTGTCCGTCACCTCGGCGTGGGTGAGTGTGACGTTGCCGGTGTTGGTGACGAGCAGGCTGTACCTCACGGTCTGGCCCTCGTGGTCGACCACCTCCGGGGTCGCGGACTTGGCGAGGGTGAGTTCGGGCTTCTGCGTGAACGTCACCGTGGCGGTGGAGGGCGGGGAGGTGACCGGGGGACCGCTGGGCGGGGTGCCGGTCGCGGTGACGGTGTTGCTCAGGGTCCCGGCTTCGGCGTCCGCCTGGGTCACCGTGTACACGGCCGTGCAGGCCATGGACTGGCGCGGGAGCAGCGTGGTCAGCGGGCAGCTGATCACCGGGGGCGTCCCCGTGCCGGAGAACGTGGTGTCCGTGACCGTCACGCCGGCGAGTGTGACGTTCCCGGTGTTGGTCACCACGTAGAAGTAGGCCAGCGTCTGGCCCGGCGTCAGGGTCGTCACCAGCGTCGAGCGCCGGTTGTCGCCACCGCCGCCGGCGGTGGCGGCGGTCTTCTCGACGGAGAGGGCGGCGCTCTGCAGGGCGACCGCGGTCACGGTGGAGTCGGGCGCGGTCACCGTGGCGCCGGAGGGCGCCTGGCCGGTCGCGGTGCCGACACTGGTGATGCCGCCGGCGTCGACGTCCTCCTGGGTCACCGCGTAGAGCGCGTTGCAGGTCATCGTGGCGCCCTGGGCGAGGGAGGTGCCCGGACAGGAGATCACCGGAGCGGTCCCGGTGCCGCTGAAGGCGGAGTTCGCGGCGGTGACCGAGGTCAGCGGCTCGTCACCGGTGTTGGCCAGCAGGTAGGAGAAGGTGACCGTCTGGCCCGCCGCGGTGAAGGTCGTCGGAGCGGCGCCCTGCGTGAGCGTCAGCGCCGGTGACTGCGCGCTGGCGACCGTGGCCAGCGGGAGCGCTCCGGCGAGCACCCGTGATGGTGCGGGGCGATGAGGACTCGTCCTGGGGCGGCACGGTGCCCTGGGCTCGCATGAGGTCGAGCGAGCGGGGGAAGCCGTGTCCGGCATCGCCGGGCGGTGACCAGCCGGCAAGGGATCCGAACAAGTCAGACGGAACGTGGGTTGTGCGAGGACCGGGCACGGTCGCATCTTCGCCGCAGGGCCGTTCCCCATCGATGTCGGATGACTGGGCGTCACGCCGCGGTCGTCCCCTGCGGGTGGGGGCCGAATCCTCTCCCTTTTCAACGTATAGCGCACGGGGGGCCTTGCGGCAAGGCCCTGGTCGGGGCGCAGAATGGGCGGCCGAGACCGGAACCGGAGGAAAAGGGCGGGTTCACGGTATCTGTGTTCTTTTGCGGCCTTTGGGCAGGTCGCGCAGGGCTGCCGCGCCGCCGGGCCGTGCGGAGCGGCGGGTGGAATCCAATCTCGTCGAATGGGCGTTCTGATGATTGACGTGATCGTGGTCGGCGGCGGACCGACCGGCTTGATGCTGGCGTGCGAGTTGCGGCTGCACGGTGTGCACGTGGTCGTGCTGGAGAGGCTGACCGAGCGGACCGGGCAGTCCCGCGGGCGGGGCCTGCACGTGCGCAGCGTCGAGATCATGGACCAGCGCGGTCTGCTGGACCGGTTCCTCGCGGCCGGTGAGAGGTTCCAGGTCGGCGGTTTCTTCGGCGGCATCCACAAGCCGTGGCCGGACGGGCTGGACACGGCGCACCCCTACGGCCTCACCACCCCGCAGCCGGCCACCGAGCGGCTGCTCGACGAGCACGCGCTCGAACTGGGGGCCGAGATCCGGTGGGGCTGCGAGGTGGTCGGGCTGCGCCAGGACGCGGACGGGGTGGCCGTCGAGCTGGCGGACGGCACGGGGCTGCGCTCGCGCTACGCCGTCGGGTGCGACGGCGGCCGCAGTACGGTCCGCAGGCTGCTCGGCGTCGCCTTCCCCGGCGAGCCCGCCAGGGTGGAGACCCTGCTGGGCGACATGGCGGCGACCGAGGACCCGGCGACGATCGCCGCCGTGGTGGCGGAGGTGCGCAGGACCGAGCTGCGGTTCGGCGCCATTCCCGACGTGGACGGGAACGAAGGGGTGTACCGGATCGTCGTGCCCGCCGACGGCGTGGCCGAGGACCGTACGACGGCGCCGACGCTCGATGAGTTCAGGCGGCAGTTGCGGGTGTTCGCGGGCACCGACTTCGGCGTGCACTCGCCGCGCTTCCTGTCCCGGTTCGGCGACGCGACCCGGCAGGCCGAGCGCTACCGGGTCGGCCGGGTCCTGCTGGCCGGTGACGCGGCGCACGTCCACCCGCCGGTCGGCGGCCAGGGGCTCAACCTCGGTGTGCAGGACGCGTTCAACCTCGGCTGGAAGCTGGCCGCCGCGGTCGACGGCTGGGCGCCGGAGGGGCTGCTGGACAGCTACCACGCCGAGCGGCACCCGGTGGGCGCGCGGGTGTTGGACAACACCCGCGCGCAGACCACGCTGATGGGCGCCGACCCGGGTGCCGTCGCGCTGCGGGAGCTGTTCTCGACGCTGATGGACTTCGAGGAGGTGAACCGGTACGTCACCGGGATGATCACCGGGGTCGGCGTCCGCTACGACTTCGGCGAAGGGCACGACCTGCTCGGCCGGCGGATGCGGGACGTGAAGCTGGAGCGGGGGCGCCTCTACGAGCTGATGCACGGCGGCCGCGGCCTGCTGCTCGACCGGACCGGCCGCCTCTCGGTGGAGGGTTGGGCGGACCGGGTCGACCACGTCGTCGACTCCGGCTGGGAACCGGACGTGCCGGCGGTGCTGCTGCGTCCGGACGGCCACGCGGCGTGGGTCGGCCAGGACCAGGAGGAGCTGCACGCCCGGCTGTCCGAGTGGTTCGGCGCCCCAGCCGGGTGAGCGCACGGCCACGGCCCGGTCCGACGCCCCGCCACCGGGCCAGGCCGGCCGGTGGCGGGGCGGTGGCGGAGAGGTGGCGGGGCGAACACGGGGTGGCGGTTGTTACGGGGCGGTCAGGCCGGGCCGGCCGGCGGCCACCGCCCACGAGGCCGTGGTCCGCACCGGCGACGTCCGGACGGCGGTGCTGTCGACCGTCCTGGCGTCGGTGAGCCACCGCTCCCGGTTCACGTCCAGCCGCAGGTAGCCGCGTCGCAGCCCGTCGAAGTACCGGACGTGCGGGTTGAGGGTCGGGTTGAGCGCCTTGAGCGGTGCGTCGAACGCCACGGGGAAGTCCGAGCTGACGCTGGTCGCCGTGAACTCGACCGCCACCGGGGCACTGGCCAGGTCGTCGCGGTCGATCCGCAGGTCGCTGAACCAGGAGGAGTGGATGTCCCCGGCGAGCACCACCGGGTTGGCCACCGCCGTGTCGCGGAGGAACCGCAGGAGCCGGGTGCGGGCGGGGTCGTAGCCGTCCCACTGGTCGAGGTTGGCGATCGGCGGCAGGGGGTGGGCCGGGTCGAGGAAGTTGGGGAAGCGGATCTGGCTCATCATCACCTGCTGGGCGATGACGTTCCACCGGGCCGGCGAACCGGTGAGCCCGCGCCGCAGCCAGGCCTCCTGCTCGGCGCCGGTCAGCGTGCCGCCGGTGTTGCCCGTTCCGGCCGAGAGGGGGCCGAAGTCCTCGTAGTACGAGCCGGGTTGGTCGGTCCGGTACTGCCGGGTGTCGAGCACGTTGAGCCGCAGCAGGTCGCCGAAGTCGAAGCGGCGGTGGATCCGGTAGTCGGGGGAGCCGTTGCGGTACGGGGTCCGCAGCGGCATGTGCTCGTAGTAGGCCTGGTACGCCGCGGCCCGCTGGAGGGCCATCGCGGCGGGGTCCTGGTGGCCGGCGCCGGTGTCGTCGAACTCGTCGACCAGGCCGGCGTAGTTGTTCTCCACCTCGTGGTCGTCCCAGGTGACGACCCACGGGAAGGCCGCGTGCGCGGCCTGCAGGGCCGGGTCGGTCTTGTACTGGGCGTGCCGGGCGCGGTAGTCCGCGAGGGTGGAGAGCTGGTCGAACCCCGGGGTCTGCGGGGTGGTGTGCAGCCGGTCGGGGTAGGCGCTCTTGGGGTCGGTCTCGTAGATGTAGTCCCCGAGGTGCAGGACGACGTCGAGGTCCTCCTCGGTGAGGGCGTTGTACGCGGGCCAGTAACCGTGCTGCCAGTCCTGGCAGTTGACGACGCCTATCCGCAGCCGGTCGGGGTGGGAGCCGTACGCCGGGGCGGTGCGCGTCCGGCCCGCCGGGCTCAGGTGGCGGCCCGCGCGGAAGCGGTACCAGTACTCCCGGCCCGGCTGCAGCCCGCGCACGTCGACATGGACGCTGTGCGCCCGGGCCGGCTCCGCGATGCCGACGCCGCGCCGGGCGATCCGGCGGAAGCCCTGGTCGTGGGCGACCTCCCAGGTCACGGGCACCGCCCTGGGCCCCATGGACGCGGGCTCGAAGGGGTCGGCCACCAGCCTGGTCCACAGGACCACCCCGTCCGGCAGCGGGTCCCCGCTGGCCACGCCGAGGAGGAAGGGGTCACGGCGCACCGGCTCCGCGTGCGCCGTGCGGACGGAGAGCGCCTGGGCGCCCGCCGCGACGGCCGCGCCGACCAGCAGGCCGCGCCGGCTGAGGGCGGCCCGCGACCGGGGCGGCCGGGGCTCCTGCGGGGCGGGTGACGTGCTCGTCGTGGACGGCGGCATGGACGACCTCCTGGCGCGGTTCTGCGGAACGGAAACCCTGGGGCTGACATTCCATCAGATGCCCGTGGAGGTGACACGAACGGCCCGTCTCCTGCCGTCGAAGCACGGGTGAACTGCGGCGGGTGTCGCGGGAATTGCGGGCGTTGGGGGTATTGCGAGAGCGGCGGGTGCAGAAGGTGCAGAGGGTGCGGTCCTCAGTCGGCCGCGACCGGCAGGAGACCGCGCTCGCCGAAGACCTTCTTGGCGACGAAGGTGGCGTTGAGGGCTTTGGGGAAGCCGCAGTAGGCGGCGGAGTGCAGCAGCGCCTCGACGATCTCCTCGGGGGTGAGGCCGACGTTGAGGGCGGCGTTGACGTGGACGTCCAGCTGGGGCTCGCAGCCGCCGAGCGCGGTGAGCATGCCCAGGGTGACCAGCTGCCGGTCGCGCGGCGCCAGCCCCGGGCGGCGGTAGATCTCGCCGAACCCCCAGGCGACGACCTGGTGGGCCAGCTCGGGACTGATGTCGGCCAGTGCGTCGACCACGCGCTGTCCGCCCTCGCCGTCGACGCGGGTGAGCACCTCCATGCCGCGGTCGAAGCGGTCCTGGCGGGATTCGGCGGCGTTCGTGGGGGTGTCGTTCATCGTGGCGGTCCGTTCCAGCTGCGCGGCGGCGGCTTCTCGTCGTGTCCGGTACTGCCACGACCGTAGGACTTCGAGTGCACTCAAGCTCAAGTCCGGCACCAGCTCAAGTCCGGCACCGTCGCCGCGGCGGCGTGCCGGTGCTCCGCAGGGCTGCCCCGGTTCGGCTTGCGGGCACTGCCGGAGCGGGCTTGAGTGGATTGGTGATCCCCGGGCCGGCTTCCGGTGCACCGGAAGCCGGCGGCGGCGCCGTCCTGACGAGGAGGAGCGATGGCACACCACAAGTCGAACAAGCAGGTCGAAGGCGACCCCGACACCGGGCACGGACGCGGCCTGCCGCGCCGTCCCGACGAGGACGAGCTGGAGGAGCGCACCGAGGAGGATCGCGAGGAGGTGGGCCTGCCCCCGGACCCGGGGACCAGGCTCGACGCCGACATCGCCGCCGAGACCGACGTGGAGGGCGGGGGAGCCTGACCCGGTCCGGGACGCCGCTCAGGCGTGGGCGCCCGCGCACTGGGGGTGCCCCCAGCTGCTGCCGACCTTGGTGATGGTGTCGCCCTTGGCGTAGGAGCGGGTGCACGGGCACGTGCCGGCGAAGCGGGCCTTCAGGGTCCGCGAGCCGCCCGAGGGGCGCTTCGCCGTCGTGGACGGGGCTGCGGCGGGCCGACCGCTGCGCGGCGACGTCCGTGCGGCGGTGGCCGGCTCCGGCTCGGGGAGGTCCGCGCCGGTTCCGCCGGCCGCCTCCTGGGTCCGGGCGGCGTCGCTGGCGGCCTTGTCCGCGACGGCGTTCAGCGGGTCGCCGTCCACCTGGTGGGCGGGAACGTACACGAAGACGACGTCCCGGCCCTCCAGGAGCGCGTCGATCGACTGGATGATCTCGCGGTTGGCCACCGGCTTGCCGGCGGCGGTCTTCCACCCGTTGCGCTTCCAGCCCACCAGCCACTTGGTCGCCGCGTCGCGGGTGTACGTGCTGTCGAGGCGGACCTCCAGCGGAACGGCGGGGTCCGTGGCGAGCAGCAGCTGCTGGAGCGCGGTCAGCTCGCCGATGTTGTTGGTGCTGTGCCCGAGCGGACCGGCCTGCCAGCGCTGCGGCACTCCGGCGCTGTCGGCCACCACGTAGGCCCAGGCCGCCGGGCCGGGGTTCCCCTTGGCGGCTCCGTCACAGGCGGCGATGACTCGTTCGATCATGGACCGATCATGCCAGGGCCGGGGACGTGCGGTCCAAGCCGGTGGGCGCGCGCAGCCGCCCCGGGCGACCTGGCCCGGCAGGGTGCTCCCCCCGACCCGGGCCGGCGCGGCGTGTGCGGGGGGAGCACCCTGCCGGGTGCGCCCGCTCGTTGCCCCGTCACGGACGGACGCCGTGATCAGCCACCGGCCGGAGACGTGCGGCTGTCGGAACGGCCGCTCCAGGCTTGCTCACCCGGTTCGCAGTGGTAGCAGTGCGCGACGACACCGTCGTGGTTGTACCACTCGTGCGCTCCGCAATCCTGCCCGCCCTTGGCGGCCAGGCCCCGATCGACCAGGAACCACGGCAGGTTGCGGCGCAGGCGGGTGCGCCATCGGTAGCGGCCGGTTCGGATCATCCGGGCAGCATAGGTCCTGGCGCGCCGGGCTGCCCCGGAGGGGCCGGTCCGCGGCCGGGGGACGAGCGGGCCGTGGGGCGGGGGCCGTGGGGCGGGGTGAAGGGTCGACCGCGCGGTGGGTGTCCGTCGGCGCGGGAACGGCCCGTGCGCTGTCGCACCCGCTATGCAGGGTGCATGTCGTTCTCGCACCCCAGCAGCCCCCGGCCGTACGGCCGGCCCCCGGGGCCGGGCAGGCGTCCACCCTCCCGCGGCGCGGTGCGCGCCGAACGGGTCCCCCCGCTCGGGGGCCGGGTGCGGCGCGCGGACCCAGGCGGTGGGGCATGACGGTGAGGCGGCCTTCGGTGCGGTGGTCGCCGTCCCCGCCGTCTCGGTGGTCTGGTCGGTCTACGCGGAGCTGCGCCGCCCGGGGCCCGTCCCGTCACCGACGTCCTGACGCCGGGAGCCCCGCCCGGCGCCCCGCCGCCGACCTGGGGCGGGCCGCTGTTCGCGCCGGCTGCGCCGCCTCGCCGCTGCCGGGCGCTTCACCGTCTGACGGAGGGTCAGTTCGTACTGTCCGTACGGCCACGGCTGATGACCCGGTGCCGCCGCTGCGGCAGCTCCGCGGATCCGGCCTGTCGTCGGCGTCGGCCATAGTCAGGCACGCACAGCCGTCGGGCCACGCCATGTGGCCGTCTGGTCACCAGTTCAGGGGATGCGATGTCGATACACGAGAGCCTGGCAGTCCTTCGCCGTGCCGGCGAAGCCGGAACGGTCTCGATCTCGGCGTCGGAACCGGCCTCCGCCGAAGCCGTCCGTGCCCGCGAGACGGGGCTGGAACCCCACTTCGGAACCGTCGACTGGACGGCCCCGCCCACCTACCGGGCCTTCCTCGCCGAGCACAACACCTTCGCCTGCAGGCGCGGGGACGTCGCAACCGACGAGTACAGGGAGTTCGTCGTCGTCGGTGACGATGCCATCGCCGAGCTGAACTCCGATCTCGTGCACCTGCCGGAGCACGTGGACCGCGGCGACGGCCGGTGGCTGTCCACCAACCACCTGGTCGGGTTCGCCCTCGCCGACGCGGACGGCGAGGGGGTCTGGTGCTTCGATGTCACCCAGCCGGACGCGAACGGCGAGTACCCGGTCTACTACCACCACCAGGACGACGAGGAAGGGCGCGCACGCTACGTCGAGGGCGGGGGCTGGGAGGGCGGGGCCGACCCGGCCCCGGACTTCCCCACGTTCGCCGCCTGGCTGGACGCCGTGGCCGCCGCGTTCACCGCGCCCGAGCCGCCGAGCTGGTTCGAGGAGCTGGGCTCCCCGGGTTTCCGTCCCGGCGGGGTTCACTGACGACCCTCACCGGCACCGCCCCTGACGCGCCGGTGCCGGTGAGGTGCGAGTACGGTCCTGCGAGTACGGACCGTGGCCTGGCTGCGCGCCCGGCTACGCGCCCGGGGCCTCGTCCGGGTGGAGGGCGTCGAGGATGCGGGCGAGGCCGAAGGGGAACTCGTCGGCGTAGTCGTAGCCGGGCTTGAGGACGTGTTCGGCGGCCAGCTCGGCGAGGTGGGGGTAGGCGTCGGCGGGCATCTCGCTCAGGATGGCGCCCGCGACCTCGTCCAGCTCCGCCCCGCCCTTGAACGGCAGACTCACCTCCTGGAGCACGAAGCCGTACAGGTAGCTGTCGATCAGCGAGACGGCGTGCGCGGCCATCGGTACGGAGAATCCGCCGGTGCGCAGCGCGCCGATGACGGCGTCGTGGTGGCGCAGGGTCGCCGGGCCGGGCTGGGCGCGGGAGTCCATGAGGCCGATCGCCCAGGGGTGGCGCAGCAGGGCGGCGCGCGCGGAGACCGCGCGCTGTCGCATGGCGCTCTTCCAGTCGGTGTCGTGCGGCGGTAGCTCGATCTCGCCGAACACCGCGTCCACCATGCCGTCGAGGATCTCCTCCCGGCCTGCCACGTGGTGGTAGAGCGACATCGCCTCCACTCCCAGCGGCTGGGCGATGGCCCGCATGGTGAGGGCGGCCGACCCCTTCGCGTCCGCCACTTCCACCGCCGCACGGATCACGCGCTCACGGCTGAGCGGCGTGCGGGTCGGTGTTCCGCGCCGGCCCTTGCCTCCCTCGGGCATCCGCCCCTCCTCCACGTCCATTGACTGCCTTACGTGGTAAGGCTAACGTGCCTTACAGCATAAGGTCACCATGTCGGCGAAGGGGCTGCGCCGTGGGCGAGGATCGCGTGAAGAAGGTCTGCATCATCGGGGCTTCGGGGAAGCTCGGGCAGTACATGGTCGGGCACGCGCTGGAGCGCGGCTACGAGGTGGTCGGCGTCTGCCGGGAGCGCAGTGTGCCGAAGCTGGCCGCGTTCGAGGGCCGGATCACCGTCGTCCCCGGAGCGACGAACGACCCGGAGGTGATCCGGCGGGCGGTCGCCGGGTGCGACGGGGTGCTGACGGTGCTGGTGCCCTGGGGCGTGCAGCAGTACGCGTCGGGTACGGCGCAGGCGGTCCTGGACCACGCGCGGCCGGGCGCGCGCCTGGTCTTCTCCTGCGGCTGGCACATCACGCGCGACGGCAAGGACAAGTACTCGCGGATGTTCCTCCTGGGCGTTCGGATCGCTGCCGTGCTGGGCAAGCTCGTCCGCGCCGCCGAGATCGACGACCAGGTGGAGGCGTGTCGGCGGGTGTTCGCGAGCGACACCCGGTGGACCGTGGTGCGCGGCAGCGACCTGGAGGAGGGCGAGAGCCAGGGCCTTCCCGTGTGGAGCCGGCACGTGGGCGACCCGGTACTGGCCGGCAACCTGACGCGCCGGGTGGACTTCGCGCTGTTCATGGTGGCTGCGCTCACCGACGACGCGCTCGTCCGGGAGGCCCCGGCGATCGTCGGCTGCCGGACCGCGAGCGCGCTCGCCCACGCCGGAACCCCGCGCGACCGGGACTGAAGGCACTGCCGCAGTCGGCGGACCGCGGGCGGGCGGGTCCCGCGACGGGGCTGGCCCCGCGCCGAGCGCCGCGGGCCGTACCTGTCGATCGACAGGTACGGCCCGATGAACTCCCCTTGGCCGCACCTCGGTTGTGCGGGCATCAGGCAGCGGGGCCTGCCGGGGCGGGTCCCGTCGCGAGGGCGGGCCCGGCGGCTCCGTCAGGGCTCTACGGGCGGTCTAGTACCACAGGTAGAGGTGGACCTTCCACTTGCCGTCGGTGCCCAGGCCCGGCTCGCAGGTCGCGATCCAGTTGGGGTGCTGGCGCAGCCAGTACGACCCCTTGGTCTGGCAGGCCGCCACGCTCGGGTGGCTGCTGTAGAAGTGCTTGACCGGTGCCGCGAGCCGGCCGTCCGCCGTGGCGCCGCCGCCCTCGGAGGTCCGGACGGCCCCGGTGGGCGCCGCCTGGGCCTGGGCCGGCACCGCCACGGCGCCGATGGCGGCGACGGCTCCGAGCGCGAGTCCGGCGAGAGTCCTACGGATGTTCATGCTGTGACCTTCCGTCGATGCGGGGGACCGGTGCGGTCCCGCCGTCCGTGTCCGCACCCGGCGGTCGTCCTCGCCGGTGCGGTCATGTCGGCAACTCTGCTCGGCCGGTCTGGGAGAAACCTTGCGAGGAACCTTGAAGGCGCGGTCGTCGACGGTAAGTCCCGGATCTGCCACCGGAGTCGGCGAGGCACGGGTGCGGGCCGCCGTACCTTCGGCGGCCCGCCGTCGCTGCCGGGAGATCGCGGGGCCGGGGGACTGCGTCGCCGGCCTCAGGCGGGCCGGCCATCGGGTCAGCCCATGCTCTTCGCACCGTCCAGGGACTCGCGGAGGATGTCGGCGTGGCCGGAGTGCTGCGCGGTCTCGGCGGCGATGTGCATCAGGACCCGGCGGGCCGACCAGCGCACGTCGCCGTCGAACCAGGGAGCCGCCGGGAGCGGGTGCGAGGCGTTCAGGTCGGGCAGGACGGCGACCAGCTCGTCGGTGCGGCGGGCGACCTCGGCGTAGTCGGCCAGCACGCCGGCCAGCGTCTCCCCGGGCAGGAGCCGGAACTCGTCCTCCCGCCGGGCCCAGTCCGCCTCCGTCATCCGGTTGAAGTCGGGCATCGCGGACGGGCCCGACAGGATGAAGTCCACCCAGACCCGCTCGACCGATGCGACGTGCTTGATCAGCCCGCCCAGACAGAGCTCGCTCACGGTGGTGCGCCGTCCGGCCTGCTCGTCGGTCAGGCCCTGGGTGGTGAGGCGCAGGAACTCCCGCTGCTTGCCAAGCAGTTCCAGCAGGTCGGCCCGCTCGCCGGTGGCCGCGGGCGCGGCCTCCGTGGCCGGGGTGGCCGCAGCAGGCGCGGTGGTGGGCACGGTGAGGGTGGTGATGTCGTTCATGGTCCCGCCTTCGTCAGTAGCTCGTTCCGTCGACAGGAACCACAGTAGGGACCGTCTAGGTCAGATCCTGTCCGCCATCACCCTGCCGATCCGTCATCCCTCCTGGGCCAGGTACCGGCGGCCGGCTATCTGCTCGAAGATCAGGTTGGTGCGGGTCTGCGCCACCGCCGGATGGGTCGTGAGGTTGTCCACGACGAAGTCGCGCAGGCCCTCCGGCCCGGCGACCCCGACGTGCAGCAGGTAGTCGTCGGACCCCGCCATGTGAAAGACCGCCAGGACGCCCGGCAGGTCGGGGGCGGTGCTCCGAAAGCTCTCGTTCTGCTCCCGGGTGTGCGCCCGGAGCCGGACCGAGATCATCGCCTGGAGCGGCAACCCGATCGCGGCCGGGTCGACCTCGGCCCGGAAGCCGCGGATGATCCCGCGCTCCTGCAGCGCGCGCACCCGGGCCAGACAGGTCGAGGGCGCGATGCCCACCGCCTCGGCCAGGGCGTTGTTCGGCATCCGGGCGTTGTCGGCGAGGACCCGGACGATGGCGCGGTCGACGTCGTCGACGGACGCCCGGCGGGCCTGCGGATTGTTCGGCACGGCGCACAGAATTCCAGCCGGTTCCGACGATTCGCAAGACTTCTCGTACATCTGCCGAATCTTCTTCGGCTGCTCTTCCCGCCGATGCGCGGAAGTTCCATCCTGGCGGCGAGCAGCGAACGCCGCTCCGCCGCCCCGCCCGGGGACCGGACGACCAGTGACCCGGGAGAGCCGCGCACATGAGCCCGACCACCGACTTCGCCGCCGCACCCGCCGTCGGTCCGGCACCCGCTGTCGGTCCGGCACCCGTTGTCGACCCGCGGCCCGCCGTCGACCCGGGGCCCGAGCTGGACGGCGCCGACTTCGCCCTCCCCGCGGGCGGCCTGGACGACGCCCGGCGCCTGCGGGCCCTGGACACCGTGGACGAGTACCTGTCGCGCAAGCGCCGGCACCTGGTGGGCTACCAGGCCACCCAGGACATGCAGGGCTGCGCGCTGGACCTGGCCCGGTTCATGCCGAACAACATCAACAACCTCGGCGACCCGTTCCAGAGCGGCGGCTACAAGCCGAACACCAAGGTCGTGGAACGCGCGGTGCTCGACTACTACGCGGCGCTGTGGAACGCCCGGCGGCCCCACGACCCCGCCGACCCCGAGTCGTACTGGGGCTACATGCTGTCCATGGGCTCGACCGAGGGCAACATGTACGCGCTCTGGAACGCCCGCGACTACCTGAGCGGCAAGGCGCTGATCCAGTCGCCGACCGCCCCGCTCGACGCCCCCCGGTACGTCCGGGCCGCGCCCGACCGGCACAACCCGAACGCCTACCGCCCCGTGGCGTTCTACTCCGAGGACACCCACTACTCCTTCGCCAAGGCCGTCCGGGTGCTGGGCGTCGAGACCTTCCAGGCCGTCGGGCAGGAGCGGTACCCGGACGAGTGCCCGCTGGTCGACCCGGCCACCGGCCGCCGCGAATGGCCGGCCGAGGTGCCCTCCGCCCCCGGCCCCTCCGGCCGGTCCTGGGACGGTCCCGGCGAGATCGACGTCGACGCCCTGGCGGTGCTGGTCGAGTTCTTCGCCGCGAAGGGCCACCCGGTCTTCGTCAACCTCAACCTCGGCAGCACCTTCAAGGGAGCCCACGACGACGTCCGGGCGGTCTGCGAGCGACTGCTGCCGATCCTCGAACGGCACGGCCTGGTGCGGCGCGAGGTGGTGTACGGCACGGACCCGCGGACCGGCGAGCCGCTGGTCGACCGGCGCCGCGGCTTCTGGATCCACGTCGACGGCGCGCTGGGCGCCGGCTACGCGCCGTTCCTGCGGCTCGCCTCCCAGGACCCGGCCGCGTACGGCTGGGCCCCCGAGGCGGCGGTGCCGGAGTTCGACTTCGGGCTCACCCTGCCCACCGAGCGGTCCGGCGACGTCGACATGGTCTCCTCGATCGCCATGAGCGGCCACAAGTGGCCCGGCGCGCCGTGGCCGTGCGGCATCTACATGACGAAGGTCAAGTACCAGATCTCGCCGCCGTCCCAGCCGGACTACATCGGCGCACCGGACACCACCTTCGCCGGCTCGCGCAACGGGTTCTCCCCGCTCGTCCTCTGGAACCACCTGTCCCGGTACTCCTACCGGGACCAGGTGGACCGGATCCGCGCCGCCCAGGAACTGGCGGGCTACCTGGAGACGAGGCTGCAGGAGCTGGAGCGCCGGACCGGCGTCGAGCTGTGGACGGCCCGGAACCCGGGGGCCGTCACCGTGCGGTTCCGCAAGCCCGGCCCCGAACTGGTGGCCAAGTGGTCGCTCTCCTCCCAGGACGTCCTGATGGTCCCGGGCGACGAGTCCACCCGGCGCAGCTACGTGCACGTCTTCGTGATGCCCTCGGTCGACCGGGCGAAGCTGGACGCCCTGCTCGACGACCTCGCCGAGGACCCCACCGTCCTGGCCGGGCCCGCCCTCCCGCGGTGACGGACCGCCGGTGACGGACAGCCGGTGACGGACCCCGCCCGGGGCGGGACCGCCCGGGACGGCGCCCCGAGTCGGCCCTGAGCCGGCCCTGAGCCGGCCCTGAGTCGGCCCTGAGTCGGCGCCCCGCGCCGGTGAACCGGGCGATGCGCTCAGCCCGCGGGCCGGGTGGCGCGCAGGACGCCGATCTTGTCGATCCGGTGCTCCGGGTTGCCGTTGGCGTCCCGCCAGCGGTTGCCCGCGGCGTTGTCCTCCGGAGTGGCGCAGGTCGAGACGGTGATCATCGGCTGGACGGCCGGCTCGCCCGGCCGTCCCGGGACGGCCGCGCGCTGCTCGGCCAGCGAGCTCGGGGAACGGAACGAGGTGGTGCGGGTGTCCGTGACCACGTACTCGTACTCGGTGCCGCCCAGGGTGACCAGCACGGTGTCGCCGTTGCGCACCGACGGGAGGTCCCGGAGCGGGCTCCCGGCCGAGAGCCGGTGCGCGGTGACCAGGTAGTTGCCCACCTCGCCCGGGCCGACGCCGCCCTGCTCGCCGAAGGGGCTGGCGGCCACCCCGCCGTTCTGGATCCGGGTGCCGGGCCCGTCGTCGGTGGTGCCCCGGTAGGGGACCACCTTCAGCCCCGTCAGGCCGATCGACGGGATGGCCAGGACGGCCGTCTCGGTCCGCGCCGCCGCGCCGGCGGAGGCGGGCGTCGCGGCGGGGACGGGCGTCGTGCCGGGGGTCGGACTACCGGTGGCTCCGGTGGCTCCGGTGGCAGCAGGGGCAGAAGGGGTAGCGGGGGCGGTGGGGGTGGCGCTGCCGGTGACGTCGGCGGGGGAGGTGCCCGCCGCGGGGCCGGGCGTCACCGGCGCGCCGGGCGGGCTCGCGGGAGCCGAAGCCGCGGTGGGCGGGTCGGCCGTTCCCGGGCCGGCGGCGCCACCCGCGCAGCCCGCGAGCAGGGCGAGGACGGCTCCGGTGAGCGCGGCGGCGATGACCTGTGGTGCGGGCACGGGGGTCCTGTGGGGTCCGGGGGTGGTTCGTGGGCTGCCCATGGTGCCTCATCGGCGGTGTCCGGCGGCGGGTCGGAGGACCGGCGGAGGCGGAACGTTCGCCTATCGTCATCTTCGCCGCCCCGGAGCCGCCCCGCCCGCGCACCACGGCCCGCTCCCGCCCGCACGGCGGGACCGGTCCCCGCCGTGCCCGCCTTCGGCGCAATGGCCGGGGACGCGCACCCGCCCCGCCAAGCTGTCCCGGGTGAATGCCAGGGCATCTGCCGAGCTGGGCCTGGGGCGCCTGATCGCCCTGTCCGACGGGATCTTCGCCATCGCGATGACTCTCCTGGTCCTGGACGTCCAGGTGCCGCCGGGGCTGGACGACACGGCGTTCCGGGACGCGGTGCGGGACGCGCTACCCAAGCTCGGCGCCTACGCGCTGAGCTTCGCCATCCTGGCCGCCTTCTGGCGCGACCACCGAAGGATCCTCGGGCAGGCCCGTGCGCTCGAAGGCAGGTCGCTCACGCTCGCGCTGGCCGGGCTGGGGATGATCGCGATGGTGCCGTTCCCCTCCGCGATGCTCTCCGAGTACGCCTCGCAGCCCGAAGCGGTCGCCGGCTACGCGATCACGGTGAGCGTGATCGACCTGCTCCAGCTGGCACTCCTGCGGGCCGTCCGCCGCAGCCCCCGCCCGGACGGCGCGTCGTCCTCCGCTCCCGGGGGCACCGCAGCAACCGGGGACGCCGCTGCTCCCGCCCGGGCCGCCGGGACGGCCGCCGGTCCCGGTCCGGCCGCGTCGGCGGGCACGAGGTGGATCACGGCCGACCTCGGTGTGACGGTACTGGTCTTCGGCGCGACGGTGCCGATCGCCTTCGCGTCGCCCGCCGCGGCGATGTGGTGCTGGACCGTCCTGGTGCCGCTGAAGATCGGCATCGGCCGGCGCGAGCGTGCCGAGAGCCTGTCCGCCGGGGGCCTGTCCTGAGCGGCCGGACGGCGGCACTGTCGCGCTCCGGCCGCGGAACGCGACGAGGAACCCCGACCGTGACCGTCGGGCGGCGCCCGTCACAGGCGCCGTCACAACCGCGTCCGTCCCCGTCCCCGTGCCCGTGCCCGTACCCGGTGGAGCGGGTGCGGTCAGCGGCCCGTGCCGAGCACCACGTCGGCGACCAGGCGGGCGACGGCCTCCGGCTGCTCCACCATCACCAGGTGTCCGCTGTCCGCGACCGCCTCCAGGGTCACGGAGGGGCAGGCCTCCAGCCCGGCGCGCTCGGCGTCGGTCAGTCCGATCTCGTCCCGGTCGCCGCGCACCACCCACGCCCGGACCCCGGAGCCGCACAGCCGCGTCACCAGCGAGCCGTGCCGGTCCAGGTACGCGAAGTACTCGATCATGGACTGCCGGCAGAACGACGCGGAGTTCTTCTCCAGCTCGGCGATCAGCGCCGGCCTGCGCCGCTCCGGGATGCTGTCCGCCAGCGCCTTCGGCGTCAGCCACAGCATCGCCGGCCAGGCCAGGGCCCCGAGACCGGGGACCCGCCCGATCGACGTCGCGACCGCCAGCGCCTTGGTCTCGTCCGGGCGCGAGAACGTCGGGGAGAGCAGCACCACCGGACCGGAGAAGTGCCCGCCGGCCACCATCTCCAGGGCGATGTTGGCGCCGATGCTGTGACCGACCACGACCGTGCAGCCGTGGTCGGCCGCGAAGGCGCCGGTGATCGCCGCGTAGTTCTCCATCGACAGGTCCGTGGGCGCGACCGTCCCGGCATGGCCGGGGACGGTCGCCGCCAGCAGCCTGATCGGTGCGTCGGCGAGCGGCGGCGCGGCCGTCATGTCCTCGTAGAAGGCCGCACTGCACAGCGCTCCGGGCAGTAGCAGGACCCGGTGCGGGGCGTCGGCGGGGCCCGACTCCCGAACGTCCCACATGCGGAATGGCGCGGTACCGCCCACGGTTGGTCCCTCCGTCTCGTTCGACCTCCCGCAGTCTCCCGCGCTGCCGCCCGCCGACGGGTGACCCAGGGCCGAGCGCGGCATGTCGGCCGCCGCACGGCGCCCCCCGGCGTCGCCATGGCTCAGACGATGCCCGGGTGCGTCGGTGTCCAATCCCGGCCGGGGCGCCGGTCGGCGGCGCGGCGGTCGGAACCACCCGGGGCGACCGGGTCCTTCGACTCCCCGTCCGCCGGGGCCCGGTGGGCACGCGGGGTGCGTCCGGTCGGTGGCGTGCGGGTCAGCCCAGGCCCTGTACGGCGTAGAGCACGCCGACGGCGACGGCCAGGACGCCGAGCAGCAGCCGCAGCGCGGTCTCGGGCACGTGCGGCTGGAAGCGGGCGCCGAGGTAGCCGCCGCCCAGGCCGCCCAGGCCGCAGGACAGGCCGAGCATCCAGTCCGGCGCGATGTCGCCGGTGGCGGCCAGGGCCAGCGCCGCGTAGGTGCCGGCGCCCACGAGCGAGGTCACGAACGTCGAGGCCAGCGCGGCGGGTGCCACCTCGGCGATCGGAACGCCGCGGCCGACCAGGACCGGGCCGAGGACGGAACCGCCGCCGATCCCGTAGACCCCGCCGATGACACCGACGGCCAGGGCGAGTCCCGTGGTGGTCCGGGCCGTCGGCGCGGTGGCGGCACGGGATCCGGCGGGGCGCAGGGTGCGGAGGCACAACCACACGCCGAGCGGCAGCAGCAGGCCGGCGACCAGCAGCCGGAAGACCCGCGGTCCGGGGACGGCGAACACCCGCACCACGGCGCCGATGACGACGCCAGGCACGGTGCCCGCGATCAGCAACCGGGTGAGCGGCCCACCCGACCTCCCGGCCCTGCGGTAGCGCAGCAGCGCACCGGGCCCGGCCACGACGTTGAACAGCAGGTTCGTCGGCGTCACCGCCGGGCTCGGCACGCCCAGGACACTGACCTGGACCGGCAGGAGGAACACCGCCCCGGACACGCCCACCGGCGCCGTCACCATCGAGATCAGCAGCCCGGCGGCGAAGCCGAGCAGGCTCGAAGACCAGCTCACCGCGAGCCCCCTCAGCACGTCCTCGGGTCAGTATCCGCCACGCCCGCGCACCCGGCGGGGCGCGTCCACGGACCGGACTGGACCGGACCGGGCTGGACTGGACCAGACCGGTCCGGGCCGTCCGGTCTCCGCCGGGACCGGTCGAGTGCGTCGCTGCTCCCGAGGCGCCCGGGACGGACGTGAGGCCCGGCCACTCGGTGGCCGGGCCTCACGTCCCGTGGGTGTCCCGTCGTTCTCCACCGTGCCCGGGGAGGGCGGCCGTCGGTGACCGCCCTCCCCGGGCACGGGTCGGTCAGTTCGTGCTGCCGCTGCGGCGGACCAGGCCGGTGAGGGCGTCGGCGGCGAGGAAGGCGAGCAGGGTGACGCCCAGGACGGGCAGGGCCCAGCCGACGGCCGCCGTCAGGGGCACCCCGACGGCGAGGGCGGGCAGCGGCAGACGCCGCCAGGCGCCCCGGGCAGGCGCCTTGCCGAAGCGGGCCGAACGGTCGGCGCGGGTGGGGCGGCGCTGCCACCACATCCGGTAGCCGAGGACGGTGACGAAGCTCAGCCCGACGGCCAGGGCGGTGAGGACGAGCTGGTTGGCGAGGCCGAACAGCTTGCCCATGTGGCCCTGGACGCCGAGCTTGGAGAGCTTGGCCAGGAGCGGGTGGTCGGCCCAGCGGGTGTGCGCGGTCACCGTGCCCGTGGCGGTGTCGACCGCGACCCGGTCGTAGTGGACGGGCCAGGTGTCGTCCTTCTGCGCCACCGTCCAGGCGGAGGCCGGGTCCTCGGCCGGAGTGACGGTCACGGTGCCGCCCAGCCCGGTGCTCCGGGCGGCGGTGAGGGCGGCGTCGAAGGCGGCCGGGTCCGGGTCGGCGGGCGCGGGCGCGGCACCTCCGTGGCCTTCGTGGCCGGAGTGCTCGCCGGCGCCCGGCGTCCGGACCGGCTCGGCGCCGCCGTCGGCCGGCGGCCCGGGGGAGGCGCGGGAGTCTGGCGGCGCGTCAGCGCGTGCGGCCCGGTCGGTTGTTGCACCGCCGGAGGTGCGCGGTGGTACGGCCGGAACGGACACGCCGTGTGACGGGAATCACCGGCGGGTCGAGTGGCTCATCCGTGGTCAAACGGGGCTCTACCGGGCGGCGCCGAGGCGGTCCAGCAGGCCGGCCTTCGCCTGGGCGACGAGGTCGAGGAACTGGTCCCCGCTCATCTGGATCCGCTGGCCGAAGTCGTCGGTGATCCGCACCCTCCGGTCGGCGGGGGCGTCCGGGTCGACGAACAGGTGCGGGCAACCGCAGTTGCAGTCGCCGCAGAACGTCGCGAGCGGTTCGGGTCCGGTTTCGTGCATGGGGGCCACCCTGGCTGCGTACGGTCGGCGCGGCAGCGCGCCTTCCTGCGTTCTGCCCGGGAGGGGCGGAGTGCCAAACATCCTTGCAGGCAAGGTGGTTGAAGGAGTCGGACGTGCGGCGCGCCTGCGCTGCCGTCGCCCCGCGGGCCCCGGGCCGGCCGGGCGTCCGTCCCCGCGTCCTCGGGCTCGCGAGCGGTTGTTAGCCTGCGTGGATGGGACTGGACATCACGGTGGTCATGGCCGACTGGGAGCGGCTCGCGCGGACACCGGCGGGGGAGCGCCTGGAGGTACTGACCGACGCGGTGTACCCGGACTTCTGCTGCGAGTCGTGCGAGGAGGCCGACTACGCGGTGAAGGGCGGGTGGGTGTGGCAGCGGCGGTCGCCGTGGTGCGCCGAGTACCGGTTCTTCGGTACCACCGGGTCCTACAGCTGGCACTTCCACCTGGCCAACGCCTGGGACGACATGAGGGCTTCGGCCCCGCCCGAGCTGCGGGAGGCCCTCGACTGCTTTCTGGGCGGCCTGGTGTGGGAGAGTCCGGAGGCCGCCGCCGCGGCGGCCACCGACGACGACGATCCTCCGCCGGCCGGGGGCTTCCCCGGCGACCCGGCGCCGTGGCGCCCCCGGGTGCTCCTGCTCCGCGCACCGGACGAGGTGACGGCGCTGGTCCGCGCCTGGGAGGCGGCCGAGCCGCGGTTGGAGGAACTCCGCGGGCCCTTCGGCTCCGAGTCCGCCGGCTGGGCGGCCCGGCCCCGGAGCTTCGACCAGGCCGTCGCGCTCATGCGCGAGTGGGGTGAGGTGGTCACGCGGGCCGGGGCCCGGGGCTGGGGTCTGATCGGACTCCGGTGACGGCCGCAGTCCGCTCGTAGCGGCCGGTCCGCCCGAACCGGCGTCCCGGGCCCCGGCGTACCGAACCGGCGTCGCGAGCCCTGGCGTCCGCGGTTCCGGCGTACCCGGTTCCGGCGTCCCGGAAGGCCTCGCGCGCGCCCCGCCGGGCGCCGCGCGGTTCGTGCCGGCAATGCGGAGTCTTTAATTCCGCGTAACCGATACCGGGTAAGCGGACCGGCGAAGTCCACCGCCGGCGCGGCGGAAATCCGGTTCTAGCAGGAGAAACTCGATGGTCAGGGCCCGACCTTCCGTGTCCGGGCGGAACGTGTACGAGTCCTGCCGCGTGATCGTCGTTCTGTCATGACCTTGACCGTTCGGGATCTCGTGGGGCAGGATATCCCGGGGTCGGAACGTTCTTTCGACTTGTGCGATCCCGTTCCCGCCCTGCTGAAATGCCCGCAGAACTGCTGCTTTTGATTGCCACTTGACATCAAGGGAGCTTTGTGTGAGTTCGGCGCATGACGGTACCGCATTGGGTAAGAAGCAGTCGCTCGCGGGTATCCTGGCGCGTGCCCGCGCGAAGATCACCGAAGGTCCCCGTCCTCGCCAGGACCGGAACAACATTCTACTCTCGCATTCACAGAATACTTTGTGGTTCGTCGACCGGTTGCGGACCGGTATGACGACCTACAACGTGGCGTTCCTGTTCCGGCTCGAAGGCGATCTCGACGTCGAGGCCCTCACCGACGCATTCACGAGCATCGTCATGCGCCACGAGGCGCTGCGGACCCATGTGCTCGTGGAGAACGACGAATACTTCCAGGGCATCGTCGAAACCCCTGAGGTCGTCATCGCGCGGACGGCGGTGGAATCCGAGGGCGAAGCCGACCGGATCATGGCCGAACTCGCCGAGACCGCGCTCGAACTGACGGAGTTCCCGCTGTGGCGCGCCTCCCTGGTCACGGTCGGCAGCGGTCTCCACTACTTCGGCTTCGTCGTCCACCACATCATCTTCGACGGCGTGTCGACGTCGATCTTCTTCGAGGAGCTGGAGGAGGAGTACAACGCCCGGCGGGCCGGCGCCGTACCCAAGATCGAGCCCCCGACCGTGCAGTTCGCCGACTTCAGCGTGTGGCAGCGCAAGCGCATGAGCGCGGGCGCGTGGCAGGAGAGCGTGGACTACTGGGCCGAGGCGCTCCGCGACGTCGATGTCATGGACATCCCAGGTGATCGCCCCGTCCCGCCCGAGACGACCTACGCGGGTTCCGCGGAGGTGACCACCTGGCCGGGCCTGGCCGCTCAGGTCAACGAGCTCGCCTCGTCATTGTCGACCACGCCGATCACCGTCTACGCCACGGCGATGGGTTCCCTCTTCAGCAAGTACGGGGGATCCGAGGACGTCATCTTCGGAATGCCGACGGCCAACCGCACCGAGGTCGAGTGTGAGAGAACGATCGGCTTCTTCATCAACATGCTGCCGCTGCGGTTCCGAATAGACCCCGACGCGACGTTCCGGGAATGCCTCGCGGACGTCCAGCGCCGCTTCCGCGACGGCCAGTCGCACGGACAGCTCCCCCTCGAGGAGATCATCGCCGGTGCCGGTGTCAAGCGTGAATCGGCGCGCTCCACCCTGTTCCAGTACACGCTGACGATGAACGAATGGGCCGAGCCGCTCCGGCTGGACGGGATCACCGCGGTCGAGCACGAGCCCGACACCACGCACGCTAAGTTCTTCCAGTCGTGGACGGTCACGAAAAAGGGCGCGGACCTGGAGATCCACACCGCGTACAACACCGACATCTTCGACGCGGCGACGATCGCGACCATGCAGCGGGTGCTCGTCGGAATCCTGCGCAGGGCGATATCCCTGCCGGACCTCAGTATCAAACAGTCGTGGTCCCACGACGAGGAATCCCGCGCGGTTCAGGCGCTTCTCGGAAAGGGCGCCGAGAATTCGGTGCCGACCGGCAACGTCTTCACGCACTTCGCCGCGGTCGCGGACGAGCACGCGCAGCGGCCGGCGGTGAGCACACCCGGCGAGTCGCTCACCTACGGCGAGCTGCGGCACCGCGCGGAGGCGCTCCGGGCCCACTTCGCGGCGCACGGCGTCGGCCCCGGCGACCGGGTGGGCGTCGCGCTCGAACCGTCCCCGGACTTCGCCGCGACCGTCCTGGCGCTGATGGCGCTGGGCGCCGTGTACGTCCCGATCGACGCGATGAACCCGGCGGGCCGCATCGAATCGATCGTCGCCAACGCCGCACTGCAGCGCGTGGTGTGCGACGCCACGACGGCCGGCGTCGCGCCCGCACTGGAGTTCCGGCTGCCCGCGGACCTCCCGGACCCGGTGCGGGCTCCCGGGGCGGCGGTTCCGGTGGCGGCCCCCGGCGGCGACGCCACCGCGTACCTGATGCACACCTCGGGAAGCACGGGGACGCCGAAGGGCGTGCTCATCAGCCACGACAACATCCTGGGGTTCATCCGGAACGTCCGGACGCTGTTCGAGCTCACTCCGGAGGACCGCTTCCTCGGCTACGCGTCGTGCGGGTTCGACGTGTCGGTCTTCGAGATGTTCGGTGCGCTGCTGACGGGCGCTTCGCTCCACTTCGTGCCGTCGGCGACGCGTCTCGACATGTCGGGCGTCCAGCGGTTCCTGGAGGAGCACCGCGTCACGGTGACCGACCTGCCGCCGTCGGTCATGAAGCTGCTCGATCCGGCGCCGCTCGACGACCTGCGCATCGTGTTCGTCGGCGGCGAGGCGTTCTCGCACGAGCTCGTGCGGGCCTGGGGCAAGGGCCGGCGCATCTTCAACGGGTACGGCGTCACCGAGTGCACCGTCACCAGCATCGTCGAGGAGCTGGTGGAGCCGCTGGCGCCCGCCGCCCTGCCCATCGGTGGTCCGATGGACAACCACGTCGCGTACGTGCTGGACGCGCAGAACGTTCCGGTGCCCCAGGGCGTCATCGGGCAACTGGCCATCGGCGGCGTCGGACTGGCGTCCGGGTACTGGAACCGGGACGAGGACAACCGGCAGCGGTTCATCCCCGACCCGTTCGGCGACGACCCCTCGGCGCGGCTCTACCTGACCGGTGACCTCGCGCGGCACAACGGCGACGGCCGCCTGGTGTACGTCGGGCGGGCCGACAAGCAGGTCAAGATCAACGGCGTGCGCATCGAGATCGGCGAGATCGAGAGCGCCGTCCGCGCCGCCCGCGGAGTCCGCAACGTGTACGTGCAGGTCCAGCAGGAGCAGGACCACAAGCGGGTCGTCGCGTACTGCGCGACCGGTGGAGCGCGCGACGTCTCCGAGACGACACTCCGGGACCACTGCCGCAAGCACCTCGTGTCCACGATGGTGCCGGCCAAGTTCGTGCTGCTGGACGAACTCCCGATCAACGGGAGCGGCAAGATCGACGAGCGCGCCCTGCCGGCCGTCGGCGCCACCGTCGAACCGGAGCCGGTGGACGAACTCACCGATGTCGAACGCAAGATGATGACCCAGGCCTTCGGCCCGATCCTCGGCCGCACCGACTTCGCGAAGAACGTCAGCTTCTTCGACCTGGGCGGGACCAGCCTGCAGGCCGCCCAGCTGATATCCAAGATCAAGAAGATCTTCGCGACCGAGGTCTCGCTGGCCGCCTTCTTCGCGGATTCCAGCGTGCAGAGCCTGGCCCTGGAGGTCGAACGCGCCAGGCTGGCCAGTCTGTCCCCCGAGGAACTCCAGCAGGCCATCGAGCAGATGACCGAAGAGGACGTCACCCGACTCCTGGCGGAGTGAGAGCCGGGACTTGGACCGCAACGGCAGGGAACGTGTGATGCAACGTGAAGGCGAACGCCTGAGCGCCCTTCTCCGTACGAGATCGGCCACGGCGGACACATCGAGTCTCATCGAACTGAGTCGCTCGGCGACTTCCGGCCGGGTGCTCCTGCTCGTCCACCCGGTGGGCGGCAGTCTGCTGGCCTACCAGCCGCTGGTCCACAGGCTCGTCGACCACAGGTGTCTCGGGCTGGAGGCCTCGTCGCGGACGCTCGTCGACGGCGGGCCCGCCGAGTCCGTCCAGGACCTCGCCCGGCGCTACGTCGAGGGTTTCGGCGAGGACCGCCCCAGGATCGACGTGGTCTGCGGCTGGTCGTTCGGCGGCGCCCTCGCGTGGGAGATCGCCTGTCTGCTCGCGGAAGGCGGGGAGCGCCCGAAGGTCGTGCTCCTCGACTCGACGTGGGCGGTCGGGGAGGTCCCGGTCTGGACGCCCGCCGAAGCGGTACGGGGCTTCCTGGACGACGTGCTGAGGGTCAGCGGGCGTGACGTCGAGGTCACGGCGGACACCCACGACGAAGCCGCCGCGCTGCTGGACATCGATCCGGAGACGTTCACCGAGCGTCTGGAGATCTTCATGCACAACCGGCGGCTCGTCTGCAGCTGGCGGCCCACGCCGGGTGACCTCGACGTCGTCTCGGTGCGCGCCGTGGAGTCGCTCAAGTCCGACTGGCACACGGCGACCACCGGCGGCGTGGACGTCCACGACCTGCCCGGGGACCACTACACCCTGCTCGGCGACGCCGACAACGTCGCCTCGATCGAACGGGTCCTCAGGGACGGAGGTCCCGCCTCGGAACCCGCCCCGGACGCGCCCGAGCAGGCCGGCGAGGCGGCGGCCCACCGGGCCGGCGAGGTGGCGGCCCACGGAGCGGGCGGAGCGGGCGGGGCGGGCGAGGCCGACGAAGCCGGTCTGCACGCGTCGTTGGCCGAGCTCGTGGACACACCGCACTGGCGTGACCTCGTGATCCGGTCGAGGCGGATGGACCCGGAGGCCATCGCCGAGGCGTACCGGGAGCTCGGCCGGCGCGGCCTGCTCACCCCCGACTGGCCGAGTGGGTTCGGCGGCGCGGGAACGCCGACGCGTCTCGCCATCGAGCTCTTCGAGGGCTTCTGCTCGACCGGCCTGCCGGACCTCGTGTACGCGCTCACGGTGCAGATCGTCGGGAACTTCGTCCTCAAGTCCGGTTCGGACCGGCTGAAGCGGGAGCTGCTCCCGCGCATCAGCCGGGGCGAGGAGTTCTCCACGGTCCTCTACAGCGAGCCGCGCGCCGGCAGTGACCTCGCCGCGCTCCGGACCAGGGCGGAGCGCCGCGGCGACCGCTACGTCCTCAACGGCGTCAAGGTGTTCAGCATCTACAGCGACCTCGCGGGGTCGGCGCTGGTCTCGGCGCGCACCGGACAGGGCGGGAACAAGTACGACGGCATCACGCTCTTCGTCATCGACCTGGCGGCCGACGGCGTGACCGTCGAACTCGTCGAGACGGTGCAGCGCGAACGGATGTGCCGGGTGCGCCTGCAGGACGTCGAGGTCGAGAGCTGGCGCCGGGTGGGCGACGAAGGCCGCGGATGGGCCCTGCTGGACGGGGCCCTGGCCATCGAGCGCACCGGCATCGACCACGTCGTCAGGGCGGCCCGCTGGCTGAGGGCGCTGCGCGGGACGACCGGCCGGCCGCGGGGCCTCGAACGCCTCGACCGCCTCGAAGGGCAGGTCGAGTGCGCCACCACCCTGGCCCGCGCGGCCACCGAGGTCTTCCTGCGGGCCGACGTCAAGGCGATCGACACCGCCGTCGCCAAGCTGTACACGAGCGAGACGTGCCAGCAGGTCGGGCACGAGGTGCTCCGGCGCTGGAGCACGCTCGGCGGGACACCCGGCGCCGACGACCTGGTCCGGGAGGAACTGTTCTCGGGGCTGACCGAGTCACCGGGGCTGACTCTGTCCGCCGGCACCTCCGAGATGATGCTGTCCACCATCTCGGCGGACCTCAAGGAGGAGTACTCCCAGCGCTGCCTGGCGGTCCTGCACCGCTTCGGCGGAGAGCTGGTCGACACGGTGCTGGAGGTCCTCGGACCCGTGGGCGCCGGCGTCAAGGTGGAGCCCCTGTTCGCCCACTCGCCGGAGCGGCGCACGGCGCTGGCGGACACCCTGGCCGAACTCGGCCTCGACGGGGTCGAGCGGCCGGAGGACGAGGGAGGCCTCGGTCTCGGCCTCACCGTCGGCTGCGCGATCAGCCTGAGCGCGGGGTACCTCGGGTACGAGAACGCCTACCAGCCGTGCCGGCTCCCGGGCCGGGGGGCCGGGACGGGCGACGAGGGCGCCTCCCACGGGGACTGCGGTGAACCCGCGTGCAGGCTGCGTCACGCGGCCTACGTGCTGGGGCTCGGCATCGGGCTGTTCCGGAGCGCCTGGGAGCACGCCTCCACCCGGGAGCAGTTCGGCCGGCACCTCGTCGACTTCGACGCCCTGATGTTCCCGCTGATCCGCGGCTACGCCGAGATGAACGCCCTCGGTGCGCGGCTCCACGAACTCGCGGACGGCGTGGCGGACGCGGACGAGGGCGCCATCGGGCGGTTCGAGCTCGTGGAACAGGACGTCCTGGTGCGCGTCGTCCGCGGGGCGATGCAGGTCCTGGGCGCCCAGGGCATCACGGAGTGGTCGGTCGCATCGCGTTTCTACATGAAATGCGCGGAGAACATCGGGTTTCTCGACCGCGAAGGCACAGCGACGAACGGATAACCCGGACCGCGGTTCCGCCGGTGCGCGGCCGGCGGCGATTCCAGGCCCCACCGGATCGTACGAGTGTTGTTCGAGTTTCGTAAATCCCAGGCGAAGGCGGTCTTTCGATGCGAATTTCCCTCACGGGTCCCGAACCCTCGGACATGATTTCGCCGGACCTCTACGACGAATCGCAGTACGCGGTGCGGAACATGCATTCCGTGTGGCAGGATCTGCGCAAGAGCGACGGTCTCCGGCAGCAGCGGACCCCCGACGGCCAGGATTTCCTCGCGGCCCTGCGCTACGCGGACGTCCGCGACGTGCTGGGCGATCCCGCGACGTTCTCCTCCGCGTACAGCACCATGCTCACGGTGCGCGGGGGCGGCGACGTGGCGGCGGGGGCGGCGATCCACCTCACCGACCCGCCGCTGCACCCCGACATCAAGCGCGTCTTCACCCCGCTGATGACGGTGCCGGCGACGCAGCGCCTCCAGCAGGCCATCACGGAGCGCATGTCGGAGCTGTTCGAGACGATCCGCGGCCGTGAGTCGTTCGACTTCTGCGACGCCATGGTCACCCTGCCCATGACGATCACGGGACAGCTGATGGGCATCCCGCAGGACAAGTGGACCGTCACGGGCCGGGCGACGGTGCGCGCGATGGGGGGAGTGGACGCGGCCGAGTCGGAGTACCGGCGCCGGTTCGACCTCTTCGAGGCGCACACGACCATCATGTCCGTCCTCGGTGACGTCCTGGAGGGCTCCCCGCCCGCCGACTCGGTGAGCGGCCGCTGCCCGGCCACCGCCGACGTGGTGGGGGACGCGGACCGGAACGTGCCGCTGCTGAACGCCTACGCGTTCCTCATGGGCGCCAATCCGACCGTGCCCCAGACGATCAACCAGACGCTGATCCTGCTGGCCGGCGACGACGACCTGTGGTCGTGGTTCACGCGCCAGGAGGAGACCGACCAGAGGTTCGTCGACGAGGCGCTCCGCTGGGCGAGCCCGGTCAACCACGTGCTGCGGCGCGCCACCGTGGACACCGAGATCGCCGGGACGGAGGTGCGGGCGGGGTCGCTGGTCTCCGCCTGGATCGCCTCGGCCAACCGCGACGAGGAGGTGTTCGCGGATCCGTTCAGGTTCATTCCCGACCGCTCCCCGAACCGCCACCTCGCATTCGGCCTCGGTGTGCACCGGTGCATCGGCCAGCATGTCGCCGGACTCGGTATGAAGATATTCTTCGACCTCTGGCGGGAGAATGTGCGGTCGGTTTCCCTCGACGGCGATCCCAAGCACCTCATCTCGAACTTCCTGAATGGCGTAGTGTGTCTGCCGCTGGCAGTGACCTGGAAGTAGCCGGCCCCGGCGGCCAGGTCGAGGATTGCGTGCGGAAGGCAGAACCGGTGAGCGATTTCGTAACCACAGTTGTCGGACCGAATGACTGGCCCACGGTCGGCGCGTTCTTCGAGCCGAAAGGGCTTGTGGAGAACTGCTGGTGCACGTACTTTCGAATGACGGCGAAGGAACGATCCTCCTGCGGCTCCGCGGCGCGCAGGGAGAAGCTCCGCGACCTGGTCGAGGCCGGCGAGCGGGTGGGCGTCCTCGGCTCGGTGGACGACGTCCCCGTCGGCTGGATCGGAGTCGGCCCCCGGTCGGGTTTCCCGAGGCTGCGCGGATCCCGTGCGGCCAAGCTGATCGAGGGCGACGACCCGGAGCGCATCTGGTCCATCGTCTGCCTCTACCTGGCCCGCGACCACCGCCACCAGGGACTCGTCAGGGTGCTCATCGACCGGGCGGTGGAGTGGGCACGGGACGAGAAGGCGGACGTCATCGAGGCCTACCCCGAGGACGACCGGAACCCCGGGGCCGCGATCGAACGCGGAAGCTTCCACGGCAGGGTGAGCACCTTCGAGTCCTGCGGATTCACCGTCGTCGAACCCCGCTTGCAGCACAGGGCACTGGTACGGAAGGAACTGCGTTGACTGTTCACAAGGTGCTTGCGCTCGAACCCTTTCTGAACAACCAGGCGGCGACCACACCGGAGAACCTCACCGATGGTCGACTGAACGTATGGCGCAACTCGATTCCGGCGCGGTCCGCGCCGCTGGGGCTCGTCGTGGACGGCGTGCCGCTGCGCAGCGCCCCGCTCGACGGACGCGGCCCGGACAACGTCCTCTGCTCGGGACAGCGGATCGACGTCCCGCAGCGGCGGTGGGACTGGCTCTACGTCATCGGGTGCGGTGAGCGGCGGGTCAGGGACGTCGTCACCTGGCACTTCTCCGACGGCACCGTGGACCGGGACCACCTCGCGCTCTCCGACCTGTGGGAGGGCCGGTCGGACTTCGGCGAGGAGCTCGCGCTGCGCACCGACGTCATCCACTACCCGCACCACGTACAGGAGCGCATCGGGATCACCCTCTGGTGCCAGCGCGTGCCGATCACCTCGCGAAAGCCGCTCGGCGCCATCTCGCTGCCCAGGAACCCGGCCGTCCACCTCTTCGCCATGACGCTCGTCGGCCGGCAGGTGAGCGCCGGCCCCGAAGGCGATCCGCAGATACAGGGAGCCAGCCGTGAGCACAGGTAGGACGACCGGCGCGTCAGTGCGCGCGGTCCGCTGGACCGGTGCCGCCGGCACCTACCCCCAGTGGTACGAGGACCCGTTGAGCTGCCTGCAGACCACCCTGGGCAGCATCCTGCTGGAGCACGGCCTGCGGCCCGTCGACGTGCTCGGCCCCGCCTGCGAGTTCGCGTTCGCGCCCGACGACGTCATGAGCGAGGAGTTCTACCGTCCCGCGCAGAGCAGCCGCGGTGTGGCGGCCGACCTGTGCCCGTACCACGACGTGGAGTCCGCCTGGACGACGGGATCGGACGCCGAGGACCTGATCGACCTGATCGAGACGCACGCCAGCGTCATCGTGGCGGTGGACAACTACCACCTCCCGTTCCGCCCCGCCTTCCACGACGTGCACGCGGCCCACCTCGTCGTGGTGCCGGCCTGGCGCCGGACGGCCGACGGCGACGTGGAGTTCTACGTCTCCGATGCCCAACCACCGGCCTTCCAGGGGTGGTTGTCCGCCGAGCACCTGGTGGACAGCTGGACCTCCGGCAATCCGTCCGACACCCAGGACGTCTTCTTCTCCAGCCGGGAGATCGGCGGCCGGGTGCTGACGACGACGGTGCGGTCGCGACCCGAGGAGCCCACGGCCGACCGGGTCGCCCGGGCGCTCCGGGGCAACCTCGACCGCTGGGCGACCGGTACCGCCGGCTCCGCGGACCGCGTGTGGACCGGCCGGGCCGGACTGCTCCGCTTCGTCGAGCGCCTGCAGGAGAGCTCCGGCACCCCGGCGGAACTCCGCAGCGCCTACACGTTCGGCTGGGCGATGCAGGCGCAGGCGTTCCTGCACGGCCGGTTCGCGCAGGAGTCCGCGCACCGGTCGAAGCAGGGCCGGCTGCTGGAAGTGGCCGCGTCGGCGGACCGGGTCGTGTCGGCGTGGTCGAACCTGCGACTGCTCAGCGCCCACGCGGCGACGACGGACGGGATCACGGAGCTCGTGCCGCGCCGCGGCGCCGAGTTGGTGCACGCGTACGAGCAGCTGGCTGTCGACTGGCAGCTCGCCCTGTCGAAGGAATGGACGGACGTCTGATGAATGGCGGGTCTGTGGGCGAGCTGGCGCTCGCCGGGGGCGAGCCCGTGCTCGGGGCGCTCGCGCCGGTGAACTGGCCGAGGACGACGGACGCGGACCGCGCGGCCGTGCTGTCCGTGCTGGATTCCAACGTCCTCGTCTCCGACCGGACGACCGAGGAGACCGCGGTCGAACGGCTGGAGCGGTCCTGGGCGGAGTACCTGGGCGTGCGGCGCTGCGTCGGCGTGAGCAACGGGACGACCGCCATCGAACTGGCGCTCCTCGCGCACGGAGTGGGCCCCGGCGACGAGGTCGTGGTCCCCGCCCTGACCTTCGTCGCGACGGCGATGGCCGTGGTGCACGTCGGCGCCACGCCGGTGTACGCCGACGTCCACCCGGTCACCTTCAACATGACGGCGGACAGCCTGGCCGCCCGGATCACGGAGCGGACCAAGGCAGTCGTCCCGGTCCACCTGCACGGGCTCAGCGCGGACCTGACCGCGATCGACGACGTCGCGCGCCGCCACGGCTGCGTGGTGATCGAGGACGCCGCGCAGGCCCAGGGCGCCCGCTACCACGGCGTCCCGTCCGGCGCGTCCGGCAACACGGCCACGTTCAGCCTGCAGATGACGAAGAACCTCCCCACCTGCGGGGAGGGTGGCCTCGTCGTGACCGACGACGAGCGCGTCGCCGACCGGATCGTCCAGCTGCGCCAGTTCGGGGAGACGATCCGCGCGGACCGCCCGCGGCGCTACGTGAGCCACCGGCTGGGCTTCAACGCGAAGCTGAACAACGTCCAAGCGGCTTACACCTCGAGCCAGTTGGAGCGGTTCGACGCGTACCACGCGGCCCGGCGGTCCAACGTCGAGGCCTTCCTGGCCCGGCTGCGCCACCTGGACGGCCTGACCTGCCCGTCGGAGCCGGACGGGTACGAGCACGCGTGGCACATCCTGCGCTTCGTCGTCGACTTCGACCGGCTCCTCCCCGGCGTGGACACGGGAGAGGCGCGGAACCTGCTGATGCGTGCCCTGCGCGCCGAGGGACTGCCGGCGACCAGGTACCAGATGATGCCGGTCCCCGAGCAGCCGGCGCTGCGCTCGCTCTGCCGGCAGACGCCCGAGGCGTGGCCGGTCACCCAGGACGTCGTCGACCGCAGCTTCACCCTCCAGCAACGCCATCTCCCGCCCGACGCCGGGCCGTTGCTCCAGAGCTTCGCCGACGTCGTCGAGAAGGTCTGGTCGAACCTGAAGGTCCTGGAGGAGCTCGCGGAAGGTGCGGGCCGCTGACCGGGGCCGAGCACGAGCCGACTCTCGCGCAGATGGAATCCTGCGCACGCGCCATCCGCGAGCACATCGTCGACATGTGCGCCGGTCCCGAAGGCGGCCACCTGGGCGGATCGATGTCCGCCGTCGAGATCCTGGTCGCGCTCTTCTTCCACACGATGAACATCGACTCCGACGACCCCGAGTGGAAGCAACGGGACGTCTTCGTGCTGAGCAAGGGCCATGCGGCGATGGCCCTCTACGCCACGCTCGCCGAGCGGGACTTCATCACCCGCGAGGAGGTCGCCACCTTCTGCCGACCGGGGAGCAGGCTGGCCACGCACGGCAACGTCACCGTCCCCGGGGTCGAGTTCGCCACCGGCTCGCTCGGCCACGGGCTCGCCCTGGCCAACGGCACGTCGTGGGCGCAGCGCCAGGCCGGCGAGTCACCCGCGAACACGTTCGTGCTCCTCGGTGACGGCGAGCTGCAGGAGGGGACGGTGTGGGAGGCGGCCCAGGTGAGCCGCGCCATCGGCGCCGACAACCTCGTGGCGGTGATCGACGTCAACGGCTTCCAGCAGACGGGGTCCGTGCGCGACGTGAGCGACGGGGCACCGGTCGCCGACCGCTGGGCCGGCTTCGGCTGGCGCACCGTCGAGGTGGACGGGCACGACCTGGCGGCACTCTGCGCGGTCCTCGACGAGGCGGCCCGCGCGAAGGGGCCGACGGCGGTGGTCTGCCGCACGGTCAAGGCGCGGGGCGTGGGCGCCCTGGCGGGCCGCGCCTCCTCCCACTTCGTCCTCCTCGACACCGAGAAGAAGCGGGCGCGCGTCAAGGCCAGCATGAGCCCGACGGCTTCCCGCGTGACCGTGAAGGGGGAGCCCGGGCATGCTTGAGATCGAAGCGGAGCGGGTCAGCACCCGGGCGGCCTTCACCGAGGCCCTGCCGGAACTCGCGGTGCGCCACAACGTGCTGGTGGTCGACACCGACACGGGAAGCATCAAGCCGACGCCCGAGATGGACTACCTCAACGTCGGCATCGCGGAGAACGCGGCCATCGGGCTCGCCGCCGGTGCCGAGCACAGCGGACGGCGCGCCCTGGTGTGCACGTTCGCCGCCTTCTCGGTGAGCCGGGCGTTCGAGTTCATCAAGCTCGACGTCGCCTACCCGCGCCGCCGCGTGTGCATCGTCGGCACGCACGGAGGCGCCAGCGGCGGCTGGCTGGGGCCGACGCACCACGCCACCGAGGACCTCGCGCTGATGAACGCGCTGCCGAACATGCGGGTGGTCGTGCCGGCCGACGCGCGCCAGGCGGTGTCCCTCCTGGAGCAGTGCCTGGAGTACGACGGTCCGACGTACCTGCGGCTCGGACGCAAGGCCTCGCCGGTGTTCGCGGGACTGCCCGAACCGGAGCTCGGCATCCCGCAGGAGGTCCGCGCCGGCCGGGACATCGCCCTGGTCGCCACCGGCCCGGAGGTCCTGGCGACGGCGCTGGACGTCGCCCGGGGGCTCGCCGACGCGGGGTACAGCACGCAGGTGATCAACGTCCACACCGTCGACCCGGACTCCGCCGGCGCCGTCGGCCGGGTCATCGCCGCCGAGTGCCGGTGGCTGGTCACGCTGGAGGAGGCGTGGACGTCCGGCGGCATGGGCGCGCAGGTCGCGTCGGCGGCCGGAGCCCGCGGGATCCCGTGGCTCCCGATCGGCGTCACCGGCTTCCTCCCGCCCGACAGCCACGCGTCCCTGCTGGAGGCGAGTGGACTCACCACCGAATCCGTGCTCCACGACGTGCTGAAGTTCGTCACCCATCCCTAGTGATCGAGAAAGGACAGACGAGATGGACACACAGTGCATCAGCTGCGACGGCCCGCTGAAGATACCGGGGGACAGCTACCAGGGGGAGATCGTGAGCTGCCCGGGGTGTTCGACCGAGCTGGAGATCCAGTCGACGGACCCGCTGGAGCTGGCGCTCGCGCCGGAGCCCGAAGAGGACTGGGGTGAATGAGCGGCGGGGGACGTCGACGCCCCTCGGGTTCCTCCTGTCGACCGTCCGGTTCGAGGAACGGCGGCTTCTGGCCGAGCTGGAGCGCCGCGGTGTCCCGGTCGTCCGGCTGGACCCCCGCGCCATGTCCTTCGGACCGAAGGACGTCGAGGGGCTGCGGGGGATGACGGTCCTCAACCGTGAGATCTCCAGTCAGCGGGCGGCGCTCGCGGCGGAGTCGCTGGAGGCGTTCGGTGCCCGGCCGTCGAACGACGCCTCGGCGACCCGGGTGTGCGGCAACAAGTGGTCCACCTACCTGCGGTTGAAGCAGTGCGGTGTACCGACGCCGACGACCCTGCTGGCGCCGACCCCGGAGGCCGGCCTGGCGGCGGTCGCCGAGATCGGCTACCCCGCGGTGATCAAGCCGCTGAGCTCGTCCTGGGGCAACCGGGTCGGCCTGATCACCGATCAGTACGCGGCCGACGCCGTCCTGGAGACCTGCGCCGCACTGCCCTCGGCCGTCGCGCGGACGGTGATCGTCCAGGAGGCGGTCCGGCCGGGATCGCCGGACCTCCGGGGAATCGTGGTCGACGGCGTCTGCCTGGGCGTCATCACCCGGTCGAGCGGTGACTGGCGGAACAACGTGGCCAGGGGAGCGACGGTGGAGCGGCACCCGCCGAGCGAGGAGCTCCACGGGCTGTGCGTCCGGGCGGCCGCCGCCGTGGGCGCGAAGATCGCCGGAGTGGACCTGGTCGAGCGAGCGGACGGGAGCCACACGGTGCTCGAAGTGAACTCCCGGGTCGAATTCCAGGGATTCGAGCGGGCGACGGGTGTCGACGTCGCCGCACGGATCGTCGAGGCCTGTACAGCCGAGATGACGGAGGTGAGGGAACCGGTATGAAGCGCATCGCAGTGGTGGGCGGACGGGGTTTCGTGGGAGGCGAGCTGCTCCGCCTGCTCGTCCACCACCCCGAGGTCGAGGTCGCGGCCGTGACCTCCGACACCCAGGCCGGCCGTGCCGTGGAGACCGCGCACCCACCGCTGCGCGGGAGCGGTCTGCGGTACAGCCGGCGTGCGGACCTGGAGCCGGTCGACCTCGTCCTGCTGGCCGGCGTCCACGGGTCCACGGCGGAGATCCTCGACGAGGTCGCGGCGCTCGCGCCGAAGATCGTCGACCTGACCGCGGACTTCCGGATCGAGGACGCGGCGCTCATGGAGCGCTACTACGGCTGGAGCCGTGAGGGGGAGCACGCGAAGGCGTTCGTCCGCGGGCTGCCCGAGTTGCACCGCAAGCAGATCGTCGACGCGAGCCGGGTCGCCGTCCCGGGCTGCATGGCCACCAGCGCGATCCTGAGCCTCGCGCCGCTCGCGGCCCGGGGACTCCTCCAGGAGGTCCAGGTCGACGCGCGGACCGGCAGCAGCGGCTCCGGCGCCTCCGGCGGCGACGCCAACTCCCACGCGCTGCGCGCCGGCGTGATGCGGGTGTTCGCGCCGTTCGACCACCGCCACGAGGCCGAGGTGTCCGAGGCCCTCCGGGTGGACGCGTCGATGACGGTCACCGCGACGCCGCAGGTGCGCGGCGTGCAGACGCTGACGAAGGTGACCGTCGGGGAGGTGAGCGAGCGGGAGCTGCTCGGCATGTACCGCGAGGACTACGGTGCGGAGCCGTTCGTCCGCCTGGTGAACAGCCCGCGCGGCACCTTCCGCTACCCGGACCCGAAGGTCCTGCTGGGCTCGAACTTCTGCGACGTCGGCATCGTCGCCGACAACCGCGGCAAGGCGCTCGTGATGGGGAGCCTGGACAACCTCATGAAGGGAGCCGCGGGCGGCGCGGTGCAGTGCATGAACCTCATGCTCGGTCTGCCGGAGACCTCCGGGCTGACCTTTCCCGGACTGCACCCGGTGTGATCATGATGAGAATCGTGGTGAAGTGGGGCGGCAGCCTCCAGGAGAACAGCACGGCGATCGCCGACGACATCGCCGCCCTGTGGCGCGAGCACCGCATCGTCGTGGTGCACGGCGGGTCGAGGGACATCGACGACACCATCGCGGAACTCGGGCTGCCGAGGCGCACCCTGCGGTCCCCGGACGGCATGGTGACGCGGTACACCGACGCGGCGACCCTCAGCGCGCTCATGATGGCGATGCGGGGGCGGACCCAGGCCCGGATCGTCTCGGAGCTGGCGGCCCGCGGCGTCACGGCCGTCGGGCTGTCGGGCATGGACGGCGGACTGGTCCGCACCGAACGCAAGGCGGCGATCCGCGCGGTGTTCGGCGACAGCGTCCGAGTGGTGCGCGACAACTTCGCCGGCCGCGTCGTCGGCGTGGACACGAGCGTCCTGGACGCCCTCCACGCGTGCGACATGGTCCCCGTCGTGTGCCCCCCGGGCATGACGGCCGACGGCCAGGCGACCAACGTCGACGCGGACCGGATGGCCTGCGCGATCGCGGCGGCCTGGAGCGCCGACCGGCTGCTCCTCTTCACGGACACGCCGGGCGTGCTCGCCGACCGCGACGATCCCGCCTCCACCATCGCCTCGCTGAGCCGGGACGACGCCAAGAGCCTGGTGGCGGAGCTGAGCGGCGGCATGCGGATGAAGGTCGCCGCCGCGGTGGAGGCACTGGGCAAGGGCGCACGGGCGGTACAGGTCTGCGACGGTCGCGTGGACTCGCCCATCACAGAAGCTCTACGAGGGAGCGGAACCCTCATCGGAAAGGGCCGGGGCACACCGTGACGATTCGCCTTCTCAGTACCCAAGCAGGAGAACTGACCGACAGTGACGCCGTCGCGTTGCTCGCCGAGGTCGTGGCGATCCCGTCCGTCTCCGGCAGCGAGCGGAAGCTCGCGGAGCGGCTGCGGGACATCGCGGTCGGATTCGGCGCGGAGAGCCACCTGGACGACGTGGGGAACGTGCACGTCCTGGTCGGGCGGGGACCGCGCACGGTCATGCTGCTCAGCCACCTGGACACCGTGCCGGGTGACGTTCCCTTCGAGCACAGCGAGAGCCTCGTCCGCGGCCGCGGGGCCGTCGACGCCAAGGGCCCGTTGACGGCGATGCTCGTCGCGGCGCTCACCAGCCGCGATCTCGGCCTCCGCATCCACTGGGTGGGCGCGGTGGAGGAGGAGACGCTGTGGTCCCGGGGCGCCGAACACGTCCGCACGACCGTGCCCGTCCCCGACGCCGTGATCGTGGGCGAGCCGAGCGGGGCGTCCTCGGTGACCGTCGGCTACAAGGGGATGGTCGAACTCGGGGTGCGCTGCGAGGTCCCGCGCACGCACACGGCGACGCCCGGGCCGAAGTCCAGCGAGATCCTGGTGCGGGCGCTCGGCAGGCTCTTCGACACCTACGGGGCGCGGGGCAACGACACGTTCAAGGACGTGGGCATGATCCTCAGGGACGGCCGGTTCGAGCCGTTCTCCAGTTCCTGCTCGCTGGTGTTCCGGACCCCTCCGGGAACATCGGCCGAGGACCTGCGGCGCGAGGTCTCGACGGCCCTCGGCGAACCGGTCGAGGTGTCGACGGTCTACGAGGTTCCCGCCGTGACGGTCCCGCGGAGTTCCGTGTGCGTACGTGCGCTGTCCCGCGCGATCTCCGCCGGGGGGCTCCGGCCCGGCCACAAGCTCAAGACGGGCACGAGCGACATGAACACCCTGAGCAGGACCTGGAAGGTCCCGATGGCCACCTACGGGCCGGGGGACTGCCACCAGGACCACACCGACGACGAACACATCCTCGTCCAGGAATACCTCGACGGCATCCGCGTCCTGCGGGCCGCCCTGAGCGAACTGGACAAGACCCTCCCGGAGGCAGCGTCATGACGGAGCAGCCGAGTCTCTTGGCCCTGTGGTCCGTTCCGCGATCGCGATCGACCGCGTTCGAACGCGCGATGTACGAGCGCGGTGATTTCCTCGTGCTCCACGAGCCGTTCTCGCGGGTGTCCGACTTCGGCGAGGCGGAAGTCGCCGGCCGTACGTGCGGGAGCCAGGAGGAGGTGATGGCCGCCCTCGTCGACACGGCGGCCGGCCGGCCCGTCTTCTTCAAGGACACCACCGACTTCCCCGTCGACCGGCTCGGCGCGGACCCCGCGTTCCTGCGGCGCTGCCGCCACGCCGCGATGGTCCGCAACCCCCGTGACACGGTGCGCTCGCACCTCGTGATGCAGTCCGACGCCACCTCCTCGGCCATGGGGTTCGGGCACCTGTGGGACATCGTCTCGACGGTGACCGCGGCGGGGCTGCCGATGCACCTCGTCGACGGCGACCGGCTGGCCGGCGACCCCGGGGCGGAGATGCGGCGGTACTGCACGGCCATGGGGATCGAATTCCGCGCCGAAGCGCTGGACTTCAAGCAGGAGCCGCCGGCCAGCTGGAAGGCGACCGAACGCTGGCACGCCGGTGCCAGCGAGTCGAACGCCCTGGGCGCCTCCCCGTCCGGGAGGAAACAGCTGTCGGAAAGCCTGGAGCGGACCGCCCTCGCATTCGAGCGGGATCAACTGCCCTACTACGAACGGATCACGGCGGCACTGGGCAACAGCGGCGGCTAGTGACCCGCGCCGCCGACCGGCCGATGTCCGACCAATCCCGACAACAGCCGAGCGGCGTACGGCTCAGGACATTAGGTTTGTCATGAGCGCCGGATCCTCCCGACGGCCGGGCCCGGACCGACCGGACGGCCACCGGTGTCGCCGCTCGCGGCGCACCGCGGGAACGGCGCTCCACCGGACCGGACAACACGTCTGTGCAAGGACGACAGAGGAGAACGGACAATGACGTTAGGCCGTAGCTTCACCAAGCTGTGGTTGTCGCAGGGGTTGTCGAACCTGGGCGACGGCTTGGTGCTGGCGGCTGTGCCTCTCCTCGTCGTGACGATGACCCGGGACCCGTTGCTGGTCTCGGGGATGACGGTGGCGCAATTCCTGCCGTGGGTGATTTTCACCCTGCCGGCCGGGGCCCTCGCGGACCGCATCGACCGGCGCCTCATCATGGTGTGGGGAAATGCGATCCGCGCCGTCGGTTTCGGCCTTCTCGTCCTGACGCTCGTGGCCGACCTGCACAGCATCGTCGTCCTCTACCTCGCCGTCTTCCTCGCCGGCACGGCCGAGACCCTGGTGGACAACGCGGCACTCACGGTGCCGCCGCGCCTGGTCGAGCGCAAGGACCTGGAGCGGGCCAACGGGCGCCTGTTCGCCACCCAGTCGGCCATCAACAACTTCGTCGGACCGACGGCGGGCGCCGCCCTGTTCGCCCTGTCGGCGGTCCTGGTGTTCACCTCCACCGCGGGACTCTTCGCACTCGCCGCACTGGCCGCGATCACCCTGCCCCGGATGCTGCCCAACGCGAGCGACACCAGCGGTGCCAAGCACACGCCGGGCGAGGTGGTCCGCAGCATCCGGGAGGGCTGGTCCTACTTCTGGAACCACCGGCTGCTGCGCCGGGTGGCGTTCATCTCCGGCTCGATCAACCTGTTCTCCTCCGCCACCGGCGGCCTGCTCGTCCTCCTGGCGACGGGCCCCATGGGGGTCGCCGAATCCTGGTACGGCGTCTTCATCGCCGTGCCGGCGGTGGGAGCCGTCATCGGCTCGCTGATCGCGGCCAGGGTGGTCCCGGCCATCGGCGGCGGGCCGGTCACCTGGCTCGCCGCGCTCGTGCCCGCCGCCAGCTACGTCGTCCTCGGCCTCAGCGGGAACATCGTCCTCTCCGAGATCGTCATGTTCCTCGCCGCCATCGCCACGGCCCTGAACCAGATCGTGGTGAGCACGCTCCGACAGGCCGCCGTCCCCGACGAACTGCTCGGCAGGGCCACCGCCGGGTACCGCCTGATCGTGCTCGGCGCCGTGCCGGTCGGCGCGCTGCTCGGCGGCGGGCTGGGGCGCTGGCTGGGCCCGGAGAGCACCTTCGTCGTGTGCGGCATCGGCCTGGCGCTCGCCGCGCTCGTGTTCGCCTCGCGGGTGACGACCCGGGCCCTCCGGGAGGCCGAGCGGCCCGTCCGGCCCGCCACCGTCGACCAGATCTCCTGAACCACAGCCGCAACACCCAGAAAGAGCGCGACCTGATGAGCCTGACACTGTCACACACCACCGTCGACGCACTCGACCCGTACGCGCAGGCGCAATGGTGGTGCGAGATGGCCGAGTTCACCCCGAAGGACGGGGTGCGGCCGGGATCCGACGAGTGCTACGTCGTCACCGGGCACGGGTACACCGTGCTCTTCATCCTCGTGCCCGACGGCAAGAAGGTGAAGAACCGCCTGCACTTCTGCATGCGCCCCGAGGGCCGCTCGCAGGACGCGGAGGTGGACCGCGCGCTCGCGCTGGGCGCGAGCGTCGTCACCGACTTCCGGCAGTCGGAGGGCTGGGTGGTCATGGCCGATCCGGAGGGCAACGAGTTCTGCATCCTGGCCGACCGGTAGCCGGCCGGCGCGCTCCTGAGCACAAGACAAGCCGAGCAGACGAGAACAGGAGATCCCGTGACCGAGAACCGCGATGTCGTGTGCAAGGCCGAGTACGAGAAGCCCGCCGACGAGCTGGAGGAGGAGGTCGCCGCCATCATCGCCGAGGTGCTGGACGTCGACCAGGTCGGCCGGCGCGACAGCTTCTACGACTTCGGCGGCACCTCGCTGGCGGCCATCCGCATCTGTGCCCGCATCGAGCGCCGTCTCGGGTTCCGCGTCGACCCGGCATGGCTGCTCGAACACGACGAGCTGGCCGACTTCGCCGAGCAGATCCGGCTCGGTGCGGCGTGACCGAGGCGAAGAACGTGCCGCCCCTGCGGACCGTGCACGCCGCGGTGGCCGAGTCCGCGGACCGGGCGCCCCACGACCTCGCCCTGGTCCAGGGCGAGGAGCGCATCGACTACCGGACCCTCACCACGGCGGCGAGGGTACTGGCGGGCCGGCTCGCCGGATGGGGCGTGCGGCCGGGGGACATCGTCCCCCTGCTGGTGCCGCGCGGCGCCCACCTGATCGCACTCCAGCTCGGCGTGCTGATGAGCGGCGCGGCCTACGCCACCCTCGACCCGCGCTGGCCGGCGGGCCGCATCGCCTCGATCCTGTCCCAGCTCGACGACCCGGTCGTCGTCGGCCGGCCCGGCGCCGAACCCCTCGGCGTCACCCGCACACTCGCCCCGTCACCGCTGTCCGCGATCGCGGACGACGCGGACACCGGCCTGTTCGAACCGGTGCGGACCGCGCTGGACGACCTCGCCATGGTGTTCTTCACCTCCGGCAGCACGGGCGTCCCCAAGGGCGTCCTGATACCCCACCGCGCGGTCACCCGGATGTTCGGCCCGGGCGGGCTGGACGGCTTCGGACCGGGGCACGTCACCCCGCAGGTCGCGCCCGCGGCGTGGGACATGTACGCCTTCGAGCTGTGGGGCCAGCTCACCACCGGCGGCGCCTGCGTCGTGGTCGAGGAGAGCCACCTGATGCCCAGCCGGCTGCGCGCCCTCGTCGCCGACCAGGGCGTCGACACGATCTGGCTGACGACCTCACTGTTCAACCTGGTCGTCGACGAGGACCCGAGCGCGTTCGAGGGCCTGGGGACGCTCTACGTCGGCGGCGAGAAGCAGTCCCCCCGGCACGTCGCGAAGTTCCTGGAGCGCCATCCCGACCTGCCGATCTGGAACGGCTTCGGCCCGGCCGAGAACTGCATGCTGACGACGGTGCACCGGATGGTGCCGGCCGACGCCGCCGCACCCGCCGGCATCCCGGTGGGCGTGCCGGTGCCCGGCACGACCGTGGTCCTGCTGCGCGAGGACGGAACGCCCGCACCGCGCGGCGAACGCGGCGAGATCGTCGCGGTCGGCGACGGCGTCGCACGGGGGTACCTGAACAACGAGACCCTGACGCGTGAGCGGTTCCCGACCCTGGAGGTGGCGGGCGAGCAGCGCCGCGTCCTGCGGACCGGCGACGTCGGCATGCTCGACGGGGACGGGATCCTGCACTACCACGGCCGCCGCGACCGGCAGGTCAAGCTCAGCGGCAACCGGATCGAACTCGGCGACGTCGAGGCCGCCGCGTCCGCGATCCCGGAGATCCGCACCTGCGCCGCCGTCGCGCGGACCGACGCGGGCGGGACGGTCGAACACATCGCGCTGGTCTACACCCTCGTCGACGGCGCCGAACTGGCTCCGCGGGACGTGCGCAAACAGCTCACCACGAGGCTCCCGGCGTACGCCGTGCCCGGCAGGTTCGAGCAGCTGGACGACCTGCCGCGGCGCGACAACGGCAAGGTCGACCTGCAGGCTCTGGAGAGGCGCCCCGGCTGATGCGTGAATTCCCGCAGACCTTCGAACAGGAGGCGCTCTGGATCGCCGACCAGTTCACGGGGGATCCCTCGCCGTTCCTGGAGACGTGGGCACAGCACATCACGGGGCCGCTCGACGTCCCCGCCCTGGAACGCGCCCTCGCCTCGCTCGTCGAACGGCACGCCGTGCTCCGCACCAGGTTCACCCTCGGCGAGACCGGCGCGGTGCAGTGCGTCGACCCGGCCGGCGCCGTGCCCCTGGAGCGCCTTCCCTGGCCCGGCGGCGACCTGCACGACACCCTGCGGCGGGCCGGGCAGCGACCGCTCGACCTGACCGAGTCCCCGGCCCGGCTGACCCTCTACGACTACGCGCCGGGCGAGTACGTCCTGCTGCTGCAGATCCACCACGTCGCCGTCGACGACGCCTCGCTGGTGCTGCTCGACCACGAGCTGTCCGCACTGTACGCCGCGGAGACCGGCGGCGAACCGGCGGAGCTCCCACCGCCGGGACCCTCGCTCGGCGAACACGCCGTCCGGGCACGGGCGGCCGGGATCGCCCCCGAGGACCTCGCGTTCTGGGCCGGCTTCCTGGACGGCGCGCCCGCGCTCACCCACCTGCCGCCCCGGCCGCGCCCGCTCGCCGCACGACGGGGGAGCGCCTGCGACTGCGTGCGCGCCACCGTCCCCGCCGAGCTGGGGGACGCCGTCCGGACGGCGGCACGCTCGCTGCGCACCACGCCGCACGTGCTGATGAGCACCTGCATGGCCGTCACCGCCGCCGCCGTGAACGGCGAGGACGTCGTCATCGGCAGCCCCGTGTCCCGCCGCGGCGAGCCGGACCTCGACGGCGTCTTCGGCTGCCTCACCGACCTCCTGCCGGTGCGGTACCGGGTCCCCTCCGACGCCACGTTCGGCGAGGTGTGCGCCGCCGCGAAACGCAGCTCCCTGGACGTGCTCCGCCACCGCAACGTGCCCTACGCCCGGCTCGGCGGCGGCGTCACCCGTACCCGGGGGGTGCTGTCCGGCGAGCGCACGAGCCGCATCTGCCTCGTCCTCGACCAGTCGCCGAGCCGGCTGGAGCTGCCGGGACTGGAGTGCGAGCGGGTGCACGTGGGGGGAGCCTCGGCGAAGTTCGACTGGCTCCAGTACGTCGTCGCGGACGGCAGGGGCTGGGACGTCCGGGCCGACTACGCCCTGGACTACTTCACCGAGGACGAAGCGGTGCTCACGCTGCGGCAGTGGCTGACCGCGCTCTCGGTGGCCTCGGACGACCCCGGTGTCCCGGTGCGCGAGCTGTTCACCAGACTGGCGGCGCTCGCATGACACCCGCTCCGCGGCCGGGCGCCGCGCCCCGGACGACCGCGGACGACGTGGCGCACGTCGGCGGGGCGCACCCCTGTCGGCCCGGACCGTGACCCCTCCGGGCGGCCGGGAGCGCCGGGACCCCCTGGGCCGGCGCCGCGTCGAAGCAACGCAGGACTGCTCTTCGGGCAGGTCGATCTGCCGCAGGCAGACAACGCTGGATCACTGGATCACTAGAAAGAGAGCGACACGGTGGTGAAGACGGAGCTGCGAACCGACCTGACAACGCGCGAGTGTGAGTGTGGTGCGACGGTTTGGCTGACGGGCCTGCCCAGCTCGGGAAAGACGACGATCGCCCACGCCGTGGCCGACCGCCTCCGGGGCGAAGGGCGCAGGGTGGAGGTGCTCGACGGTGACGAGTTCCGCGAGGTCCTCTCCGCGGGCCTCGGCTTCGGCCGCGAGGACCGGTACACGAACGTACAGCGCATCGGGCTGGTCGCGGAGGTGCTGGCCCGCAACGGCGTACTGGTGCTGGTCCCGGCCATCGCCCCCTACGCGGACAGCCGCCGCGCCGTGCGGGAACGTCACGAGACCTCCCGCACCCAGTACCTGGAGATCCACGTCGCCACACCGTCGAGCACCTGCGCCGAGCGCGACGTGAAGGGCCTCTACGCCAAGCAGGCCGCGGGGGAGCTCACCGGACTGACCGGGGTGGACGACCCGTACGAGGCCCCGGAGTCGCCCGACCTGCGCATCCCCGCGCACGAGCAGTCGGTCGCCGAATCCGTGTCGACGCTGCTGGGCCTACTGGTGGAAAGGCGTCTGATATGAGCTCCCGCCACATCGACCTGGTCGCGGACCACGCCCCCGCCCTCACCCACCTGGACGCCCTGGAGTCCGAGTCGGTGCACATCTTCCGCGAGGTGGCGGGCGAGTTCGAGCGGCCGGTCATCCTGTTCTCCGGCGGCAAGGACTCCATCGTCATGCTGCACCTGGCGCTGAAGGCGTTCGCCCCGGCCGCGGTGCCGTTCTCGCTGCTCCACGTCGACACCGGGCACAACTTCCCCGAGGTCATCGACTACCGCGACCGCGTCGTGGCCGAACTCGGGCTGCGCCTGCACGTCGCCTCCGTGCAGGAGTACATCGACAGCGGCGTCCTGCGCGAACGCCCCGACGGCACCCGCAACCCGCTGCAGACGGTGCCGCTGACGGAGAAGATCCGGAGCGAGCGGTTCGACGCGGTGTTCGGCGGCGGGCGGCGCGACGAGGAGAAGGCACGGGCCAAGGAACGGGTGTTCTCGCTGCGCGACGAGTTCTCGCAGTGGGACCCGCGCCGCCAGCGCCCCGAACTGTGGCAGCTGTACAACGGCCGCCACGCCCCCGGCGAGCACGTGCGCGTCTTCCCCCTGTCCAACTGGACCGAACTGGACGTGTGGCAGTACATCGCCCGCGAGGACATCGAACTGCCCGAGATCTACTACGCGCACGAGCGGGCCGTCTTCCGGCGCAGCGGCATGTGGCTCACCGCCGGTGACTGGGGTGGTCCGCGCGACGGCGAGACGGTCGAGACCCGGCTGATCCGGTACCGCACCGTCGGCGACATGTCGTGCACCGGCGCGGTCGACTCCGACGCGACGACCATCGAGAAGGTCATCGCCGAGATCGCCGCGTCCCGCCTCACCGAGCGGGGTGCCACCCGCGCCGACGACAAGCTCTCCGAAGCGGCGATGGAAGACCGCAAGCGCGAAGGGTACTTCTAGAGATGAGCAGCGACAGGACCACCTCTTCCTCCACCCCCGCCACCGCTTCCTCCACCCCCGCCGCCCCGTCCGGCACCCCCGCCGCCGGGGACCCGGCCGGCCCGTCGGCCACCAGCCTGCTGCGTTTCGCCACCGCCGGATCCGTCGACGACGGCAAGTCCACCCTCGTCGGACGCCTGCTGTACGACTCCAAGTCGGTGCTCGCCGACCAGATGGAGGCGGTGGAGCACGCCTCGCGCTCGCGCGGCGCCGACGGACCGGACATGGCGCTGCTCACCGACGGGCTGCGCGCCGAGCGCGAGCAGGGCATCACCATCGACGTGGCCTACCGCTACTTCGCCACCGCCCGGCGCCGCTTCATCCTCGCCGACACCCCGGGCCACGTGCAGTACACCCGCAACATGGTCACCGGCGCCTCCACGGCCGAGTTGACGGTCATCCTGGTCGACGCCCGCAACGGCGTCGTCGAACAGACCCGCCGGCACGCCGCCATCGCCGCCCTCCTGCGCGTCCCGCACGTCGTCCTCGCGGTCAACAAGATGGACCTCGTCGACTACCAGGAACCCGTCTTCGCCTCCATCGCCAAGGAGTTCACGGCGTACGCCACCGAACTGGGCGTCCCCGAGGTCACCGCCGTCCCGGTCTCGGCACTGGTCGGGGACAACGTCGTCGAGCCGTCCGCCCGCATGGACTGGTACGGCGGCCCCACCGTGCTGGAACACCTGGAGTCGGTGGAACCGGGCGACCGGGCGGCGAGCGGCCCCTCCCGCTTCCCGGTCCAGGTGGTCATCCGGCACGAAGGGGAGCGCTACTACGCGGGCCAGCTGCTCACGGGCCGCCTCCGGGTCGGCGAGACGGTGACGGTGCAGCCCTCCGGCCGCGTCACCACGATCACCGCGCTCGACATCCTCGGGCAGCCGGCGGACGCCGTGTCGGCCGGCTCGTCCCTCAGCGTCCGGCTCTCCGACGAGATCGACATCGGACGCGGTGACATGATCACCACCGGCCTCCGGCCCCCGCGGATCACCAAGGAGGTCGAGGCGACCGTCTGCCACGTCGCCGACACGCCGCTCACCGTAGGCCGGCGGGTGCTGCTCAAGCACACCACCCGGACCGTGAAGGCGATCGTCGAGGACATCCCGTCGCGGCTCACGCTCGACGACCTCTCCCAGCACCCGCAGCCCGGCCGGCTCGTCGCCAACGACATCGGCCGCGTCCGGGTGCGCACCGCCGAGCCGCTCGCGCTCGACTCCTACGCCGACTCCCGGCGCACCGGATCGTTCCTCCTGATCGACCCGGTGGACGGCACCACGCTCGCCGCCGGGATGGCGGGCGACTCGTTCGCGGCCGCGGCGGTGTCCTCGGACGCCGACGCGGACGGGTGGGACTTCTAGGACCGGCACCGGGACCGGATACGGCCGGCCGGGCGGAGTGGGTCGGGGTGGGGCGGGGGCCGACAGCAAGCGGCCCCCGCCGCACCCCGGCGCTGTCTCAGGAGCCGGAGGCCGTGACGGACCGCGCGAGTTCCAGCATGGCGTCGTTGCCGGCCTTCGCCGCCGTCAGCTCCGGCAGGCGCCGGCGGATCAGCTCGTTCTCGTACGCGGTCTCGACGGTGAACCAGACCCCGACCACGTTGGTCCGGGCCTTGCACTCGACGTCGGCGGTGGCCGTCGCGATCTCCTGCGAGGACGGCCTGGCGGTGGCCGCCCAGCGGGGGTCCTTCAGGGCGTCCCCGGGCGTGGCGTAGGAGTGGCCGCGCTCGGCCATGCAGCGCGACCAGTCCCGGAAGGCCGCCACGACCCGGGGGTCCCGCATCGAGCGCTCGAAGCCCTCGTAGTTGACCCCCACCGCGACGTCGGCGTCCCGGCCGGTGCCGCCGCGCGAGGTGAGCTCCTTCTGCGCGGCTCCGACGCACCCGCCGGGCGGCAGCTGCCGGCCGCGGAACGAGGAGGCCGATCCCGGGGCGGACTCTCCGTCCGGTCCCAGGCCGGCACCGAGCACCGTGCTGAGGTCGGCGCTCAGCGGAGGCGCTCCGCTGGGCTTCCTCCCGCGGTCCGGGTCGGGCGAGTGGTAGCCGTTCACCGAGACGTCGGCGATCTCGATCGGGTCGTACCGGTGGGTGGTCTGGGTCTCGGAGGACGCCCCGGCTCCGGCCGGGCGGGTGTACTCCAGACCGAAGTCCCGCACGCAGCGGCCGACCAGCACGGCCTGCGCCGCGTCGTACTGCCGGAACTGCTCCGCGCTCAGCAGGTAGGCCTCGACGGGCAGCGTCCGGTCGTCCACGCGGTTCAGCAGCGGGACGTCCCCGATCGGCGGCGGCTCCATCGGGGCGAGGGAGGAGGTGGGCGCGGCCGCGGGTCCGGCGGCGGGGCGGGAGGCGCAGCCGCTGAGGAGGACGAGGGGGACCAGCAACAGGGCCGGCAGCGAACGGCTGCGGCGGAGGGACGTCAAGGAGGGCTCCTCGGGCACCGGCCCGCGAGGTGGTGCGGGCGTTCGGACGGTGGGGCCGGTCCGGGCGCCGGACCCCCGGTGGGCGGGGGTCCGGCACCCGGTCAGGACAGGGTCGGCGTTCCCGGGAGGGTCAGCGCTCCCAGCTCTGCGAGTGGTTGTTGTTGCGCATGTTGACCGAGCCGCCGTTCCACGGCACGGCGCCCAGGTTCACCCACTGGTCGTGGGGGACGTACTGGTTCGGGCCGGTGTTGCGGATGCTGTACTCGCGGTAGTGGACGCGCAGGTTGTACGTGTGGTCGAGGTTCCGCACGGAGGCGGCGTTGTTGAGGACGGGCTGGCCGTTGCCGGCACCGCCACCGCCGAACTTGCCGTCGTAGTTGCCGCCCTCGCCCTTGCCGAACTTGGCGCCCTGCAGGTTGGGGCTGTAGTAGACGCACGCGTCGCCGGTGACGCAGCCGCCGCTGCTCGCGAGAGCCGGCCCGGCGGTGCCGAGGAGCACCGTGCCGAGGGTGACCGCTGCCAGAGCGGCGGCCGCCATCTTCTTCTTCATGACACTGCCTTCCGATCGGTGGACGGGGAATTCCCCGCGTTCCCGTCAGCGGGGACGCGGGAAATTCCCTGATCATTTCCGGGACGTTTTCCGCCCGGCGGATGACGACTCTGCCCCAGCGACGGAGCAGATCCGAGGGGGATTCGGCTCTTTGAGACGTCTCAACCGGCGCCGACCCGCTGACGTGGGGATTGGGAAACGGATTCGGCGCACTGTGAGACGCCCGGGAATCGACCGCCGGGGGATTCGGCCGATTGCTTCCCGGTTTCCGATTCCACCTAGGCTGATCCGCTTCGGGAGATCTGCCCCACGGCGTTCCGTCCGGGGCTATCCGGAATCTGATCAACCGTTCGGGAAAGGTCGCCGCGGAGGGGTGTGCCGGAAATTCGGCGGGATATCCGTGACGCCCTCCGTGAGGGGCGCCCGGGTGGGCCTGCCGCCGGGGAGGGCGGTCCGACGGCCGGGGCTCCGAGAATTCCTGGCATATTTGATCAAAGTCGTCGGCGGTCGCCGGGAGAATGCGTGGTCACGGGCTCGCGATGATCCGGAACAATGAATTCCGATGGCTGCGGCGGCGGTCGGAGCAGCGGATTCCGGAAGGCGCCGGCCCCGGGCGGCCCCGTCCCGCAGGTGTGCACGGGGAGGCAGGACGAGTGCGCCGGCGGGCGCGGCTCTGGCGGCGGCTCTCCTTCGTCGAACTGCAGGGCTCCGTCGCCCGGTTGTGGCGGGTCGCGCACCGGGAGCCGGGGCTGTGCCGGGACGGCGGGGAGCCGTCCCGGCGCTCCCGGCGGCCCGGTCCCGCGCCGCGGGCGGGCCCCGGCCGAGCGCGCGACGCGCTCCCCGGAGCCGGGCCCGCGCCACCCTCGCCCGGGTGGCCGCCGACGGGTCGGTACTGTGGCCGGACACCCCGTCGAAAGGCGCCCTTCCCCATGGCCAAGAACGCCGCCGAACCACGTGCCGCGGCCCGCAGGGCCCTGCTGCAGCTGACCGGCGTCAGCCGCTCCTACGGCGAGCGGGAGGTGCTCCACCCCGTGAGCCTGTCGCTGGCCGCCGGAGAGTGCGTGGCGCTGCTCGGACACAACGGATCGGGCAAGTCGACCCTGCTCAGGGTCGCGGCCGGACGCGACGCGCCCAGCAAGGGCACCGTGCTCTTCGACGGCATGCCGATGGACGAGAACGACCCCCGGGTCCGGGCCCGGGTGGCGGTGGTCGGCGACACCGTCGCCTGCTACCCCGACCTGACCGTCCGTGAGCACCTGCTCCTGGTCGCGGTCGCGCACGGGGTCGCCGATGCGCCCGACTGGGTCTCCCGGGTACTGGCCGACCGGATGCTCGCCGAACGGGCCGACGCGCTGCCCTCGGCCCTCTCCTCCGGGCAGATGCAGGCCCTGCTGCTGGCCTGCGCGCTGGTGCGCCCGCGTGACCTCCTGCTGCTCGACGAGCCCGAACAGCGGCTCGACCCGGACGCCCGCCGACACCTCGCCGACCTGCTCAGGGCCGAACTGGCGGACGGCGTCGCGGTGTTGCTGGTCACCCATCACACCGACCTCGCCCTGGACGTGGCCGACCGGGTGGTGGTGCTGGAGGACGGCGGGATCCTGAAGCAGGGCGCGACCCGCAAGGTGCTGGCGGCGGAGTTCGCGGCCCGCCCCGCCGCGGACCCGGCGGGCGCCAAGTGACCGCCGCCCGCCCGGAGGCCAGCCCCGCCGCCGAGGCCCGGACGGACGACGACGGGACCACCGAGGGGACGGACGAGCAGACGGACGACTGGACGGACGACGACGACTGGACCGACGAGACCCTCGCCCTGCTGCGCGCCCTGCGCGCCCCCCACCGCCGCAACCGCGCCAAGTCGGTCGGCTACGCCGTCTACTGCGTGGTGCTCCTCCTGATCATCTGGGGCGGTGTGCCCAGCCTCGGCCTGTTCCTGCAGGCCTCCATGGGCGCCGACTACACCGGCCACGGCGGCGACCTGCTCGCCGCGATGCCCGCCGGTGTCACCGCGATCGGGCTGGCCACCTTCCTGCTGCTGGTCCGGGACGGCCTGTGGCGCGGCCCGGTGGTGCCGCCGCGGGCGGCGGCCGACTGGCTGCTGATCCACCCCGTCCGGCCCCGCCCGGTGCTCCGGCCGTGGTTCTGGCTGTCCTGCGCCGTGGCCGCGTCCCCCGGCCTGGTGGCGGCGGTCGGCGGCATGGTCGCGCTCGGGCTGACCGTCCGGGTCGGCCTGCAGGCCGCACTCGGCTGGTGCCTGCTCGGGGGGCTCTGCGTCCCGCTCCTGGCGACCTGCGCCGCGCTGGTGGTGGAGCGCAGCGACCGCGCCGCCCTCTGGGTGCGCCGGCTCACTCCGTGTCTGACCCTGCTGATCGTCGCGCTGGCGGGGCAGGCCGTGCTGGCCGTCGCCGGTCACCCGGTGCACTGGCTGGAGTCGGTCGAGCTGTGGTCGGGGCCGTGGGGCTGGGCCGCGATCGCCGCACTGGCGCCGACCCCGGCCGCCGTGGCGGGCGGCTGGGTGGCCGCCGCACTCCTGCTGCTGTCGACCGGGGCCGCCCTGGTGCTCGCCGACCGGGCCGCCGCGACGGTGCCACTGGCCCGGCTGCGGGAGCGGGCCAGGACGGCCGCCGGGGTGCTGGCCGCGCTCCGGACGGTCGAGCTGCGCAGCGCGCGGCTCGCGGTGAACAGCGCCAACGGCAGCGCCCGGCAGCGCCGGCTCCGGCTGCCGGCGCCCCGGCGGGCCTGGCTGGTGGTGCCGTGGCGGGACACCCTCGCCCTGCTCCGTTCCCCCGCCCGGCTGGGGCGCGCGGTGGTGCTGGCGGTGCCCGCCCTGTTCTGCGCCGTCCTGGCGCACGGCGCCACGGGCTGGCTGTCCTGGGCGGCCACCGCCATCGCCCTGGTGTTCGGCTACCTGGCCGTCGCGCAGTTGCTGGAGCCGGCCCGGATCGAGACGGACGACGTCCGGCGGGCTTCCTGGTCGCCGTATCCGTTCGCCGGTCTGATGCTGCGTCATGCGATCGTGCCGACGCTGGCCGGGATCCTGCTGGGGCTGGCCTGCGCGGGGGCGCTGCTGGCGGCGGGCGCGGGTCCGGCGGCCTGGCTCGCGCCGGCGGCCGCGCCGGCACTGGTCGCGGCGGGGCTGGTGAACGCCTGCCGCGGGGTGCTGCGCAAGGACCTGATGTTCTCCCCGGCGCAGGGCGCGGGCGGCGGGACGGGCCCGGTGCTGTTCGCCGTCTGGTACGCGGCCGGGCCTGCGGTGGGCGTGGCGGTGTTGACGCCGATGTTCTCCTCGGCGCTGCGCGGCGGGGCGGTGGCGCCGGTCGGCAAGGCCGCCCTGATGGCGGTGGTGGTCACCGTCCTGCTGCTGCGCTGGGCACGGGCCAGGGCCGCGAAGATGAGCAGCGCCCGCACCGGAGGGAGCACCCCCTAGGCCGTCGGCTCGCTGCCTTCCGGATGTGCTCTCCGAGCGCCGGCCGGCCGGCGAGCGGACGGCACCGCCCCGGGTCCCTGGACGTCAGGAGCCCGGGGCGCTGAGCCTTCGTGAGCTGATGGGGCTCAGGCTGCTCCGTCCGTGTCGGAGGGCCGCAGGGGACGCCCCCGTTCGCCCAGTACCGCTGCCAGTTCCTCCCGTGCCTTGGCCGTGTCCGGGTGCGCCGCCCCCAGGATGCGGGTCCGGTCCTCCACGACGGACGTCAACAGCCTGACGGCCTCGTCTGCGCGTCCTGCCTGTCGGTACGAGGAGCCGAGGTGGTGACGGGCGGTGAAGGTCTGGGGATGGTCCGGGCCCAGGACCCGAACGCAGACGGCCAGGGCCTGCTCTCCGACGGCGATGGCCTCGGCGAGGCGCCCGACGAGCCGGTAGGACACCCCGAGGCCGCTCTGGGCGGTGATGGTCTGGGGGTGGTGGGGACCCAGGAGTCCACTGCGGGCGGCCAGGACCTGCTCTCCGATGGTGACGGCCTCCTCCAGGCGCCCGGCGAGGCGGTAGAAGGGAGCGAGGTTGCCGTGGGAGATCAGTGTGTCCGGGTGGTGGGGGCCCAGGAGTCGACGACGGGTGGCCAGGACCTGTTCTCCGATGGCGACGGCCTCGTCGTTGCGGCCCGCGCCATGGTAGGAGAGGGAGAGGTTGCTGAAGGCGGTCAGGGTTTCCGGATGCTCCGGGCCCAGGACCCGCACCTTGTCGGCGAGAGCCTGCTCCTCCATGGTGATGGCCTCGTCGAACCGCCCCGCGTCCCAGCGGCAACTGGCGAGGCTACCGCGTGCGGCGAGGGTGTCGGGATGGTCGGGGCCGAGGATCCGTGTGCAGTCGGCCACCACCCGTTCCAGCAGGTCGACGGCATCGGCGGTGCGCCCGGCCTGTCGGTAGAACGCGGCGAGGTTCCCGCGGGTGGTGAGGGTGTCGGGGTGCTCCGGGCCCAGGAGCCGCTCTTTGTCGGCGAGGACCTCCTCCCCGAGGTCGATGGCCTCGGCGGTGTACCCGGTCCGGTGGTAGGCCGTGGCGAGGTTGTTGCGGGCGGTGAGGGTGCTGGGGTGGTCCGGGCCGAGGAGCCGTACCGTGTCGGCGAGGACCTTCTCCCCGACGTCCACGGCATCGTCGAGACGTCCGGCTTCTTGGTAGGCCATGGCGAGATTGCCGCGGGCGGTGAGGGCTTGGGGGTTGTGAGGGTGCAGGAGGCGTGTGCTGTCGGCCACCACCTGCTCCAGCAGCGTGACGGCCTGGGCGGTGTGCCCCGCCTCCTGGTGGGCGAGGGCGAGGTTGCCGCGGGCGGTGAGGACCTCGGGGTGCTCCGGGCCCAGGAGCCGCGCTTTGCCGGCGAGGACCTCCTTGCTGAGGTCGATGGCCTCGGCGGTGCGTCCGACCGCCTGGAGGACCACGGCGAGGTTGCTCCGCACCGTGAGGGTGTCGAGGTGGTGCCCGCCCAGGACGCGCGCGCTGTCGGCCGCCACCCGTTCCAGCAGGGAGACGGCCCGGGTGATGTTCCCGGCCTCCTGGTGGGCCAAGGCGAGGCTGCCGCGGGCGGTGAGGGTGTCGGGGTGGTCGGGGCCCAGGACGCGCGTGCGGTCGATCGCCACCTGTTCCAGCAGCGTGACGGCCTGGGCGGCGTGTCCGGCCAGCAGGTGGCAGACGGCGAGTTCGGCACGGACGCCGATGGCGTCAGGGTGATCGGGACCCAGGGAGCGGACGCTGTCGGCATCGAGCCGCTTGAGCAGGGCGAGGGCCTCCCCGATCCGTCCGGCGTGTCGGTGGCAGGAGGCGAGGATGCCGCGTGCGGTGAGCGTGTCGGGGGAGTGGGCCAGTACCTCTCCCAGCAGGGCAGCGGCCTCGTCGGTGCGGCCCATGCGTACGAGCAGGGCGGCGAGATCGGTGCGGGCGGTCAGGGCCCTGGGGTGGTCGGGGCCCAGGAGCCGTACCTGGTCGGCAGCCACTTCCCTCAGGAGGCCGACGGCTTCGTCGCCGCGTCCGACCTGCCGGTAGGACGAGGCCAGGTTGCCACGGGCCATGAAGGTCCGGGGGTGGTCGGGGCCCAGGATGCGCGCGCTGTCGGCCGCCACCTCCTCTTCGAGGCGGACGGCCTCGTCCGTTCGCCCGACCCGGAAGTACGACAGGGCGAGGCCGGCCCGGGCCGTGAGGCTGTGGGGGTGGTCGGGGCCCAGGAGCTCTACGCGGCCGGCGAGGACTTCCTCATTGATGGTCAGGGCCTGTTCGTTCCGTCCGGCCTGGTGGTAGGAGTCCGCGAGGTTGCCGAGGGCACCGAGGGTGTCGGGGTGGTGGGAGCCGAGGACCCGTCGGCAGTCGGCCACCACCTGTTCGAGCAGGGTCATGGCGTGGGCGGTGCGCCCGGCCTTCCGGTGGGCGAGGGCGAGGTTGCTCCGCGCCGCGAGGGTCTCGGGGTGGTCCCGGCCGAAGCGCCGCGTGTTGTCGGTCACCGCCCGTTCCAGCAGCGGCACGGCATCGGTGGTGCGCCCGGCCTGCTCGTAGCAGACCGCCAGGACGCCCCGCGTTGTGAGGGTGTTGGGGTGGTCCGGGCCCAGGATGCGCTCGTAGTCGGCGAGGACCCGCTCCCCGGTGGCCACCGCACGGTCCAGGTGACCGGCCTGTTTATGGGCGAGGACGAGGTTGCCGCGGGTGGCCAGAGTATGGGGGTGGTCGGGGCCCAGGAGCCGTTGGTGGTCCGAGACGGCCCGCTCCCCGGTGGAGACCGCGTCGTCGAAGCGTCCGGCTTGCCTGTACGCGACGGCGAGGTGGGCGCGGGCGCGGAGCGCATCGGGGTGGTGGGGGCCGAGGAGACGTTCGCCGTCGGCGGTCAGCTGGTTCCAGTGGGTGGTGGCGGCGGTGGCCAGGCCGGCTTCGAGGAGGCTGGTGCCGTAGCGGAAGAGCAGGCGGTGGGCGTGGGGGTCGGCACGGTCGAAGTGCCAGAGGAGTCCGCCGGCGTTCCCCCGCAGCGCTTCGGTGTTGGCCCTCAGGACGACGGCGAGGGCGTGGTCCTCGTGCTCCTCCTCGGGCCACAGGGTGAGGAGCGCGTCGGCGGCCGTGCAGTGCGGGTGCTCGCCGACGGGGACGGTGTCGAGGGTGGCGCGGGCGGTGAGCGCGTGGATGGTGACCTGCCGGTTCGGTTCCTGGGTGAGGGTGAGGAGGCTGTAGTTGTGCAGGACGGCCAGGGCGTCGAGCGCGTCCTCCTCCCGCACCCGCCGTACAACGCCACGCCCGTCCGCGACCGCGGCGCGCTCGCCTCCCACCGCTCCGGTACGGGCGCGGGTGAGGTGCTCCAGAACCGGCACGGTGGCCCACAGGGCCTCGGGATGGCCGGCGGGGTCGAGGAGCGAGGTCAGGACCAGCGCGTGCACGGTCAGCGGATCCTCCTGCCGGACGGCGTCGAGGGACAGCAGAAGGGCCACCGCGACGGACAGGTGGTAGCCGTCGACGCCGTCGCGCCCCGGTAGGACCTCCTCCAAGGACCGGCCGCGCTCACGGAACGACCGGAGGTACTGGCTGCTGCTGCGCCGCCGCTGGATCATGTAGGCGGCCGCGTAGGCGAGCGCCAGGGGCAGGTGCCCGAGCGCCTCGGCGAGGTCGGCGCTCCCGGCGTCCAGCAGGTGGGAGTAGCGGGCGGCTTCGAGGCGCTCACGCAGGTAGTCGGCGGACTCGGAGGCCGAGTAGACGCCGACGTCCACGAGTGCGCGGCCGGCGTCGCTGGCCTCGGCCCCCCGCAGCCTGCTGGTGGCGATCACCCGTCCGCGCCCGCCGCGGCTCGTGGCGGGCCACAGGTCGCCGAGGGTCTGGTCGGTGATGTTGTCGAGGACGACCAGCCAGGACCTCTCGGTGGTGGCGAGCCAGGCCAGGAACGCGGCCGCGTCCTGCTCGACGGTCTCCGGCTGTCCGCCGACCCCGGGCACCCGCACCTTCGCGGCGGTGCGTGCGTACGCCTCCAGCACACCGGCCGGTCGTGTGGCGTCCACCCACATCACCAGGTCGGTGCCCTCGTTGATGGCCCGGCGGGCGTAGTGCGCCGCGAGCTGGGTCTTGCCGACCCCGCCCTGGCCGGCCAGCACCTGGGACAGGACGACGGTGCCGGACCTCTCCCGTGCTTCGTCGATGACCTCGCACACCGCGGTCCGCGGTTGGAAAGCACTGGGCGGGGGCGGAAGCTTGCCCTCCAGGACCGGCCATTGGACCGGGCCCTTCGTGGCTTCGACCGACTCCAGGTCGGGCATGATCCGGCGGTCGCCGTGCCGTGACAGGAGGTCGGCGAACCGCGGGATCCCGAACAGGGGGTGGACCGGCTGGGCGTGCAGGCGGCGCTGCCCGAGTGCCGGGTCGGCTTCGGTGACGACACCGACCAGCCGTCCCTCGCAGAAGACGGCGCTGCCCGAAACCCCCGCCCACGGCGACGCGCCGTTGCGTCCCCTCCGGTGCTCGGGCCAGATCGGGGTGTCCAGGACCCATCCCCCGCCGGTCCGGGAGGTACCGGCCGGGGGCAGGTCGCCCCGCAGGTGCTCCACCTGCGGGTCCCCGCCGTCGTCGGCGAACGACGGGAAACCCAGGCCCTCGTACGACAGCAACGCGGCCCCGGTCGGTCGGCCCCACCGTACGGGCGCGGAACCGCCCACGTCGACGGGCTCGTCCAGCCACAGCAGTGCCACGTCCACCGTGTCGGGAACGTGGTCGCGGGGGGTGGGCCAGCACACGCGGACGCTGCGCCGGTGCGGCTCCGGGCTCAGGACCGGATGTCCGACGCGCACGCTCAACCGCTGCCCGGGGTCGCGCACGACGTGGCGGCTCGTCAGGACCAGCTGGGGCCCGATCAGGTAGCCGGTGCCGTTCGGTGCGCCCCCGACGCGGATCAGTACCAGTCTATTCGGGTCCATGTCACTCGTCCCAGGGCTCGGGCTGCGGCGGCTCGGGCGGCTGAGTGCCGTAGGCGGGGTCCGGCGCCTCGGCGTACGCACCGCGGACGCCGCGCTCGACCCGGAAGCGTTGATCGGGGCCGATGGCCTCGTCCAGGACGTTCAAGGTGAGGGTGAGCCGTTCCCGCCGGACGGTCCCGCGCGCCCCTCCGGCCTCGGCCTCGCCCTTCGCGCCGAGCGCGCCGACGGACACCTTCACCTTGCCGTTGCCGTCCCGCCGGAACTCGACCTCCAGCTCCAACTCGGCCTTCTCCACTTCGAACCTCAACTGCTGCCCCGCGCCATCGGTCTGCGCCTGGTACAACTCCGACCGCAACTGCCACAGCGCTTCACTGAGACTGATCTCGCCCATCCGTGCCGTCCCCATCCATCCATGCCCGCCCCACACCGAGGTGACCGCGGCGGACAACCGATCCAGCCCACCCTCGACAGCCCCAACAGCTCAACCACCCAAGGGAGGAACTGCCACCGGGCCGTCGACGCGTACCAGTCTGCTGGCCGACGCGGGCGCTCGTCCCGGGAACGGCCAACTGCCCGCCCCGCCGGTCCGGCGGTGCCGACCCTGGCACGCCAGGAGAAGCGCCGCGCTCCCACAGCCGGGCACCCGACGCCGCGCACTGGTCCGACAAGATCCGAAAGAGGGGGCCCGGACCCGTACTCCGCAGGTCGTCGGCCCCATCGGAACGTCTGATGCCACGTCAAAGTTCCTAGTTTTCCTGCGAACTTGTGCGAAGCTCCCTTAAGCTCCCGTTAAATACAGCGGCTTACCGCACGCGCGAGAAGTCCCTTGCGAGACAGGGGCGGTAGGCCCGACTGCACGATGAGAGCAGGGATGACAACGACACGTGAACAGAGGCTCGGGGCCGCGCGCGGCCCCGAGCGGCGGCGGCCGGGCGTGTTCGGCCGCCGCGCCGTGGGCGGCACCGCGGCGCTGGTCGTCGGGATCGGAGCGGCCTCGCTGCTGGCGGCCCCGGCGGCCTTCCCGCAGGCGGGCGACGGGACGGTGACGGTCCGCGTGGTGCGGGCCGTGGACGCCAGCGGGGTGTGGACGCCCGCGCTGGAGCCGGGCCTGGCCGGTGTGAAGGTGACCCTCACGGACGACGCGGGCGTCGGCATCGAGGGCACCACGGCGGCGGACGGCACGGTGACGCTGGCACCGGCCGCTGCCAAGCTCACGGGCGGCAAGTACCGCGTCCAGGTGGTGAATCCGAAGCCGGGCAAGCTCTTCCCGGCCTTCGCCTCGCGCCAGGGCCTGACCGGCGCACCCACCCAGCTGAGCAGCAACGAGGAGTTCGTCGACCTCTCCGGCGGCAGGAACGCGGCAATCACCACCGGGTTGTGGAGCCCCGGTGACTACTGCCAGAAGAACGCGCCGCTGGTGACGACCTGCCAGCCCACCACGCGCGAGGGCGGGACGCAGCGCACGCTGGTGTCCTTCCCGTACAGCGCGCGCGGGCAGGAGGGCGTGGACGTCGACGCCACCGACGTCGCCACCAACGCGGAGACCGGCGCGCTGTACGGCATCGCGTGGAACCGGGCGGACCGGCGGGTGTTCTCCTCGGCGGTCGCCAAGCGCACCACGGACTACGGCCCCGGCGGCGCGGGCGCGGTCTACGTGACCGACCTCGCGCAGAAGCGGACCACGTTGTTCGCCACCGTCCCGAACGCCGGTGCGACCGTCCACGGCGCCGGCACCGACGACGCGTTCCTGGCGGTGCCGGGCAAGGAGAGCCTCGGCGGCATCAAGGTCACCGACGACGGCAAGGACCTCTTCGTCGTCAACCTCAACGACCGCAAGCTCTACCGCTACGACGCCACCGGGCCCACGGCGGCCGCACCGAAGGCCGCCTACCCGATCCCCGACCCGGGCTGCCCCGCGGCCGGGGACTGGCGGCCGTTCGGCCTCGGCCTGCAGGACGGCACCGGCTACCTCGGCGGCGTCTGCTCGGGCGAGTCGACCGGCAAGGCGTCCGACCTGCGCGCGGTGGTGCTGCCGTTCGACCTCGCCACCGGGGCCTTCGCGGCGGCGGTGCTGAACCAGCCGCTCGACTACCCGCGCGAGTCCACGGTCGGCGGCGGTCCCTGCGAAGGGGCGGGCTGGTTCCCGTGGACCGACGCCTACCCGACCTCGCAGAACGGCAACCCGTGCGGTGCCGCCACCATCGCCAACCCCGAACCGGAGTTGGGCGAGATCGCGTTCGAGACCGACGGCTCGATGCTGCTGTCCTTCCGCGACCGCTTCGGCGACCGCGCGCCGGCCGGTCCCACGCCGGGTTCCGTCGCCGTCGTGATGTCGGGCGGTGACCTGAACAAGGCCTGCCCGGCGAACGGCACGTACGTGATGGACACCAACAGCGGTTGCGGGATGTCCCCCCGGGGCATCCGCTTCTTCGACACCAGCTGGGGCGGCCACCGCAACACGGCGTTCGCCGGCCTGGCCTTCTCCAAGGTCGAGAACACCATCGCGACCTCCGCCTTCGACCCCGACCACACCGCCTTCGGCTACGGCACGTCGTTCCTCCAGCGGAACGGCGCACAGGACCCGAAGTTCGGCCTGCGCCTCAACCCGGCAGGGACGGCGGCGCCGTTCGGCAAGGGCGCCTCGATGGGCGACCTGGAGGTGCTCTGCGACCAGGCCCCGCTCCAGATCGGCAACCGGGTCTGGTACGACCCCGAGCGCAGCGGCGTCCAGCGCCCGGGCCAGCGCCCCGTGCCGGCGGCGACCGTCAACCTCTACGACGAGTCGGGGAAGCTCGTCGGCACCACGAAGACCACGGCGCGCGGCGAGTACTACTTCGACGACTCCAACGTCACCGGCGGCCTCAAGCCGCGCACCAAGTACACCGTCAGGCTCGACAACCCGGCCGACTACGCGAAGGGCGGCCCGCTGTACCAGTGGGTGCCGACCGACGCCGACGTCGGCGAGAACCGGTTCGTCGACTCCAAGGGTGTCGTCCCGGCGGGCGGGCAGTACGCCGAACGCGCGCTCACCACGGGTGGACCGGGCGAGAACGACCACACCTACGACTTCGGCTTCCGGCAGCAGGAGGGCGCGCTGCGCCTGGTCAAGCACGACCAGGACGGCAAGCCGCTGGCGGGCGCGAAGTTCCGGCTCTGGAAGGAGACCAACGGCACCGACGGGCTGCAGAGCTCCGGCGAGAAGCCCGACACGGCGGTCGGCGACCCCTGCACGACCGGGGCCGACGGCATCTGCAAGGGCAGCGGTGTGCCGGGGACGTACTACTGGCAGGAGCTGGCGCCGCCGGAGGGCTACACCCCGCCGGAGGTGGCGGTGTTCGGGCCGCTGGTGCTGAACGCGGAGAACCTCGGCACCGGAGTCGAGGTGACGGCCGTCAACCGGCTGATCCCGACGCCGACGCCGACTCCGACGGCCACGCCGACACCCACCCCGACACCCACGCCGACCGGGACGCCCACGACGACACCCACACCCACGCCGACGCCGACCCCGGCGCCGACCGGGGTGACGCCGACGCAGACGCAGGCTCCGACGCTGCCGCGCCCGCCGGTGACGCCGCCCGCCCCGCCGGCCCCCGGCCCCGGGCACCTGCCCAGTACCGGTGCGAGCGAGGGGACCCCGGTGATGCTGGCCGGTGCGGGCACGCTGACCGTCCTCGGCGCGGCACTCGTGCTGCTGGCCCGCCGGCGCAGGACCCGGCAGCAGTAGCACGCCCCGCGTGGCGGTCCTGAAGGACCGGCACCGATCGGGCGGGTCCGCGGACTCCGGTCCCCGGACCCGCCCGACTGTCGTGACCGACCGACGAGAGAAGGCAAGCGCATGGCCCGGAAGGCCGAAGCCCGGAAGGCCGGGGCCGGTGAGACAGGGGATCGGAAGGCGGAAGCCCGGTCGGCGGAGGTCCGTGAGGCCGGGTTCCGCGCGGCGGCGACCCGCCCGGCAGGAGCTCGGAAGACAGGGCCCCGGAAGGCAGGGACCCGGAAGGCCGAGAGCCGGAAGGCCGAGACCCGGCCGGCGGAGGCCGACACCCGCGGACCGCGTCGCCGGACCGTCCGGCTCAGGATGCTGGTCGCGCTCGTGGCGTGCGCCACCGCGGCGGGCGGCGTCGTCGCCTACCGGACCGTCGCCGACGAGGCGGGGGAGCGGCCGGTGACCGTCGACGAGGCCTCCCGGCTGGCCCTGTCCCGTCTGAACCTGTTCCAGGCCAGCCCGGTCACGGTGACGCTCACCGCCGCCGAGGGCGGGGGCGTCGGAGTCCGGGTCGAGGGCGTCGTGGACTACCGCACCCGCCGGGGCGCGGGCCGCTACCAGGTCACCGGGGCGAGCGGCCCGCTCGACCGCGGCCTGGTCGTCTGGGACGCCGCCGGCCTCGGGCTCGCCCCCGAACCGGCCGGCAGCGAGGGCCCGGCCTGGCAGCAGGCCGAGCGCATCCCCCGGCAGGGCTGGTCCCCGCGCGCCTACACGGCGGACCCACTCGACGCCGGGCTCCAACTGCTCGTCCAGCTCGGCGCCGACCGGCCGGACAACCCGCTGCTGCTCGCCCAGTCCGGGGCCCGTTGGCTCGGCACCGACCGCCTGGACGGCCGGGCCCACGACCGGTTCGCCGGCCCGCGCGCCCAGGGCGCCGCACCCGACGGCGGGCGGTCGCCGCTGACCTACTGGGTCGACGGCGACGGCACGCTGCGCCGGGTGACGATGCGGATGCCGGGCCTGGGCACCCCGACCACGGTGGAGTTCGCCGGACAGGACGCCGGCGCCAAGCTCCCCGAGGCCCCCTGGCTCACCGGCTGACCCCGGCCCGCTGCCTGTTCCTCCGGCCGCCGCTCGCCCGGCCGCTACTCCTCACCGGGCCGGCCGCCGCCCGCCGGGTGGGTCGTCCCGCACCCGGCGGGCCGTCCCGCTCGCCCCGGTCGGCCGACCCTCACCCCGCCGGCTGCGCGGGCAGCGCGCCGGCATCCGTCGGGAGCGGGTACGCCCCCGGGTCCACCGCCCCCGGCAGGCCGGTCGCCGGGCGGCCGGGCACCGTCGGGTCGGGAAGCGACGGCTGCGCGGGCGGCGCCGGCACCTGGTTGAACGGGACGCCGGGCGGCGCCTGGACCGGGGCCGGGCGGCCCGCGGGCAGCGGACCGCGCCCCTGGCCGCCGCAGCCCGCCGCGGCCTCCAGGCCGTCCGGGCTCTGGGTGGCGGGCCGGTTGCCACCGAAGCAGTTGCCGGGGTCGGTCGAGGCGAGCACCAGGTCGGCGCCGTTGCCGTCCACCTGGTTGCCCTCGACCCGGTTGCCGCCCGCCGGGTGCCCCGGGGGATCGGTGACGATCACCCCGGCCGCGCGGTTGCCCCGGACGAGGTTGCGCTCCACCCGGTTCGCGGTGCCGCCGCCGATCCCGATGCCGATGCCGAAGCCCCCGTCCGCCTGCTGGGGCGTGTCGGCGGCGTTGTTGTCGACGACCACGTTGCCCGCGATCACCGCGCCGTGCTGCGGGGCCAGCGCCTCCAGGTCGTTGGAGTTGACCGTGACGCCCACCCGGTTGCCGGCCACCCGGTTGCCCAGGATCGACAGGCCGTCCGAGGCGTTGGTCAGCTCGACGCCGACCGCGTTGCGCTCGACGGTGTTGCCGCGCACCACGGTGTCGCAGGGCTTGCACTGGCCGACGTAGATGCCGGAGTCGGCGTGCCCGGAGGCGTAGGAGTCCTCGATCACGCCGGCGCGCGCGTCGAAGGCGTAGATGCCGTACAGGCCGTTGTTGTAGGCCGTCACCCGCGTCGCGCGGAAGCCCTCCACGGGCGGGAAACGGGCGGTGTCCAGCGGGTCGTACGCCGAGCCGCCCGCGCCGCGCTGCTGCAGCTTCTCGTCGGTGACGCCGGTGAACAGGACGCCGTTGGCCAGGTAGCCGTGGACGGTGAGGTTCTCCACCACCGAGCCGGGGCCGGTGACGGTGATGCCGTTGGCCAGCTTGAGCCCGCCGTCGAGGACGACGGCGGAGCGGTCCGTCCCGCGCAGCACGACGTTGCGCTTGGCGACGCGCACGCTCTCGCGGTAGGTACCGGGGCCGACCAGCACGGTGTCGCCCTCGCGCGCGACGTCCACGGCCTTCTGGACGGTGGGGAAGTCCTCCGGCACGCGGACCACGTTCCCGGCCGGATGCCCGGCGTCGTCCGAGTCCGGACCCGCCGAGGAGCAGCCGGTGGCCAGGGCGGCCGTGACGAGCAGGGCGGTCGCGGCGGCCGCGGTCCGGAGGACTGACTGACGATCAGGCAACGTGATTTGCATGGCAAGTGTTCTATCGTCTCCAATAGGGCGCATGCCCACGGAACCGGAAAACGCGTCGCCGCCGACCCCGCCCGCCGCGCCCGGACTCGGGCGGCGACGGGCGCTGCTGGCGGCCGGCGCGGTGCTCGCCGCCGGCGTCGGGGCGGCGGCCGGCGAACTGGCGGGCGGCGGGCCGGTGGGCGGCGACCGCGCTCCGGGGCGGGCCACCGCGGCCGGTGGTCCGCCACCCGTGGAGCCGGTCCCCTTCCACGGCTCCCGGCAGTCCGGCCTGACGGCACCTCAGCTCCCCGCGACGAAGCTCCTCGCCTTCGACCTCCCGCAGACCACCACCGCCGCGGACCGGGAGGCCCTGCGCGCTCTCCTCGCCGCCTGGACCCGCACCCTGGCCGCGGCGTCGGCCGGCGCCGGTACGTCACCCGACCGGTCACCCGGTACGTCACCCGACCCGCGACTGCGGGCCGACGGCACCACCCGGCTCACCTCGCTGGTCGGCCTCGGCCCCGCCCTCGCCGCCCGCCTCGGCCTCGCCGTCCCCGCCGGACTGGCCGAGCTGCCGCCGTTCCCCGGTGACCGCCTGGACCCGGCGCGCAGCGGCGGCGACCTGCTGCTCCAACTCTGCGCCGCCGACCACTGGACGCTCGCCGTCGTCACCGAACTCGCCACCACGGCCGCCCACGCCGCGGGCGCCACGCCCCGCTGGTCGCAGTCCGGCTTCCTGCCCGCGACGGCGCCGGGCACCACACCCCGCAACCTGTTCGGCTTCAAGGACGGCACCGCCAATCCGGACGAGACCGCCGCCCGGCAGTGGGTCTGGGGCCCGCCGGGCCCGCACGAGAACGCCACGGTCCTGGTCTACCGGCGGATCCGGATGGACACCGCCGCCTTCGCCGCCCTCCCCGAGGAGGAGCAGAACCTCGCGATGGGCCGCCGCGCCGGCGACGGCGCCCCGCTGACCGGCACCGCCGAACGCGACGAACCCGACCTCTACGCCAAGCACCCCGACGGCGCCTACGTCATCCCCGCCACCGCCCACGTCCGCCTCACCGGCCCCCGCCTCGACGGCGGCGCACGCATGCTCCGCCGGGGCTACAGCTACGACGACACCCCCGGTGACCGTGGTCTGCTCTTCTGCGCGTTCATGCGCGACCAGGGCCAGTTCATCCGCGTCCAGGACCGCCTGGCCGCCCGCGACGCCCTCAACCCCTTCCTCGAACACACCGCCTCCGCCGTCGCGTACGTCCTCCCCGGCGCCCCGGAGGGCACCGCCCTGGGCGACCACCTGTGGGTCTGACACCCCGGAGCCGGCTGAGCCCCCGCCCTCTTCCCCGGCCGGCGTTGTTCCCCGCGCTCCGCTGTGCCCGGTGCCCTCGGCTCGGGCCCGGTCCGTGTCGGCGGGTTCCGGATGTCGGCGCAGGTCAGTGGAGGGTTTGAACGGCCCGGAGTGCTCCATCCGGGTGGCAGCCGGGTTCGCCGCCACGGCAAGGTGGGCAGAGCCTTCGGCATGACGACTCCCATTCGCCGCCGCCACCGCCACCGCCCCGCCGCGCCTGCCGCTCCCGCCTCCCCCGCTGCGGCCAGGGCCCGCACGCCGCAGGCCGCGGCCGCGCTCCGGCCGCGCGGCACGGGCGGGTGCTGCCGGACGTGGTCCAGCGAGCACATCTCGCCCGGCGGGAGGGTCGTTCGGACGACGTGGCACGAGCCCGCCTGCCGGGACGGGGGCCGGCCGTGACCGCGCCGGCCGCCGGCGGCCCGGAGCCCCGGTTCGTACCCGGTGACACCGTCGTGCGCCGAGACGTCCACGCGGGGGTGATGGCCGGCGAGGCAGCTAGCCGGTGTCTTGTCGCACCTCGTTGCGATGCCCCGCCAGGCCTTCGGCCTGTACGGGGGTGCCCCGGCGGTGCGCGTCGCGCACCGCCGGGGCACCCGGCCGGCGTTCCTGCCGCTGCCGACCGCTCAGTGACCGGCCTTCGGCAGCTGCCGTCGTCGGTCGGTGGTCAGTACTCGGCCTTGATGTTCGCCCCGGAGAAGCCCTCCGGGGCGTGGAGGCTGAGGAACACGTAGCCCGCGGGCGGGTTGGCGATGGTGAGGGTCTCGTTGTTGGTGCCGGCGGTGGCGGACCGGGAGGTGTAGGCGTCGGTGTACGCCCAGCTGCTGCCGTTGTAGTAGAGGTCGGCGTTGCCGGTGCCGCCGGTGCTGGTCAGCCTCAGCTCCTTCACGCCGGCCGGCAGGTACAGGTAGAAGTGGGCGTAGTTGCCGGTGGTCGCCGCGACGTTGCCGCGCCCGCAGTTCTTGTCGAGCTGCCGGGTGTCGGCGCCGGAGCAATCGGTCGAGCCCCCCGCCCCGACGGTGACGTCCTTCCGGGCGGTCGCGGTGGTGCCCTTGTCGTCGGTCACGGTGAGGGTGACGGTGTAGGTACCGGCCTTGGTGTACGACTTGGCCGGGTTGGTGGTGTCGGCGGTGGTGCCGTCACCGAAGTCCCAGGCGCGGGTGGTGATCGTCCCGTCCGGGTCGGCCGAGCGGTCGGTGAACGTGACGGCCAGCCCGTCGACCGCGGCGTCGAAGGCGGCGGTCGGCGCCTGGTTGCCCGGCGGGTTGGTGGTGCTGCCGCAGGCACCGGCCGCGCAGGCGGTCAGCCAGGCGTCGAAGTCCGCGTCGTAGCGGGTGCCGATGGTGCTGGTCAGGTAGGTGCGGGCACCCGCCCAGTCGCCGGAGCGGTACTTGGCGAGCACGGCGTCCATGTCCCCGCGCTGCTTCTCCAGCATGTAGCGCACGGCCAGGTAGCCCCAGCGGTAGACCCGCTCGCTGTCGGAGTTCTTGTAGGTGGTGTCGAAGAGGGTGGAGAGCTTGTAGGTGTGCAGGCCGGCGGCGGCGATCGCCCCGTCGTTCGTGACCTTGCGGTACTCGTAGGAGACGTACTCGGCGAAGCCCTCGACCCACCAGACGGTCGGGGTGGTCATGCCGGCGTTGAAGTCGCCGTACATGTCGAACCGGCCGTCGAGGTAGTGGGTGTACTCGTGGTTGAGGTTCCAGATCTGGAAGTCGGGGCGCGCCCACTCGGCCTCGTAGGCGAGGAAGCGCGGCTGGTTGCCGGCCTCGGCGGGCTTGCCCTCCAGGTACATGCCGCCGTTGTTGGTGTCGATGCCGTAGATGCTCGCGGCGAACACCGCGTAGTCGAACCGGGAGTGGAAGACCACGACCTCGATGGTGGTGTTGCCGTCCTCGGCCACCGGGCCGTTGTCCTTCGCCACCGAGTGGAAGAACGCGTCCTGCGCGGTCAGGCTGGAGCAGGCGGTGGCGAGCTGGGTCTGGTCCAGCGCCTGGGCGATGACGCGGATGCTCGGGCTACAGGTGTGGTCGACCGTCAGGACGGCCGACTTGAGCCGCTTGGCCGAGTCACAGGTGCCGTAGTAGGAACAGTTGCCCTCGTCGAAGGCCTCGCCCATCTCCGCGACGGCGGCCCACTGGTAGGCGGTGGGGCCGGACGGCGCGGACTGGTCGGCGAGGCCCTTCTCCATCGGCCGGACCTTGGGGCGGAGCGGCTCGTACTTGAGGAAGCGGCCGAGCTCGCGGGTCGCGTTGTACACCAGGAAGCTGAAGTCGCCGCCGAGCAGGGCCTTGTTGGCGGAGGCGAAGTTGTACACCGAGTCGAGCACGCTCGGGTCGGCCTTGACGGCCTCGACGAAGGCCGGCAGCTGGTGGCCGCGCCAGAGCACCGTGAAGACGCTGTTGAGCGCGGCGCCCATCCCGGCCGGGTTGTGGGTGGCGGCGTCGTATTCGCCCAGCAGGCGCTTGACGACCGGTATGTAGCGGGTGTTCTCCTGGGCGCTGTCGATCAGGGTGATCGCCTCGCCGAGCGTGGCGGCGTTGGCGGCGGTGACGTCACGCGAGTGGGAGTTGCCGAAGAAGCCGTCCAGGGCGCTCTGGATCGCGGTCTTCAGGGTGTCGCCGTAGGTGCCGACGTCGGCCGGGTGGTACCACTGCACGAAGTAGCCGGCGCGCAGGTAGAGCACCAGCTGGGCGGTGGAAGTGGTGTTGTCGCCCGGGTAGTTGGCGGCGTTGTCGCGCAGGGCGTACGCCACGGTGACCATCTGGGACTCGCGGAAGGCCCCGTTGGCGTCGCCGCCGGTCAGGACGAACAGGTCGTTGATGCAGCCGAGGTCGGCGGCCTTGATCGCGTCGATCAGGGCGCCGCCGGAGCGACCGGTGAAGTCGGACACGTTGCAGGGCTGTTCGGCCGCGGCGGCGGCCGCGCTCTCGCCGAAGCTCTTGGCGAGCGCGGTGTCCTTGGCGGCCTTCGACTGGCCGTCGGCCCGGTCGGGCACGGTGGTCGAGAACGGGGCGCGCTCGCGGGCGGGCACCGGCCGGTTCTTGCCGTGGTCGTCGGGCGTCTCACCGATGGCCGGCTGGGGGGCCGGGTCGGTGGGGGCGGCCGAGGCCGAGGGCGAGCTGTTGCCGGGCTGCGGCGAGGCCGGGACGGGGGCGGCCACGCTGCGCGGGGTGAACAGGCCGACCGACAGGAGGAGCGCTACGGCTAGCGCCAACAGCCTGGCGATCTGGGGAAATTGGTGCAGAGGGCGTGAAGCTCTCACAGGTGGCCTCCGAGCCTTTGCGGTCACGTTGGGGGCGCGACCGGTGGGGGGAGTGAGGACCGTTGCGACGGCGCCGTCAGGGCGACCCGTCGGATCGGTGGGGATGTGACATGTACAATGGCACACTTGACATGGCGATCGGAAGGCTCACGAACAGACGTGCGGCAAACGGCCACATCCGAAGAGAAGCGTTCCGTTCGCGAATGCGGCCGCCACAGGGCCAAGACGGTTTCGACACGTCAGGGGCGTTTGCGTGGTGGGGTTTCGCGACACGGCTCACGCAGGTGTCGAGTGGTTCTGACGAACGGCAGCGCCCCGACACGGTCGGCCGAGACCGTCGACGAGGCTCTCGCGTACCGACTGCACGAGGCGGGGCGCGACCTCGCCCGCCGAGGGGGCGACGCGGAGGGCGCGTTCCTGCTGGAACGCGCCCTCCGGGCCGAACCCAGCTCCTGCGACCGCACCCGCTGGCGCCTCGGCCGCATCGAGGCCTCTCGCTGCGGCTTCGACGCCTGACGAGCGGAGCGCCCGCGTGTCCTACGGTCGGTTCTCGCAGAGGTTGAGACCCCCGGTGATGTCCCCTCCGTCCACCCAGAACCTGCCCGAGTTGCCGTACCGGTCATACGCGACGATCTCCGGGTGGCTCCACGCGTGCCACGTCGTCAGCGGCCCGTTCGGGATGTGCCACCCGTTGCCGCCGGTGGTGGAGTGCACCCAGCTGAAGCACAGGTACCGCTCGGGGTAGCTCCGGTCGTAGATCTTCGCGTAGTCCCACCACTTGTTGCCGTCGGGGAAGTTGACGACCTCCGCCTCGCTGCGCCCGTCGTTCGCGACGTAGTACGCGGAACCGTGCGGCTCGCTGTGCCAGACGTAGCCGCCGTAGAAGTTCTTGCGGTGGTTGTCGGAAGGTATGTGGGAGGAGAAGAACCCGTCGTAGTCGGACCGGCCGAAGTAGTTGGACACCGAGAAGGTGACGAAGTAGTTCTCCACGGATTTCAAGGACAGGTAGTAGTTCCAGGCGTCCGTCGTCACGTACTGCGTGTTGCCGCCGTACTTGGTCGACGTCTGCGCGTAGTCCCAGGTGACGTCCGCCAGTCCGTACGTCACGGCTGCCCGCGGACTGAGCTTGATCTTCGCCTGGTACGTTCCGTTCAAGGAGCTCTTGACGGTGTCGTCGCTGTCGGTCCTGACCTGGACGCCGATCGACTTCGGGCTCACTCCGGGGGCGCAGTACACGTAGAACGTGACCAGCTGGGTCCCGTCGTCGTCGAACGAGACCTCGGCGCGCTCACCGGACAGGCCGGGGGTGGCGGTGAAGGCGTTCGTGGTGTCCGTGTAGCACCAGTCCGAGCTGCCCTTCCAGTTGAGCGTCGACTCGGTGACGTAGTCGATCAGCCACAGGCGGCTGAGCAGGTGGTCGGCGTCGACCTCGACGGGATCCCCGTCGTCGTCGGTGGGCGCGACACTGATCATCACGCCGATCCGGTTCCGTCCGTTCGCGTAGATGTCGCACGTCTCGTCTCCGCTCACGAGGATGATCGAGAGCTTCGACACGCTCGTCCAGGTCGACACGCATTTCCTCCTTGGTCCGTGCGGGATGGTGTGGTGGCGCGCGCGGCGGGGGCCTCAGAGTGCCGTGTGGTAGGAAGCCACGTTCGGCGAGTACGAGTAGGTGGCTCCCAGGCCGAGGGATTCCAGGACGGCGTCGTCGTTGCGGCTGAAGCAGAACGCCGCGATGATCTCGTGGCTGGAGTCGCCGCGGAGGATCTGACCGATCCGGTAGGACGACAGGTAGGGGGTGTTGTACACGTTCACCCGCCTGTCCCAGCGGCTCCTCTTCGGCCCCCGCATCCTCTCCTTGGTCATCCTCGCTTCGTCGCCGAGGTCCTCGAAGTAGAAGTCCACCTCCGTGTGCGCGCCGGTCCGCTCCCCGAGCTCGCCGCCGTGCGTGCCGCTGAGGATGTCGACCTTCTTGCCGCGTTGCAGCGCGTCCGCGGCGATCTCCCTGACCATGCCGCCGTCGACCGGATCCTGGCTGACCCACACCTTCGCGCCGTTGGCGTTCTCCACGGCGAAGAACTCGTGGGGAGTCCTCTCCGGCAGGACGATCGGTCGACCGTGGACTTCGGGCCTGGTCCTGCCGAGCTTCAGTTCGAGCCCGGGGTCCGCACTCACCTGTTCGCCGAGGGCGCGCGCGGCCTCCCCGGCGAAGCCCGGGGCGCGCTTGGTCGCGAGGCGGGCCAGGCTCGCGCCGCCCTCGGCGAGCCCGGCCGCCCCGGTGCCGAGCGAGACCCAGCCGAGGACGGCCGAGGCCTTGGGGGAGGCGCTTTCCAGGGCACCGCTCGCGATGGCGGTGACGTCGGAGGCGACGCCGAGTGCGCCGACGACCAGGGTGGTGGCGGAGGCGGCGCCGATCGCGGCCATCACCCCGCCGGCGGCGACGATGGCCATGCCGCCGGTGACGGCGGCCAGGGCGAGGCCCGCGATGCCCAGGCCGATGCCGAGCCAGGCCTGCCAGCTCAGGTGGCCCGAGGGGTCGACCCGGTTGACGGGGTCGCCCGCGCAGTACGCGTAGGGGTTGACGCCGCCCGCGCCGAAGGGGCTCAGGGTGTCGGGGGTGGTGAACCGCAGCAGGACGGGATCGTAGGCGCGGGCCCCGTTGCCGAGGTGGTACCAGCCGGTCACCGGGTCGCTCCGCTGGCCGGTGAAGCCCGGCACGCTGTCGGCGCCGCCCACCGGCCGCTCGCCGTACGGGGTGCGGGCGTACGGCTCCTGGCCCTCGGCACCGGCCGCCAGGTGGACGGTGCCGGCGCCGTCCGTCGCGAGCAGCCGGGTCCGTCCGTCGCGGGACTGGGCCACGTAGGCGCCGTTGCCGAGCTGCAGGAGGCGGGCGGGCCGGCCGTCCTCCGTGACCGCGGCGAGGGATTCGCCGCGGTAGTGCAGGACGGTGGTGCGCCCGTCGGTCCGCTGGGTGAGCAGCCGGTTGAGCGGGTCGTAGCCGTACTCGTTCGCCGGGCCCGTCGAGCGCAGCCGTCCGAGCGGGTCGTAGGTGAGGGTGCGTCCGGCCTGGTCGGTGGTCAGCCGCCCGGCCGCGTCGTAGGCCAGCGTGATCCGGGGCGGGTGGGTGCCGCCGGTGTGGGTGATGCCGGTGAGCTGGCACGGGTCGGACGGGTTCTCGTACAGGTAGGTGGCGGTGTCGGAGCCGTCGGCGTACTGCGACCGGCACCGGGTGACGTTGCCGAAGGCGTCGTGGTCGAAGGTCTGAGCGGTGATCCCGTTGCCCCGGGCGTCCGTCGGAGGCGTCGATCCGGCGCAGGTGTAGGTGGTGAGCCGGTTGCGGCCGTCGTAGCCGAAGGTCTCGTCGCGCAGCAGTTCCGTGCCGGAGGTGGACGTCCTGCGGGCGAGGAGGTCGTTGGCCAGCCACTGCTGGGTGAGCGACCAGGTGCGGCCCCGGCTGTCCCTGGTCGAGCGCGTCACCTCGCGGCCGAAGTCGTCCAGCGTCAGCGTGGTGGTGAGGGTGTACCCGGACTGCGGGTCCCTGACGGTCCACGAGGTCGGGCGGCCGTCGGTGTCGTAGCTCAGCGACACGCCCATGGCCGGGTCGGTGACGGCGGTGATCCGGCCGAAGGTGTCCCGCACGGTCTGCCGGGTGGTGCCGTCCACCCCGGTGTAGCCGGTTTCCAGGCCGCCGGGCGTGAAGGCCCATCGCGCGGTGGCGTCGGGACCGCCGGAGCGGGTGGTGGTCTCGGTGCGGGGCAGGCCGGGCCGGGTGTAGTCGCGCGTCACCGTGACGTCGGCCTCCTGCGCGCTCGTCAGGAAGCCGGAGACGGGGTCGTGCCGGAGGCTCTGGGTGAGGCTCTGGGTGGGGGAGTCGGCCTGGACCCGGGAGACGGCGTTGCCGAGCTGGGGGACGAACGCGTACGTGATCCGCCGCCGGTCGGGCGTGGTGACCTGGGTGGGGAGCGGGTCGCTGTCCTGGGCGTACCGGTAGGACCAGGTGCGGCCGCCGGAGCTGCTGCCGGTCAGCCGGCCCAGGCCGTCGAAGACCTGTGCGCCGTAGGGGTTTCCGGCCACGGTGAGCGTCGTGGCGAGGCCCTCGGAGGAGAACGGTGCGTAGGCGCGGGTGACGGCCGTGCCGTCCGGCAGGGTGGTGCGGGTGAGCCGGCCGCGCGCGTCGTAGTCGTACGCCGTGGTGTTCCCCGACTCGTCGGTCTCGCGGCGCAGCCGGCCCCAGCCGTCGTGCTCCAGCGCGCGCCGGCCCGAGGGGGTGCCCTTGAGGTCGAACCGCTCGGTTGCCACCGGCTCGCCCCGGGTGTCGAAGGTGGTCACCCCTGTTCCGGACACCGGGCTGCCGCCGCCCAGCTGCTGGACCGTGGCCGTCAGTGCGACCGGGTCGACCCGGGTGAGCCGCCCGGTGCCGTCGTCGCAGGCGACGGCCGACAGCCCGCCCCAGTCGTCGTAGGACAGGGTCCGGGTCAGCCCGGCCGCCCTGCCACCGCCGTCGGGCAGGTGGTCCGTCACCGAATCCGTTGCCGTGCGGCCCAGTTGGTCGTAGCTCACCCGCCGGACGACCTGCCAGGTGCCGTCGCCGCCGGCGGGCCGGTGCTCGCCCAGGACCGGCCGCCCCGCGCCGTCGAAGCCGGCGCGCCACTGGTTGCCCAGCGGGTCCGTGGATGTCGTGACGAACGGGGCGGAGGTCGCGACCTCGTAGGCGTGGGTCTCGGTCGCCTCGTACGGGGTGCCCGGGTGGACGGTGCGGGTCAGCGCACGGCCCAGGCCGTCGTAGCTCGTGGTCACGGTGTTGCCCTGCGGATCGGTGGCCGACCACAGGCGCCCGGTGAACCGAGAACGCCGCTGCGAGCGCGTCGTCGTCAGCCCGTCATGGGTCGTCAGGCGGTGCGTCTGGACCAGCGCCTCGCCGTCCGCCTGGAAGGTGAAGGCGTGGGACGCGGTGTAGGAGTCGCCGCCCTCGCCGTCCGGGAACTCGGCCTCGGCCAGCCCGGTGATGCGGCCGAACTCCGCGCCCGAGGTGCCGTACGCGAGGTCCTCCCGCCGCAGCAGCCGGCCGTCGGCGTACCGCCGCTCCGAGGACTTCAGCACCGCGGTGGACACCCGCGCGTCCGGTGTCGCGTACGAGGTGTAGGAGTAGGACGTCCTGACGGTGGGCGCGTCGAACCCGGTGCCCGGCGGCGTGTGCGTGACGGCCTTGAGCCACCGGGTGAATCCGTGCGGGTCGGGCGGGCAGTCCGATCCGCTGCCGCCCGCCGGGTAGAACTCCCAGTCGGTCCGGGTCCCGTCGGCGTCGGTGCGGCTACGCGGGTTGCCGGCGTCGTCGAAGTCGGTCCGCGTGACCTCGTCGCGCGATCGGCCGTTCGGGTCGGTCCAGGTGACGGTGCGGGTCTTCGGGAGCTGGAAGCGGTCGTCCTGCTGCTCGAACCGCCGGCCGACCACCGCGTAGTACTCGGTCCGCACCCGCCGGGAACAGCCGTTGCGGATCGTCGTCTCGTCCGTCTGCAGGTGGTAGTTGTCGAAGGTGCGGGTGGTCCTCGTGGTGCCGCCGCCGGTGGTGACCGACTCGGTGGAACCGTAGGTGTAGCCGGTCAGGACCCCGTACAGACTGTCGAGGTCGGCGTTCCAGGCGGCGCCGGAGTGGCCGCCGAGGAAGTTGTTGTCGGTGTAGCCGTAGTCCACCTCGGTCTGCGGCTGGCCGCCGCCCGGCTTGCGGACGTACCGCGTCACGTAGGGCAGGGCCGGCAGCCGGGCGGAGTCCGGGAACCGGTGACCCGTCGCGCCCTGCGAGTAGGAGACGGTCTCGGACATCCCGCCGGGCATGCTCACACCGGTGATCCAGGAACCCCATGCCCCCTGTCGGCCCACCGGTTCGGAGGTGAAGCTCCACACCAGCGGCGCGTCCGCGCCGAGCCCGAAGTGGTGCACGCTCGACAGCAGGCCGTTCTGGAAGCGCAGTTCGACGCGGTACCCCTCGGAGCGCCCCGGCAGCACCGTCAGGGTGGCCTTGGCGCTTCCGGTGTAGTCCACGGTCAGCAGGGTGTCGCTCTCGTCGTTCACCGCCTTGAGCCGCGGCACCGGGCCGGCGCCGAAGTCCCAGGTCAGGCCGAGGGAGTGCCCGGCCGGCGTGAGCAGCGCGGTGGGCACCTTGAGGCCGGACGCCTTCCGCGGCCCGGTGAGGATCTCCACGTCGCCGGACTTGTGCACCAGGCGGTACGCGTCCCGGTCCTTGGTGACGCGCACCGTGTCGAGCTTCTTCTGCCTCAGGACGACCGCGCTGTCGGTCTCCTGGACCTTGTACTGCTCGCCGGACGCCAGGACGAGCAGCCGGTTGTCCCGGTCGTAGGCGGTCAGCCCCAGCGAGACGCCCCGCCCCAGGCCCGCATCGGTGCCGTTGAGCGGCGAGTAGCCCAGTACCAGCGGCAGCGACGGCCCGAGATTGCGGTTGCCGACCAGATTCCCCAACGAGATCCGCACGTTGAACAGTCCGGTCCGGGGATCCACACCCCCCGTGACCGCACTCCCGAAATTGCCGGCCTGTGAGAAGAACGACGGCGGTGAACTCATGAAGAACACTTCCGGCAGAGGCGGACAGGGGAACGGCGGAACGGGTGAACAGGGCCCGACACCGGCCCCCCTCAACCTCTCACCAGACTGACGCCTCCGGTGTTCGCGTGTGGTGCGGACACGCAGAATGGCTGAATCCCTTACAGGGCAGCGGACTTGAGGGGAGCAAGGGGCCGCCGGGACCCTCGGGCAGGGCGTTGACGGCGTCGCGCAGCAGGGCGCGGGAGGTGCTGCCGGGATTCGGATCCTGCGCCAGACGTACTGCCGCCGCAGACGCCTTCGAGCGTCGGCGTCAGGCGCTGAGCACGTCCAGGGACAGGCGTTTGGCGCGGTCCAAATCGAGTTCGTCGCCGAAGAGTTGGTAGCGGGTGTTGCCGGTGCGCAGGTAGGCGTCGATGCGGAAGGCGTCGTCGGCGGGGAAGCGGCTGCCGGCGGCGGACAGTTCGGACTCCAGCAGGTGCAGCCACTCGCGGACGAGGTCGCGCACCGCGTCGGCGACGGGGCCTTTGCGGCGGCCGTATTCGACCGAGGTCGTGGTGATGAAACACCCGCCGGGGAAGACGCCGGCGCGCAGGTAGGCGACCCAGTTGTCGAGCAGGGCGCGGAGCCGGGGCCGCCCCGGGGCGGAGGGCCACGACGGCTCGACGACGTGCCGCAGGTACAGGGCGCGGGCTTCGGCGACGGCGGCGATCTGGATGGCTTCCCGGTTGGCGAACACCGTGAGGATGCCGCTCTTGCTGTGCCCGGTCCGGGCGGCGAGCGCGCCGACGGTGATGGCGTCCAGCCCGTGCACGGTCGCGGACATGGCTGCCTGCCGGGCGACTTCGTGCCGCGTCCGGTCGCCGCGGGCGCGGCGGCCGTCGGTGCGCGGCGAGGGGGAATCCGGGGCGGAGTCGGGGGTGTCCGGGGCCATGCGCCCATGGTATGCGATCGATCGGTCGTGTAGTGTGCGCAATGATTACGACCGATCGATCGTATAGTGGGGGCGCAGATCATGGGTGTCGACGACGGCGCCGGGCTGGACGGCTTTGCGAAACGCGTGCTCTCGCTGTCCGGGGGCCAGAAGACCGTCCACGTGGCCGGCAGCGGGCCCGCGGTGGTCGTGATGCCTGAAATGCCGGGCATCAGCCCCGACGTAGTGCGCTTCGCCGGGTGGGTGCGCGATGCGGGGTTCACCGTCTACGTGCCCTCGCTCTTCGGCGTCGACGGGGCGTATCCCACCGTCGAGCTCGCCGAGCCGATCCTCAAACGGGCTTGCGTCAGTGAGGAGTTCAGGGCGTTCGCGGGCGGTGGCACGAGTCCGGTGGCGGTGTGGCTGCGGGCGCTGGCCAGGACCGCGCACGACGAGTGCGGCGGACCGGGCGTCGGCGCGGTGGGGATGTGCTTCACCGGCAACTTCGCGCTGAGCATGACGCTGGAACCGGCCGTCATCGCCCCGGTCCTCGGCCAGCCCTCGTTGCCACTGGACGACCCGGCCGCCCTGGAGCTGTCGCCCGAGGACGAGGCCGCCATCCGGGATCGGTTCGAGCGCGACGGACTCACCGCACTCGGCCTGCGCTTCGACACCGACAAGTGGTGCACCGGCCAACGCTTCGCCGCCTACGCACAACTGCTCGGCGACCGCTTCGACGGCCGCGTCCTCCCCGGCGAATACGCGAACCCCGAACCACCGCCGTTCTTCCGCGACCTGGTCCGGACCCCCCACAGCGTGCTCACCGCGCACCTCGTCGACGAGGAAGGCCACCCCACGGTGCAAGCCCGCGACGAAGTCCTCGCGTTCCTGCGCGCCCGCCTGCTTCCCGACCGCACCACGGCCTGACGGCCGGAAGCAGCCTGATCACGACGGCACGCCGGCCGCGGCCCGCCGGCGCGGGTGTGAGCGGCGGCCGCCGAGCGCCCGCGCCCGGTGCGGCGCGCCGAGTCCGCACCGAACGGCCCTCGCCCACGCCGGGGTTGCCTGTCGGTGGCCGCGTCTAGAGTGCTGCCGACGACTGCGCGTCCGGGTCCCGTCCCGTCAGGACGCCGCGAAGACCTGGAGACCGGTGTGCACTCTTTCGTTGTGACGGACGTTCCGGAGACGGACGACGGGGAGGCGTGGCTCGCCTACGCGGATCTGCTGACCGCTGCGGGCGACCCGCGGGGAGCGGCGATCCGCCTGGAGTGCGAGTACGAGCGCGGGCACGGGCGCGGGCACGGGCGCGAGCGAGATGCCGGAGCCGGAGCCGGAGCCGGGGTCGATGGCGGGGCCGATGGCGGGGAGCGAGCCCGGCTCGCCGCGCTCTACGAGGAGGTGGAGCGGCGGCTCGGTCTCGACGGGCTGCGCACGGACGGTTCCTGGCGGTTCACCTGGAGGCGCGGTTTCCTCGACGAGGCGCGGTTCGCCCTGGCCGAGGACACCGGGCCGGGGCGTCGGGCGCTGGTCGAGGGGCTCCTGACGGACCACCCGTACGCCGCGGCCGTCGACCTCACCGACCCCGAGCGGTGGGAGGGCGCGCTGATCGACGCCCTGCTGTCCCACCCCGTCGCCCACCGGCTGCGCGTGCTCGACCTGCGTCTCACCGACTACCACCACTCCGCCGAACACGCCGCCCGCTCGCTCGCCGGCCGTCCGCGCCCCCGCCTTGAGCTCCTGTCCTTCGGCTACGGCTTCGAGTTCCTCTACGAGGACGGCACGACGTCGACGGGCGGCCGGATCGATCCCATGGACAACCACGGTGACGCGCTGGTGCGGACGGCGATGTGGGATTCGCTGCCCGCCCTGCGGTCCCTGGAACTGGAGGGGGCCTTCCTGTTCGGCTCCGTCCTCCACGACGGCCTGACCCGGCTCCGGGTCCGCGGTCCCGCGACCGACGACGGCGCCCTCGTCGATCTCGGGTGGACGCGCGGCGTGGTGTCGCTGGTGGTGGAGGCCGAGTGTGACGTCTTCGGCGCGTGCTGCCCCGTCGAGCAGCTCGACGAGCTGACCATCGAGGGGTTTCCGGCACTGAGGCACCTCGACCTCGGCGGCTCGGAGTTCGACGCGACCTCGTTCGAGCTGTTCTCGGCGCTCGCGGACTCGCCGGTCCTCCCTCAGCTCGAAAGCCTGACCATTCCCGACCTGCGGATCGGGCGGTCGGACTGCGAGGGCGAGCCGTTGGCTGCCCTGGCGCGGTTGGCGCCCCGCTTCGCCCACCTCGCCCTGCACGTGAGGGGCGCCGTCGACGTCGAGGGCGCCGACGGGCCGGACGTCGACCGGCTCCTCCCAGGAATCGGTCCCGGCCCGCGCCCGGGCGGTGGCGGTGTCTCCGCGAAGCGGGAGGACGACTGACGTCCGGCCGGCTCGGCTGCCCACCGCGAGCGACCACGGCCAGGGCCGGGCCACGACCACGGCCGCGACTACGACCACTACCGCGACGACTGCTGCCGCCGCCGTCGGCTACGGCTCCTCCCGTGCCGGGTCGGCGACTGCCGCCCTGACCTCGGCCCCCGCTGCCGGAGCGTTGTCCGGCTGGCCCCCGCACCGCCGTGGACGAAAGTCCGACGAGGTGTCAGGAGTCTTGCTGGCAACGGGTTCGCGTGCCTACCGTGGGCGGCCGTACGACGTCGGTCTGAGCGCCGGCGTCAGCGCCGACGTCGGGGGACGGGCGGCGGGAACGGGCGGCCGGGGACCCGGGGACGGGCGCCGGGAACGGGGGGACGGGATGGGGCGTCGGGAGCGGCCGCTGGATCCGGCGGCCGGGCCGGCCGAGCGCTTCGCCGGCGAGCTGCGAAGGCTCCGGCAGGAGGCCGGCGGCCTCACCTACCGGGCCATGGCGGCCCGCGCGCACTACTCACCGGCCGCGCTCGCCCAGGCCGCCTCCGGCGACCGGCTGCCGACCCTGCCCGTCGTCCTCGCCTACGTCGGCGCGTGCGGCGGCGACGCCGACGAGTGGACCGAGCGCTGGCAGCTGGCGAGCCGCGAACTCGCCGAGCGCGCGGCGGCCGCCGACGACCCGGCCGACGCGCCGTACCTCGGGCTGGCCAGGTTCGAGCCGGAGGACCGGGAGCTGTTCTTCGGGCGGGAGCGCCTGGTCGCCCGACTGACCGGGCTGATCCGCGAACGGCGGGTCATCGCGCTGGTCGGACCGTCCGGCAGCGGCAAGTCCTCACTGCTGCGTGCCGGCCTGGTGCCCGCCCTGCGGGAGGCCACCGGCCCGCACCGCCCCACCGCGATCCGCATCCTCACACCCGGCCCGGAGCCCGCCCGCAGCCACGCGGAGCTGCTCGCCCCGGAGAACACCGGGCCGGGCGTGGTGCTGCTCGTCGACCAGTTCGAGGAGGTGTTCACGCTCTGCACCGATGTCGCCGAACGCGCCCGCTTCTTCGAGCTGCTGCTCGCCGCCGCCGAGCCGGAGCGCGGCGCCCGCGTGGTGCTGGCCGTCCGTGCCGACTTCTTCGGCCACTGCGCCGCCCACGGTCCGCTCGCGGAGGCCCTCCGGGACACCACCCAGCTGGTCACCCCGATGAGCCCGGACGAGCTGCGCGACGTCGTGGTCCGGCCCGCCGCCGCCCGTGGCCTCGTCGTCGAACGGCTGCTCACCGCCCGGATCGTCCGCGAGCTCGCCGACGAGCCGGGCGGCCTGCCGCTGCTCTCGCACGTCCTGCTGGAGACCTGGCGCCGCCGTCACGGCCGCACCCTCGCCGAGAGCGCGTACGAGGCGGCCGGCGGCCTGCACGGCGCGCTCGCCCGCACCGCCGAGGAGTTCTACGCGGGCCTCACTCCGGGGCAGGCCGCCGCCGCCCGCCGGGTGCTGCTGCGGCTGGTCATGCCGGGGCAGGGGACCCAGGACACCAGGCGGCCCACGGCCCGCGCCGAGTTCGACCCGGCCGGCGCCGACGACCCAACCGGCCCCGAGGACCCGGCCGGCGCCGACACGGCGCTCGTCCTCGAACAGCTCGCCCGCGCCCGGCTGATCACCCTCACCGAGTCCACGGTCGACCTCGCCCACGAGGCGCTGCTCACCGCCTGGCCCCGGCTGCGCGGCTGGATCGACGAGGACCGCGAACGCCTGCACCTCCAGCGCCGCCTGAGCGAGGCGGCCCACACCTGGGCGGGCCTGGGCCGGGACGCCGACGCGCTGTACCGGGGACAGCGGCTGTCCGCCGCGGCGGAGCGGTTCCCGGCCGGCGACGGCGGCGCCCCGGACGACCTCACCCCGCTGGAGCGGGAGTTCCTCACCGCGAGCCGCGCCGCGCGCCGCCGCGAACGCCACCGCCGGCGCGCGCTCACCGGTGTGCTCTGCGCGGTCCTGGTGCTCGCCCTGACGGCCGGCCTGGTCGCCTGGCAGCAGAACCGGGTCGGTGAGCGGCGCCGCGTCGAGGCCGAGGCGCGCCGGATCGCGGGCGTCGCCACCGCCATGCGGCTGGCCGACCCGCGCACCGCCATGCGGCTCGGCCTCGCGGCCTGGCGGCTGGCCGACCTGCCGGAGACCCGGTCCGCCGTGCTCGCCGTCATGGCGCAGCAGGAGCTCGACGCCTACACCGATCCCGACGGCGACCCGCGCACCGCCCGCTACCTCGGCTCCGACGGCCGCACGCTCACCAGCCTCGGCCCCGACCGCGTCACCGTCCGGGACGTGGAGACCGGGGCACCCGTCCGCACCCTCCCCGGCCTGGGCGAGGACGTGGACCGGATCGGCTGGAAGCGCGGCGACGGGGACACCGTGACCTTCTTCCCGGACGAGCGGAGGGAAGAGGACGCCGGCCGGGTCTCGGTGCGGGACCTGACCGGCCGCACACCCGACCGGGTGCTCGGCCCGGCGGCGGGCGGCGCCGAGATGAGTCAGAGCGGGCGGCAGGTGGTCGGCTACGACCGGACACCCACCGAGTACGTGACCACGCTGTGGGACGCCGAGAGCGGACAGGCGCTCCTGGAGTTCCGGGCGCCCCGGGGGCCGGCGGTGGAACCGGTCGGTATCCCGATCTCCGGGTTGACGCTGCGGCGGTTCAACGAGGAACGCCGCCCGTTCGACGTGAACGCCCCGGACGTGACGGTGAGCCCGGACGGTCGGCTGCTCGCGCTCTGCACCCCCGGGCAGCCGCCGGAGATCTGGGACGTCGCCGAGCGGAGGAGGCTGCCGGTCACCTGGACCGCCGCTCGTGACTGCTTCGAGGAGCCGTACCGGTTCGTCGCCGGCGGTCGCCTGCTGGCGCGGGTGGTCGAGGGCGACATCCGGATCCTGGACGTCGCCACCGGCGGCGAGAGGCCGTTCGTGGAGTACCGCCGGGTGCAGCAGATCGGGTACAGCACGGACGACGGCTACCTGGTCGCGGTGACCGGTGGCGAGGTGCTGCTCTGGCGGCTGGACACTCCGGAGTGGCCGGTCCTGATCTACCCGACCAACGGGGAGATCCCCGCCGAGGCGAGGGTCGACCCGGGGAGCGGGCGGCTCCGCTTCCTGGCCGGCCCGGAGCCGGGATCGGAATCGGTGGTCCGCACCCTCGACGTGAGCCGTGCCGTCCGGGCCGACTGGCAGCCGGAGGCCTCGCTGGCGGCGGAGTTCAGCCCGGACGGCGGCCTGCTCGTCACCGCGCGGCCGCCGGGGGAGGACGGGACGGGGCGCTTCGGCATCGTCGACGGGCGCAGCGGCGCACCGGTGGCCGACCTACCGGGACTGCCCTGCCGGAGCCGGCCCGAATCGGATCCGGCTCCGCCGGTAGGCCTGGTCCCGCCGCCCTGCGAGGTGTCGCTGGCCTTCCGGCCGGACGGCGCCCGACTCGCCTACAGCACCAAGGGAGCGGGCTTCGCGCGGAGCATCGGGCTCTGGGACGTCGGGCGGAACGGTCCGACGGCGATGGCCGGCGAGCCGCCGGACCGCAACCGGTCGGCGGACATCGCCCTCGCCCCGGACGGCCGGGTGATCCTGGCGGCCGTGTCGTCGGGGATCGACCTCTGGGATCCCGCCGAGGGCCGGGTGACCGGGGGCATCCGGCGGTCGAAGGGGGGAGTCCTGGCCGTCGACCCCGCCGGCCGCCTGCTCGTCACCGGCTCCGGCGAGCTCGTCGACCTGTCGACGATGACGATGATGCCGCGGCCGCAGAGCCCGGGAGCGGCCGTGGAGTCACTGGAGTTCAGCGCCGACGGCAGGTACCTCGCCGCCGGTGAGCGGGCCGGGCGGGTCACCCTGTGGGACGGCGGCCTCACGCGCCGCCTCGGCGTGCTGATCCGCGCCGACCTCGGCGCGGCGCCGGCCGTGGCCCTCGCTTTCTCCCCGGACGGCCGGACGCTCGCCGTCGCCTACCAGGACCGTGTGGTCCAGCTCTGGGACCTCGACTCCCGCCTCCCCGTCGGCGCGCCGATCCCCACCGCCGGCGACGGTGTGCACGACCTCGCCTTCTCACCGGATGGCGCCACCGTCCACGTGGCCGGGGCCCACGCCCCGCTCCAGCGGATCGACGTCACCCCGGCCGCCGCCGCGGCGGACGTCTGCCGGCGGGCGGGCGGCGGGCTGGACCGGACCGCCTGGCACGGCTACCTGCCCGACGTCCCGTACCGCGCCACCTGCTGATCCCGCCCGCGGGGCGGTGGCGCGGCGCCGGTGCCGGCCCTGGTCTCGGCCTTGGCCCTGGCCTCGGTCTCGGCCTTGGCGGCGGCCGGGCACGGTCCACGCGCCGGGTCATCGCCCGGCCGGCACCGCGTAGGCGACCAGGGCCCCGAGTGATCCCAGCAGGAAGAGACCGGTCCCCAACCCCCGTAGGTCCGGCCGGGACGGGACGTGCCGGGTCGGCCACCGTGGTCCGGCTCACCCCCGCCGGCCCGGGGCGGTGTGCCCCGGGCCGGCCGGGTGGGGGTGTGTAGGGCTGTCAGTCGGCTACGAGGGTGTTCTGGGCGGCGGCGATGCGCCAGGTGTCGTCTTCCTTGACGAGGATGTAGAAGGGGCGGCCTTCGGGTCGGTCGGTGATCCGGGTGCCGTCGGGGTGGACGGGTTGCTGGCGGACGTTGACCGCGGCGATGTCGGGTCGCAGGAACAGGACGCGCTCGACGTCGTAGACGGCGGTGGACTCGGTCGTCGCGCCGGGCAGGACCTTGCGGGTGAAGGCGGCGATCTCCTCGAAGCCGGAGAGTCGCTTGCCGTGGCCGGTGGTCCAGACCGGGTCCTGGTGGCGGAAGAGGTCGAGGAACCGGTCGACCAGTTCGTTGTGCTGGGCGTGCTCGACGTCGGCGACCAGGGCGCGGATGGCGGTCACCTCGGCGTCGGTCTGCGGGCCGTCGGGGGCGCCGAACACCTCGACCGG